>NZ_AP018316.1:3882340-3945514 GCF_002368115.1 Dolichospermum compactum NIES-806 | reverse complement strand
AGTTGCGTAAGTCCTGTTAAAATCACAATGATTTTGTTTGGGTCTTGATAAACCTGTTGCTAATCCTTCTTTTAACTCTCGATTATTAATTTCCAGAGTTATATAATTTGTATCTTTAAAGTCTGATTTAACAAAATTAAAAAGTTCCTCATTGGCTTCATTTGCCTTTATCCATTTAATTATCTGGACAGGTTCAGATTTCTTAATAAAAAAAATGATTGCATTGGTATCAACCTTGGGAAAAGGTGTCGCATTTTCATGAAATGTAACAACACATTCAAGACAATAATTTTTAGTAATCCATTGCCACAGTTTTTGAGCAAAAATTCCTTCACAAGTATCAGCAGGCATGATAAAAGCTAATCTACCATTTTTATCAAGTAAATTTAACGCCTGCACAAAAAAGTAAATATGATAACCTGCTCTACCATCAATTGTAAAACCTGTAATTTTTATAAAAAGCTCTTTTAGAAATTGTTTCATCTTTTCATCAATTCGGTGATGTCTGATGTAAGGTGGATTAGCTATAATTGCGTTAAACTTTTTCTGTGGAGGATTTTTGATAAAATCACGTAATTCTACAAAGCAACTATTTTTTTGATAAATTTCATCTTCTAAAACATATTTATCTATATCAATTCCATAATAATTAATAGAGGGATTTATTTGTAATAAAGCATTTAAAAAAGCTCCTTTTCCAGCAGCAGGATCAAACACCAAATCCGTGTCTTTTACTATATACGAAATCATCGCTTTTGTCACCCATTCTGGTGTCCAGAATTGACCTTTATCACGTAATTTTTCTCTTTCTTGCCAGTTATTAGGTAGTTTTTGATGAATCATAATTTATTAAAGGTTATTGAGTATTTTTAAGGCGTTCTGGGCAATCTTAAGTGAGCCTCCTACAAATTTTACATAAGGCAAAATATGTCCATTTTTATCTTCGATATAATCAGGTACTAAAGTAGGTTTCTCTGTGGAAATCCCTAGAGGATAAGCATAATGGTAATAAAATTTGTAAATAGCTTTTTTAGTTGTTGCTCCACCTGGAGCTTGAAAGGTTTGAATTGTTGGCTCAATTAAACCTTCTTTTATAAGTTGTTCAGCTTGATCAAGACATAAACCATAAGCTTTATCAAAAAAAACGTGCCAAATATGGATAGGAATGTTATTTTCCATTTGCCATCTATGCAATGGAATCCGATCTTCTTGTTATACCTAAATAAGGTGCGTTTCCTAACGCACCCTACAAAACGAAAACAGCTTTTCTGCTCACCTGCTTACTTGTCTTCCTGGATACTTCTGACAATTTTTATGACGAGTTTTCTAGGAATAAACCGGACACATTTTGACATCATTTTATTCATAAACCCAGGAATAACAATTGTTTTTTCTCGCATTAACCCATTATAACCCATCCTACCTACAGATTAGGAAAAACCTAGCCTTGATTCGTCGGTTGGGTTGTTCGCGTTAGCGTTGCGGAGCAATTAGCATGAAACCTAACATAAGCGTTGGGTTGCGCTGTCGCTTAACCCAACCTGGAAAAAACGGACAAGGTATTGATTAAATATGCAAAATTCGGCGTTGCTGATTAAGGGTATGAATTTTAGTCTCACGTCAAGGCGCAAAGACGTAAAGGTAAAGGTAAAAGTTTTCAAGGTTCAATTTGGGAATTTCATACCTCAATTCAGCAATACCATATGCAACATTCTATATCTAATAGATTTTCCCGGCAAATCAGTGTAACAGCAATTACAGGATATCAAAGATACATTATGATTATTCTTGATTTTCATTGCTTTGGGTAAAATTTACCTGTTCATATATTTCACTTAAAGCAATCTGAAAATCTATAGTTTGTAATGTTAAAATATCTGATTCCGATTCTAACTCTGTGAATATCCATTTACCATCATTTGTTTTCACATATTGCATAACATGATATTGATATTGATTGATTAAAATATATTCTTTAAATTCAGGTATAGAACGATAATACATGAATTTATCACTTTGGTCATAATTACTAGTTGATTTAGATGAAACTTCAGCAATTAATAAAGGATTCATCACAGTGGTAGTATTTTCAGTAGCATAAATAGGTTCTCCTTGAATTATCATCACATCAGGGTATGTATGTTGACGATAACGCGGTATCCACAAGCGGACATCACCAATATAAACGTCATAGTTTTTCTTTCTTAATCCGTATTTTAAGGAAGCTGCGAAATTAAGAGCTATTTTATTATGATTTGTTGTTCCTCCAGTCATAGCTATAATTTCTCCATCTCGATATTCGCTTTTATACTCTGCTTGTTCTTCGAGTTCTAAGTATTCTTCTGGGGTGTAGTATCGTGTTTGTGTTTGCATAATATCAACACAGAGTTAATAATTGTGATATTAATAAGATTCTATCATGATCTAATTTTGTGGCGGTTCAGCAGTCCTAAACCCCTACTTCTCTTCCTGCATACTTCTGACAATTTTTGTGACCATTTTTCTCGGAATAAACCGTACACATTTTGACATCAATTTATTCATAAAACCAGGAATAACAATTGTTTTTCCTCTCATTAACGCATCATAGCCCATCTGAGCCACAGTTTCCGCATCCATCATATTTTTCCCCTTCAGCATTTTAGAATCTGCCATGCCGGTTCTTTCATGAAAAGCAGATGCCGTTGAACCTGGACAAAGAACTGTGACGGTGACACCTGTACCTTCTAATTCATTAGCGATCGCTTCTGAAAATGATAAAATATAAGCTTTAGTGGCAAAATATACCGCCATTAAGGGACCTGGTTGAAATGCAGCCGCAGAAGAAACATTTAATATCTTCCCATAACCTTGTTTAACCATTTCCTTGAGAAACAACTTAGTTAAATGGGTAAGACAAACTAAATTTACTTGCAGCATTTCCAACTCATTATTTAAATTGGTTTCATTGAATAATCCATAATTACCAAATCCGGCATTATTTACCAAAATATCAACTTTAATACCAGCTTGTTGTAACTCCGTAAAAATTTCTTCAGGAGATGTAGATATAGATAAATCTTTAATAATAGGTTTAACAGAAATTCCAAACTCCTCTGCAAAATCAACAGCTATTTTTGTGATTTTTTCTTCTAGTCTATCTACCAACACTAGATTATAATTATTATGAGCAAAAATACGAGCTAACTGATAACCAATACCATTAGCTGCACCAGTGATAAAAACTGTTCCCTGACATTTTATGTTCATTTTAAGAAAGTTGAGTTAGCTGGAATTGGCATTGATGAATCCTGCCAATATCCCTACATTATAACAAATAAAAATTAAGCTGCATATAATTAATATTTCCAGAATAATTGACCGCAGATGAACGCGGATAAATACGAATAAAATCTGGATTTCATAATTATGTGCAGCTTCACCGAAAAGTGATATCAAGCAAGACTTAGGAAACCAGTCTGGACTAAATAAGATGTGTAAGTCATCAACAATTGAGAATCAATGGTCGGACAAACAATAGAACTGCCTTTGAGTGCTTCTAGAGTTGCTTCACAACTGATAATTGGTCTTCTGGCCTGTAAATACAAATCAGGAATGGTGATTTGTTCATCAGACCAACGTTCTAGTAAAAATGGACGCAAAGTATATAAAGGATTGTCTTGAGATGTGACATTATTAATTAACTCTGCTTGCCATTCTTCGTAGGGGATCATCTTCAGTGAAAATCCAAAAGAACGCACCCAATCAACTAAAGATTTTAAAGAAGCAGGTTGAGGATGTTGTAAATGGAAAGCTTTACCTACAGATGTTTCTTGTCGAGAAAGATAAACAACAGATTTGCTCACATAATCAACAGGAGACATATCTAACATATAATCTACATCAGGGAAAGAACCCATTTGTAGACAACCTTTAATCATCAAATTTATGAAATCATGGGTATTACAAATCCCGGTTTGGCTATCTCCAGAAATTAAAGGAGGTCTATGAATAGTGATAGGTAATCCTCGACTACCAGCAATTTTCACTAATTTTTCTGCCACCCACTTAGTTTGGGAATAACCGAGGAAAATACCTTCCCAGTCATGAAAATCATCATCTTCTTTAACTAGCTTACCAGCATAAGCACTGGATTCAAAAACAGCCACACTAGAAACATAATGCAATGGCTTAACTTTAGTTTGACAAGCCAAACGCAAAACTTCTTGTGTACCCAAAACATTCGCTGTTTTTAATGCTGAGTAAGGATAAACATAATTCAGTAAAGCTGCACTATGATAAATAGTATCAATATTAGCAGCTAGATTTTGAAATTGTTCTGCATTAATACCTAAATTTGGCTGTGCTAAATCCCCAATAATGGGGATAATTCGGCTACTATATTCATCTTTCCAAATACCATATTGTTGCAAATTACTTGCTAATTTGCTCTTCCCTGCTTCTACATTATCAGCACGGACTAAACAATAAAGATTTGCGTCCGATACTTCTAGTAATTCCTTGATAATAAAAGCCCCTAAATAACCTGTTCCCCCGGTTAAAAAGATGTTTTTAGGGTTAGTAACAGAAACAGCAATGCCTATGGGTTGAATAGTGGGGTCTAGAACAGCTTCCGCAGCCAAATCTAGAAGAGGAGGAGCAAAACTAACAGGGGAATTTGTGCTTGAACCTGCATCTTGTAGCTGAGAACCATCACTAGATTCTTCTGACAATCGTTGGGAAAGTGCCGCAATATTAGGATAATGCCAAAGTAAAATAGGAGAAGGTTTAAAACCTAGTAATTCCTCTAATTTACTAATGATCATCATGGCTTGAGCAGAATCCAAACCATAATTTTCTAAGTTTTCATCAACATCAATTTCTGCGGTTTCAACTCCGACAACTTCCGCGAGATGGGAAACTAGAAATGATTGAATACTTTCAGAAGTACAAGACTGTTTTAAACTCATTTTTACTTCTCCAATGTAGAACGAATTGGTTGATATTGACTGTAATAAGCAGGCATTTGTAAACCCTGCATTTTTAAACTGTGACTACGATATAAAAATGCTGTCCCCCTCATAATTTGGTCAGTAACATCAACAACATGACGCTGATTATATTCTGACAAATATGAACCACGCACCCAGTCATTGAAACCACCCATAGCTGGCCCGCACCAAATTTGATAATCAACTTCCCGACCTTTTTCACCAGTGCTAGACCATCGGGAAGATAATCCTAAATACCAACGAAAGATGACAGCCATTTTCAATTTAGGATTATTAACAGCCTTACCCAATTTTTCAGGATTCTTTTGGGATAAATAAGCCGCTGCACCTTCCCACACCTCCGCAAGACTTTTACGGAAAATTTGTTTTTCTAGCTTCTCTTTTTCTGCTGTGGGAATCTGTTCAATAGAGTCGTAAGTGCGATATAACTCATACAATTTTTGCGCTCGCATGGGAAACATTGTCCCCCGTTTGAGAACTTGCAATTTGACTCCCATTTCAAACATATCGGCTGCGGGAGCCATTGTCATATCTGCCATTTCTGCTTGTGCTAACAACTTTTTAGTATGTTCACAAGCACCAGATTCAACACAAGATTGATTAATTGAACCAGTCACTATATAAGCGGCGCCCATCATAAAACCAGCTAGTGCTGCTTCTGGTGTACCAATACCTCCAGCAACTCCCACTCTAATAGGAACTGAGTAATTATATTGCCCTTGAATTTCATCTCTGAGGGCAATGATTGAAGGTAATAAACATACTAAAGGACGATTATCTGTATGACCACCAGAATCGGCTTCAACGGTAATATCATCAGCCATTGGCACTTGTCTCGCCAAATTAGCTTGCAATTCTGTAATTAGTCCTTGCTGAAGTAATTCTTTGAGAATTCGTTCCGGTGCCGGTTGTAAAAATTTAGTGGCAACTTCTCGACGGGAAACTTTAGCTATTACCTTATTTCGGATATCAATTTGATTAGCTGCATTTAATCTTAACCCAGCAACTCGATAATAAACGATGTTAGGAGTTAAGTCTAAAAATGCTGATGCTTCTACTGTTCTGACACCATATTTCAGATATAAATCTACAGCGCGGCGTTCAATAGCTGGTTCGTTAGGACTGTGAATTAAATTGAAAGCGTAAGGTCTATTAGGTAATGCTTGTTGGATATTATTAATCGCAGTTTCTAAGCGTTCTGGAAGTAAACCACCTGCACCAAAGGAACTTAAAATTTTCTCTTTTCCGAGTGCAATTACCATTTCTTCGGAAGCAATACCACCAGCCATTGCTCCTGTCATATAGGCATATTTTACACCATAAGCAGCGAGAAAACTAGGGTCGCCAAGTTGTTGTAATCGCAGGGGAGGTAGTGAGATTAAAAGTTCTGCTTGTCCAGAAGAACCATTATCAGTAGGTGCTAAATAACCATCATTAGTAGCACCAATTTTCCCTGATATTTTAATAATATGACAAGGTTGATCTAAAGTTAATAGTTTATCTTTGATGGCACTTTTTTCAAAGCTCACACAATCTAATGAACCTTTCCAAATTTGGTTTTGATGATTACAGGTGAAAAATCCAAGTCCATTATCGTGTTTATTTAGTACCGTCTCGATTGTTGTCACGGTAATTATTCCTCAATTTATAAGCAAAGGATGTGAAATGAAGAATCTAGCTCACGCCGAGGCGCAGAGGCACAGAGAAAGAGCGTTAATATTTTTACATCTCAGTGTAATTTTCAGGCTATTTCTGAATACAGTTCAGTTAAGCATTTTTTCTTCCCTCTGTGTCCTCTGTGCCTCTGTGGTATGGCTAACGCCACGCTGCGCGAAGGTTAAAAAAGAGTTTTACACTTAACACTAAGTGAATTATTTCTCTTCCTTGAGTAAGTTTTGAGCGCAAGCTAGTTGCAATTGAATAATTTCGCTCATTTGCTGACTAAAATCCTGTCTAGCTGCTAAGAAGTTTGTGTGGGTTTTGGTTAATTTAGCAGTATTGTTACTTAAGTTTTGATACTGAGCTTTTTTTAAATCATTCATGCTAATTTTTTCACCAGATTCTTGATTTATGTTGGGCTTTAGGATTTTTGTTGACTCAAAGAATTTTAGTTTCTTTGACAATTCCAAACCGTTCTCCATGATAGTTTTCATGGTATTTTTTTGTAGCTTGGTTTGGGGTTTGGGGTAAATCTCTGTGGGTGCTATTTTCTCCGATGTCTGTAGGGAATTGATAATTTTATACTCTTGATGAGTAGAAAATGGTTGCTTTTGGTTATTAGCAAAGATTTGGCGATTTTCTGCATTTAAAATTGCAGAAGTCATGGAATTACCACCTAATGTAACTTTCCTCAGCGCAGCTTTTTTGTGTTTGGTATTTTCTGAGGATAGGTTATATAAAGGAGAGAGGTTTAAATTTACTTGATGACTCAATAGTTTTGCTAATGCTTTAATTAGCGAACTATGGTCATCTGTGCCGCGTCGGTTGAGGGATACGGTAAGATGTTCTTGATTACCTAAATTTTTATCTATCCAGCGTGAACAAATACCACCTGCACCGGCTTCAATAAATATTTTTGCTCCGTCACCATAGACGCGATTAACTAAGCGGGGAAAGTCGAGTTGTTGACATAATCCTGTAGCAATATTGTGAGCAATTTCTTGGCTATCAAGTTCAATTGATTGATATTCAGCCGCAGAATAAAACTTAATTACTGGTATTTTTTGCGCTGGTATAGTGTATAATTTTTCTAGTTCTTGAGATTCTGATTGCATTGCTTGACAATGAATCACATGATCAAAAGGAGCAGGAAAAGAATTACAACCCAGGGTTTTAATTACTCGCTCACAAGCTGCTGGTTCTCCGGCAATTAATACTTCTTCTGCTGTATTAATCTGTGTCAAGTAAACGCGAGTTTCGGTTTTTAAACATTCTCTAACTTGGTCTGGAGTCGCCATGAGAACATAGTTAGCCCATAACTTATTCTCTGAAATTGTGTCAGTTTTTGGTAGTCCCCAATACTCACGAACAGCATTTTTTTGACCTGATAATCTATCTCCAAATAAAGCTGACGAATTAAAGGTATGACTAACTTCATAAAAATTGCTCCATACTCCTTGAGCAACCATCATGCTAGTTTCACCTAAACTATATCCGAAAATATATTTAGGTTTAATGTTAAAATCCTCGATGATAATTGTGGAAATTAATCTGGTAAAAAGCACTTCTGCTTCAAACATTGCCCAGGAATCATCCAACAATTTCTTTTCTAATGTTTCTAATTGTCGATTTGACAATTTACTCAAACTTCTCGGAAATACAAGTTTTTCAACATCTGCTGCTCGTTCGTAAAGACTTTTGATAATGACATCATCAAAAACTTTAGGAAATAGACGGAAAAGACTTCTACCAATACCTAAATAAGTATTAACAGCAGCGGGATAAATAAAGGCAATTTCTCCATCTTTACCCAGTGGTTTTGGTGTAAAATAACTACCTATGGGAGTTTGCCAATCTTTGCCATTTGTAAAGGCATTAGTTACACCTTTTTTGGCAGAATTAATTTCTTTAATTAATTCTTTTTGGTTGCGTCCAGTTAGGGAAAGTGTATATTTACTGTCAGAGTTTTGCTGAAATTTAACAAAAGTTTGACTAGCAATATCTTTGAGAGAATCAGTATTTTCAATTGTTGCTTGCAAATGATCCAATGCTGCTAATAAGCTAGATTGATCATCTGCGGCAATGGGTAATAAATGCAAAGGTCTGGATTCTAAATATTTGCTGGTGCGTTCTGGTTGTTGGGTTTCTTCTGATAAAATGATATGGGCAAAAGAACCATCACAACCAATACTATTAATTGCAGAAATTCGAGATTTGACTTCTTTTTGCAAAAACCAAGGTCTAGACTCAGTAGCAACATAAAAAGGACTACCTTCCCATACTTGCGGTGTTTTGACACCAGACCAATTGGGAGTTCCAGGAATATATCTGTGATAAATACTCAGTGCAGTTTTAATTAAACTGGCAATTCCAGACGCAACGAAGGTATGACCAATATTGGATTTAACGCTACCTATGGCGCAGTGTAAACCATCTCCCACTGAGGGATAAGCTTGGAGGATACCGTTAATTTCAGCTTCGTCTTCTGTGGGAATACCACTAGCGCAGACTTCCAAATAATTGACTTTTATGGGTTCAATGCCGGCTTGTTGAAAAGCTTGTTGACAGACTTGAGTAATGGTATGGCTATCTACAGCCATTGAGGAAGATTGACCAATGCTAATACCATCAATTACTGCATAGATACGTTGATTATTTGCTAACGCTGTATCATGACGTTTAAGAACAACTGCACCTGCACCTTCTCCCACATTCCAACCATTAGCTTTCTCATCAAAACTTAAGGTATTGACTCCTGTATTAATTTTGCCAAATTGACTTCGCAATAAGACATTTTCTACACCTCCTGCTAAGTCAACAGCACCCACAACTACAGCATCTACTTCATTAGTATCTAACAGCATTTGTGCTAATTCTAAAGCTTTGAAAGCGGCTGTTTCGACGGCACTAATTGTAAAAGATGGTCCAGAGAAATTCCATAAAGAGGAAATCCGACTAGCCATGATGTTGGTAACGTAACTGAGATATTCACTCAGTTCAACTTGATTGTGGATACTATCTTGAACAATACTTTCTAATTGATTAATTTTTTCTGGTGATAAAGCGATTTCTGCACCATTCAAACCATCTTTAACTTGCCAAGATGAATTCCATCTTTGCTGGAGTTGGTGTACAGATAATTCTGTATCTGCGGCGATAATTACCGCTACGTTACTATCAGGTGAAATTCCCGCATCTTTGAGAGCGCGGTCAGCAACTTTTAATAATAGAAGTTGTTGGGGGTTGATTTTTTCAACTTCATTAGGAGGGATTTTGTAAGCTAAGGTATCAACTTCAAAATTATTAATATACGCTCCTTGGGGGACTTTTTCAGCTTCTAAACCGTACTCTCGCAGTAAAGTTTCTTGTTCATTAATACCATGCCATCTTTGTTCTGGTAGAGGAATAAAATGCTGTTTTCCGTCATAAATACTGCTCTCAAAGGCATCTAATTCTTGACATTCCCCAAAAAAAGAATCCATGCCCACAATTGCCATTTTTGCAGTCTTATTTTGCTGAATATTCATTTGCTTAATTCCCCTGTTCTAGAATGATATGAGAGTTTGTTCCACCAAAACCAAACGCACTTAAAGCTACTTTTTTATTTTCTTGACTTGGCCATTTAGTCGGCGTTCTGACAATGTTTTGTGGAGAGACAACATTATTTTCAGAACCGATAGGTTGAGTCATATTAATAGTTGGAGGAATCACACCATGAGACATACTTAAAATTGTCTTGGTTATTCCCACCATGCCGGCAGCCACAAGTAAATGACCAACATTTGTTTTTGTTGAACCTACTAATGGCGCTGCTTTATATGGACTAAAAAATTCTTCAATTGAGTTGCATTCGGTGGTATCTCCCAATGGAGTACCGGTGGCGTGGCATTCTAAATAATCAATAGTTTGGGGGTTAAGTTTAGCTTCAGAATAAGCTCTTTGATATGCGAGAGTTTGCCCTTGAGGATTAGGACTAAGAAGATGTTTCCCTTTACCATCATTAGATAAACCATTACCGCAAATTGTTGCTAATATTTTGTCTCCGTCTCTCACAGCATCACTATATCTTTTGAGCATTACCATCCCAATTCCTTCGGAGGTAATTAACCCACGTGATGATTTGTCTAGAGGACGACTAATGCCATTATCTGGATATCCTTGAATACCAGAAAATAACATTCTGATAAATAAAGGATCTGAACAACTAATAGCACCAGCTAACATTAAATCCACCTTGCCAGATTGGAGATAATGGGATGCTAATTTAATGGCATAAAATGATGAGGAACAGGCAGCATCTATGGAGAAGTGAGTTGCAGAGAGAGAAAATGCTTTAGAAACTATAGCAGCAGGTAAACCGGAAACCATAGCATTGTATGGAGAGACTTTTTGAGAGGTTAATGAACCACCTAAACGAAAGTATTTTTCCTGTAAGAGTTCACCAATTGCAGGTTCAATATTTTGCTGATAAATAGGAGCAAATAATTGATTGGAAGCTTTGGTTGGTAATCCCAGAGTTCCTAAAATTACGCCACATTTTGCAAGTGCAGTTTGATTTCCCCAATAACCACTTTGGACAATGGCTTTTTTAGCAGCGTACAATGACCATTTAAAGGTATTATCTAAGCTTTCAAGAAATGCTTCAGGTAAGTTATACTCTTTGGCATCAAATTTAAAGTTGCGGATAAACCCACCTTTTTGAAAGTAGAATTTTTCCGGTTTACCTTTATTTGGATCGTAGAATATAGCGGGATCTATTCCCAAATCCGCTACAGTTATAGATGATGTGGAATCTTTTTCTGCTGTGAGATTCTGCCAAAATTCTTCAGGATTATTAGCATCGGGAAATAGGCAAGATAACCCGATGATTGCTATTTTTTCCACTTTTGAAATCCTCATTGGGGGGTGAGGGAAGGAGATATTATTTACTCTTTTCCCTATGTTATTTAGGATTTACGCGATTCCCCAATGTTTACGGATTTATGGACGCAGGAAGATAATTAAGAGAAATTAACCACGAAGGAGCGAAGAACACGAAGAAAGAAGAAAGAAGAAAGAAGAAAGAAAGTAAATTGTAGGTTGGTTTGACGGAAGGAAACCCAAAAAAGGTTTAGAAATGTTGGGTTATGCCTTCGGCACGCTACGCGAACACTTCGTTCTACTCAACCTACTGGATTTAGATTCTTACTTTTTATTTAACATTTTCATTGGCCAAATTACGGCTTTTGCTCCTAAGATTTTGGAGTAGATTTTTCCTTGACGATTGTGAATAATGAAGTTGACTGTTGCACCTGTGTCAGTTTTGGCTATGATTTCACAGGAAACATAAAATGGGACGTTAAATGGTACTGCTAAGTATTGTTCACAGTATGTTAATTGTCCTGGTAAACAAACTTCTTTATGGATATAGTTTAACCATAACCATAATGTTTGGGTACTCAAGTCAATAATGTAGGGGTTGTGCCATTTGACAGGGAATTGTCCTTGTTCTTTGGCTGTGATTTCTTGCCAACAACATTCGGCTGTGAGTTTTTCTGAACTAATATTTAAAACTTTGGTAATTTTTTGGAAAGCTGGACCATGAAATAGGGATAAGTCACTATTTTGATAGAAGTCTTTGGCTGTATCAGTGACGATATTATCTTCTCTGAGATCCATTGCTTCATAAATGGGTGCTTCTGGCATATTTTTTACCAGTTTTATCAGAGAACTAAAGTGATAATGAGTTTTTCCTTCGGGGGTTTTACTCAATATTTTGGTTTGAAATTCGACAAAATCACCATCTACCTTAGAGACTTCTTTGATTTCTAGAATATGTTCTTGAGCTAAGGTAGAATTAAAGGTAATTCCTTTTAAAACTTTGAAGTCTTGGCAACTAAAATATGTATAACCTGGATAGATTTCTTCACAGCCATTAACCATCCATGATTTAGCACAGGTGGCTGGTAAAACTGGTGAACCTGCAATTGTATGATCGTGTAAAAATGGATTTTCTGCTAATGTCATTCGTCTGCGAATGCGATAGCTACAAAGTTCTGAACCTAAAGGAGTAGGTGGTAGTTTCATGGGACTACCAATTACAACTTGTGGATAATCTTGATAAGCTGGATGTAGTTCATTAACTAGCATTTGTGTGCCAATTTCTACGGGAATAATACTAATTCCTCGTTCTGCAAATGCTTTTTTTAATTGTGGTGTCACCATGCCACTATCCCAACCACCCCAATTAATTGCGACTACATGACAATTGGGGTTATATTGTTTCATTAAGTGGGCTGATTTACTGAGAATTTCGTTCGCTATAGCATAATCACTCTGACCGATATTACCATAAAATCCAGTCACGGAAGAAAACAATACTAAATGTTGTAATTGCTGAGGATTAACACAATTGAGGAGATTTTCTAAACCCTGAACTTTAGCAGTGTAAACCTTCTCAAAATCATCTTCTGTCTTTTTTTCAATTAACTTATCGGCTAAGTTACCAGCACCGTGAATAATGCCAGTAATTTGCCCAACCTTTTGAGAAACTTCTTGTAATTTAGCTTGCAAATTCACAGTATCAGTGACATCAACACTGATATATTCAGCCGTTCCTCCTGTCGCTTCAATAGCTGCTAAAGTCTTCTTAATTTCTCGACTAGAATTAATTTGATTAAATATCTTTTGTACCATCATGGGTGTTGGTTTCTCACCTTGAGAAATCAAATTTTCCATAATGCGCTTTTTCAAAGCCGAATCTTCCACACAATCATGAACATATTCTGGTTCTGTGGTAATTTCCGAACGACCTAAAAGAATAAATTTACAACGTTGATGTTGAGCTAATTTAATCGTACATTGAGCAGTGATTCCCTTTGCCCCACCACTGACAACAAAGACAGAAGATGGGCTAACTTGAACAGTTACAGTCATAAATCCTCACGTAAAAATCAAAATATCAAACAGAATCTAAATCGAAAAAATCATCCCTCTCTTCTTCTTTTCTTCCTTCGTGTTCTTCATCCCTTCGTGGTTCATTTAATCCATATTCTTCTAAAAAGAAGAGAATAATTGTTGAAATATAGCAATCCTATTTGAGTTATGAACTAGTTTTTTAACGAACCACAGAGGCACAGAGGACACAGAGGTAAGAAAATAAGAGATGTTCACATTTTATTTAGGATTGGTATAGTGGGTAATTAATACCCACTATATAAATTATTCAGCTTTAGCAACTAGGGTTACTCTTCCTTGATTACCATAACCAACTTCGCCAATATAGCGATTAGAATCATGCAATTCAGCGACAATATATTGGGCAGATTCGTAAGGATCTAAACTAGGATTGAGGTCAATTGCTCGGAAGAAGACTTGTGGCCATTCCCAGCGCAAACTTTTTGTTAAACCAAACAAACCGGCAGCGATCGCACTAAAATTAGTTTGATGTCCTAAGGCAAATTCACCGTCAAGATGGGCAACTGTACAAAAGCTGGTTCTTCCTGGTAAAGATGCGGCATTATTCAAAGTTGCTTTCAGATGTTTTGCCATTAAAAACACTTGTTTAAGAATCGCCTTTTCTGCTTCGGGATAGGAAATATGTCCAGGTTTTTCCGGTGTAAATTGAGGGTGGAGGTGAATAAATGCCCCAATCGCTCCGTGTTTAGTAGTCACACTTTGCAATAATAATTGCAGATGTTGTTCACTCATGTTTGCCAAGGTGACGCGGGTAACACCTGCTGGTAATGGCAATTGCGATGCAACTAACGATTGGGGGAAACTCAAAACTACAACTTTCCAACCTTGTTCTATCAGTGCATGGACTACTTTGCTAGTAGTTAAAGAACCATCATCTGTAATTAAACCAATGTGTCCTTCTGGTAACTGCGCTTCTAAAAAATCTGGTCTGGGTAAGGTTTTAAGTTGAGCAGGACGACGGGGAAGATTAGGGTCTACGATGGGGAGTGGGGTGAGAGAATCCAGGAGAGGGCGCAGGACCTGCGCCCCTACGCTGGTGGTTGTTACCAGGTTAACATCAATGTGCGGCTTTTTTTTTTCACCTCCCACCAGTGATTGGAGGTAGTTAACGATTTGTCCGATTGTCCGTAGGTCGCCTAATTCTTCTATATTGGGTTTGGGTAGGTCGGGATATGCTTCCTGCATTGCTCCGAGTATTTCTACCCGTTTGATGGAATCTATCCCTAAGTCGGCTTCCATGTCCATGTCCAGTTCTAGCATTTCTACGGGATAACCTGTTTTTTCACTGGTGATGTTTAACAGGGTTTGTCCTAAATCTGCATATTCGTTACTGTCACCTGTCACCTGTAACCTGTTACCTATTACCTCTACACTGTCACTTGTAACCTGTAACCTGTCACCTGTTCCCTGTCCTTGCAGATATTCGACAACTTGACCAATGGTGCGTTTTTCTGCTAGTTCTTCCAGGTTGGGTTTAGGTAAGTTGGGATATAATTCCTGCAATCCTCCCAGAATTTCTACCCGTTTAATGGAGTCAATTCCTAAGTCCGCTTCCATGTCCATATCGAGTTCTAGCATTTCGATAGGATAACCAGTTTTTTCGCTGGTGATACTTAAGAGGTTGTTAGCTAGATCATCCAGATTTAAGTTGCTGGTTACAGGTGTGGGTTCTGGGATAAATGCAACTGGGGACTGGGGAATAATAATTGGTTCAGGTTCAATGACTGGTGCTGCAATTACAGGTTCTGCAATTTGAACTTTTGGCTCAATTACTGGTAATGGTTGAGGCGGAATAATGGTGGCTGTGGGAGGAACAGGTGCTTCTTCTGGAGTAACACTGACATTTACAGGTGCTATTTCTTGGGTGTCAGAAATAAGTTGAGAATATTCTTCTTGAATGAGTTGGAAAAAGTGTTTGGTATATTCTATCTGTTCCCGCAGATATTGTTCATGAATACGGAGGGTTTCACCTTGTTGGGAATGAAACTGAATCATACTCCGCTCTAAGCTTTCCATGATCACTTGCTTAATTTGAGCGGCTTCAGCAGAAGATTTAGCATTAGCAAATAAGGTGTTTTGCTGCTGCATCAATTGAAAGAAGGTTTTGGCGTATTCTATCTGATGGTTAAGATAGGTGCTGTGAACTTCTAAATTCTCGCTTTGGTTGTGCTGGAACTGACTCAGAAGTTGTTCCAAGCTGGTGAGAATTTGTTGGCAATTTATAAGTTTATCCGGTGTTTGCATCTTCTCGCTGGATTGGGGCGCGAACAATTCTGGACTGGATTGTTTTTGAATGGTTGCAGTGGTAGTCATCTGAGGCTGTAACTGGGTTTCAATGAGGGGTTGTTTTTTATGTCCGTTACCGTTACCGTTGCCGTTATGTCCGTTGGTTGGAGAAATTTTGGCAATTACAGGAGTTTCTATTTCTAAATTCTTGAATTCTTGAACTTCTAAACTCTTGAACTCCTGAACTCCTGAAATTTTATGTCCGTCCTGTAAGGCTTCGGTAAAGGCGTTTTTGGTTTTGTCGGAAATGTAGTTAATGCCTGTTAGTTTGACGCTGAGGGTCTTTTTGGTGGAAATGGGGGGGAGTACAGCAAGGCGTTTGTAGGGGTCAAGGTTGGCAATATTCATGCCAATGACACGCAATTGGACTGCGGCTTCTCGCAAAGAGCGATCGCTATTTTTGGAGGCACTGGGATTCAGAGATATGGTAAGATGGGGGCGATCGCCTAAAATATCTTTTACCAAGTTACTTAAAACCCGTTTTGGTCCAAATTCTACGAAGCAATAACCACCAGCGGCATAGATATTTTCAATCTCTTGTTTGAACAACACAGAACTAGCTAAATGGCTTTCTAAGTTCTTTTGAATTGCTGCTGCATTTTGCGGATACTGTTTACCAGTGACATTACTAAAAACGGGAATTTGCGGATTTTTGAAAGTTACCGACTTAGTTGCGATCGCAAAAGATTTTTGTGCAAATGCAATCAACGGAGTATGAAAAGCCGCAGATACAGGCAATAAAACCGCACTATATCCTAACTTTTGGCAAGCAGCTTGGATTTTTTCAATTTCCAGTTTTGGACCAGCTAAAACAATTTGGGTAGGAGAATTAAAGTTAGCAATACTTACTTTTGGAAACTGCTTCAGCAGCGGTTCAATTTTGCTGATATCTTCCTTCACCGCCAACATACTACCAGCGTCATGATCCGGGTCTTTGGGTGCAGCCATAGCCTGTCCTCTAGCCTTCACCAGGAACAAATAATCAGCCTCACTCAACACTCCAGCCGCCCACAAAGCGGTTAATTCACCAAAACTATGACCGGCGGTGAAATCTGCCTTAAACCCAGCCTGTTGCAAAATTCCATATAAACCGGCACTAAAAACCCCAATTGCCGGCTGTGCATATTCCGTTCTTTGCAAAGTTGCAACTTGGGCTTTTTTCTCAACTTCATCAAAGCTAGAACGAGGGAAAACCACTTCGGAAACAGGTTGCAAATTCCCCTGCTTAAACAGATGATCCATTTTTCCATATAACTGTCGCAAGCTAGGGAAATTCATTACCGCTTCTCTGCCCATTTCCAAGTATTGAGAACCTTGTCCAGAGAATAAAGCGACAACCTTTCCACCCAAATCCATGCCAGCAGAACGGTAATAAATACCTTGAGGATGTTCCCAATAAATTGCATCAGGCTTACTTTTTAATAAACCAATTCCAACTTCCAACAGCTTACAAGCTTCTTGTAAATTCTCAGATACAAACCCAATTCTGACCGCAGTTTTAGGAATAGTTAGAGATTGACAATCTAGAACTAATTGGGAATAAAATCTTTCCCCATCATCAGCTTGCAAATTATTTAAAGTTGCTTCTAACTTGCTAATTAATTCCGCGTGAGTAGCACCAAATAACAGCACCTCACCCGCAGCACCATGTAAACGATAAGAACTTTGTTGTTCGGGTTCGTATTCTTCCAAAACAACGTGATAATTTGTGCCACCAAAACCAAAGGCACTCACACCAGCCCGTCGGGGAGTTTCACCTTCTACCTTAATCCAAGGTCTAGTTTGAGTATTCAGATAAAAGGAAGAATTTTCAATATCTAATTTAGGATTTGGTTCAGTAATATTGATAGTTGCCGGCAATACTTTATGATGCAATGCTAGGGCAGTTTTAATTAAACTAGCAGTACCGGCAGCGGCTTTTGTATGCCCAATTTGCGACTTCACACTCCCCAAAGCAATATGTTGTTTTTGGGTGTCATATTTACCAAAGAAATCCTGCAAAGAACTAAATTCTATGGGATCTCCAGCCATTGTTCCCGTACCATGTGCCTCCATTAAACCCACAGTAGCAGGAGAAAAACCAGCATCATCATAAGCCCGTTCTAAGGCTTTAACTTGTCCTTCTTTTCGAGGAGCATAAATACTCTTATAGCGACCATCACTAGAAGTCCCAATTCCCTTGATTACCGCATAGATTTTATCCCCGTCTTTTTGGGCATCTTCTAAGCGTTTGAGAAGAATCATCCCAATGCCTTCACCTAACATCATGCCATCGGATTTAGCGTCAAATGGTTTCACATTATCGCTAGGAGTAACGGCTGGAGTTTTGCTAAAGGAAATGTAAGCCATAATCGTGTTATCGGTGTCTACTCCACCAGTTAACATCATGTTGCTACGATGTTCAACTAATTCACTAATGGCCATTTTTAATGCCCCAAAGGAACTAGCACAAGCCGCATCAACAACACAGTTTGTTCCACCAAAATCGAGGCGGTTAGCAATTCTCCCAGCCACCACATTTGCTAACATTCCAGGGAAAGCATTTTCATCCCATTTCACATAAGCAGATTTGATTTTATCAACAATCTTTTTAGTATCTTCGTCAGATAAACCAGTGCTTTTGAGAACTTTTTCCCAAATCGGATATTCTAATCTGGCAGCTAATGGCATTCCCAATTGTTTGCCCATAGCTACACCCAGAATTACACCAATATTTTCGCGGCTAAATTCACGAGAGTCACCATAACCAGCATCTTCCATTGTTTCTTTAGCAACTACCAAACTTAATAGTTGAGAAACATCTGTAACTTCTAAAATGCTGGGAGGGATGCCAAATTCCATCGGATTAAAATCAACTTCAGGAATAAACCCACCACGTTTGCAATAAGTTTTATCTTCTGCTGTTCTCGGATTAGGATCATAGTAATCTTCTACACTCCAATGGCTAGAAGGAACATCAGTAATACAGTCAATTTTATTAACAATATTTTGCCAGTAATCCCTTAATGTTCTCGACTGAGGCATTAAGGAAGCCATACCAATAATAGCTATAGGAGTGGTGTGCAGTTTTCTATTAATTTCCTTAGTTGACATGGAATTTATCGAATTTTCTAAGTTTCCTGAATTCATTTTTCCTTCCTCTATAAACTTCAGCACAGCCTGTTCAAAACTATTAATTTGGGCTTCCAATTCCGTCAAAGAACTTTTTATGGTGTCTATCTTTTGAGGGGGGCAAGACATAGGACATAGACTGATTTTGAGTACCGTAAATTGTGCAATAAATTAAGCTATTAGTAAATAGAATAACTATCTACACTCACCCAATTACCGCAGTAAGTTTAAATGCTTGAATGTACATCATCACCACAGAATATTTACCAATTAATAATTGGGCGTTGGTGAATGAAGGTATGATTTTTTCTCACGCAGAGGCGCAGAGTACGCAGAGAGTAAGAGTTTAAGAACTAGAATATTTGATTTTCATACCTCAATTCAGCAATGCCAATAATTGATAATTCATTTTTGAAGCTTTAGGTAGGTTGGGTTAAGGAACGCAACCCAACATTTCATAATTTTGGTTGGTGTTACTAACCTACATTTCCTTAACACCAAGCGAACTGGCAATAGAACATACTTAATCTGAAGGATATGTATGAATACAGAAACGGTTTTATCTCTTAATCATTGAGTGTTTTACCTATGGAGGAATAATGTTCTGTATGTTGATATAGCAGTTGCCAGTTTTTAAAGTCCAGGATAACCTATTTTAGATGATTAGACTGATAAAAGCTGTCAAAATCGTTACAAAATAATCAGCACTCTGTGGCAAATTCTGTGAATAGTGAAAAAATACTTAAACAGCTTTTCAATAGTCTAGCAGTTTGTAACTTAGTGAGATGCAAAACCCCGGTTTATCAAAGAATAGGTTTTGTTTCTTTAGGCAATTTTGCTGTACAAAGCTGAGTGGATTTTAGTATTTCTTCTGTTTATAGAAATAAACTCAACAATTTATTTTTCATTCATAAATGTTGAATTAATAAAAAGACTAGCACAGCTTATGAAAATGGAATAGTTCATTTTTGCTAATTTTTGGAGGAAAATATTTGTTAATTGATCTCCTTTTAAATAAGACATAATTATTTGAGTATAATCTAGAACTAAATTTGTGAATAACATATCTTGGGTAATTACGGATTTAATATCAATTTTTTCCTGATAATTCAAGAATTTTATCTAAATTGTCTCATAAGTAACTAATCAATAAATATACAATAGAAATATTTGCACATAATTGGGTGTTTTTTGAGCAAACTATCATAATCAAGTCTTGGTTTTTGATGAATTTATAAGATAACTTACCTTTTCTAGATAATTGGTTATTTATAAACCAAACATTAATTTATGGGATGTTGATGATTAACCTGTAAACATATCAATTGTGATGAAATATGGACAATTGGCAGTTATTTACGATAATTTGCTAAAAAAAGTACAGATTTTTGAATTTATTTATGAGTAATTAAATATAGGTATCTAGCCAAGGATTTTATTAATTTAAACAACTAAATTTAGTTGACAATATCAAAGTTATTTGGGATAATCACAGGTAAGTTTATTAATTTACCTAAGTTATTAGCATCATCACAACTTAGGCAGTGCCGATTTTTATTTCTCCTTAAAGCTATCGTATTTTATGCTACTTAATTAAATGGCAATTCAACATAAAATTAATAGCATAGCGTGGCATCAGCCATAGATAAATAGATAATTGGAAGCAAGAAACCGCTAATTTAGGTATTTATAACAGCTAAAATGCTGACAACAATTCATACATAAATAATTAGACATATCTCTTCTCTAAAAACAACAGAGAATAAGTCTATAAACATGACAAGTATTTTTCCGAAATAATACCATTGGAATAAAAATATGGCAGTAAATAAAGAACGCCAACTATTCAACCTAACTGCATTAAAATGGAGAATAATTCTGGCAACTTCTCTAACTTTCTCTACAGGTTTAGTATCTTTATACATTTTCCATCAATTAAAGATAAATTCTCAAACTCAAACTCCTGCTGTTAGTTCCGTTCTTAAATCTCAAACCACTCCTGTTAAAGTTGCCGTAACTGCTTTAGGAAGATTACAACCACAAGATGAAATTACTTATTTATCTGCTCCTAATTCTATCAATGGTGTCCGTGTGGAAAACCTATTGGTAAAGGAAGGAGATATTGTTAAAAAAGGACAAGCATTAGCTTATCTGGAAAACTATGCTCGTTCTCAAGCAGCTATCCAACAAGCATTTGATAAATTATTAATTGCCAGAACCAAACTTGCACAGGTACAAGCTGGAGCAAAAACTGGAGATATCAATGCTCAAAAAGCCACCATTACTCGGTTAAATTCCCAATTAAAAGGAGACATTGCCGCTCAAGCAGCAACAATCAACCGGATTCGGGCTGAAGTCGAAAATGCTCAAAAAGAGAGCGACAGATATCAACAATTATCAAAAGCTGGTGCTGTTTCTGCGTCTGTTGCTGATAGTAAAAAGTTAGTTCTTAAAACTACACAACAGCAGTTAAAAGAAGCTGAAGCTACTCTCAAACGCACACAAGACACATTACAAGATCAACTTAAAGAAGGAAAATTCAAACTTAATAGTATTAAAGAAGTCAGGACTGTAGATGTAGAGTTAGCAAAAAGTGAAGTTAAAAGTGCAGAAACTGCAATTAAACAAGCAAAAGCTGACCATGATTTAACTTATATTACTTCTACTATAGACGGCACAATTTTAAGAATTCACACCAAAAATGGCGAAGTAATTGGTACTTCTGGTTTTGCAGAAATTGGTAATACATCAAAAATGCAGGTTCTAGCAGAAGTATATCAAACCGATATTCAAAATGTTCGAGTTGGACAAAAAGCTATCATTAGCAGCACTACATTTCCTGGCAAATTACAAGGAACTGTGAGAGAAGTTGGTTGGCAAGTTGATAAACAAGGCATCTTTAGTATTAATCCCAATTCTGACGCAGACCGAAGAGTAATTGAAGTCAAAATATCTATTGATGATCCCACTGATAGTCAAAAAATATCTCGCTTAACTAATTTACAAGTTGATGTTGCAATCCAGATTTAGTCATTGGTCATTAGTTATTAGTTATTGTCTAAAATTAACAACTGACAACTGACAACTGACAATTAACAACTAACAAATAATATGAATATCAAAATTCCTTTAGGGTGGCTACAGCTTGCCCAACAGAAACTTCGTTTTGTGATAGCTGTAGCCGGAATTGGCTTCATTGTGCTGTTAATGTTCATCCAACTTGGTTTCCAAGATGCACTATATTCTAGTGCCACAGCACTACATCAACGATTGCATGGTGATTTATTTTTAGTTAGTTCTCAATATAAATCTTTGACAGCAATTCAAAGTTTTTCCCGCACTCGATTATATCAAACTTTAGGTTTTGACGGTGTGGATTCCGTTAGTTCAATTTATTTGCAATTTGCAAAATTAAAAAATCCTGTCAGCGGCGAGAAATATTCAATTTATGTCATTGGTTTTGACCCTGGAAAATCCGTGCTAGATATTCCAGAAGTCCAACAAAATTTGGACAAACTCAAAATTCCTGATGTTATGCTCTTTGATAGAGATGCCCGTCCAGAATTTGGACCAATAGCAGAATTATTTAATCAAGGAAATATTGAACAACCAATTGAAATTTTTCCCTTTGATGCTGTTAAAGGTTATCGAGTCAGAGTAGGTGGTTTATTTAGTTTAGGACCTTCCTTTGGTGTTGATGGTAATTTAATTGTGAGTGATTCAACTTTTCTCAGAATCAACCCGAATAGCCGTCCAGTTGAAAAAATAGATATGGGAGTGATTAAACTCAAAGATGGTGCAGATATAAAACGGGTTTTAGCCAGTTTGAAAGCCAATTTACCCAAGGATGTTCAAATATTTACTCGCCAAGAATTTGTCGCTTTTGAAAGACAATATTGGTCAGTTAGAACCCCCATTGGTTTTATTCTTAACCTGATGCTCATCATGGCTTCTGTTGTGGGTGTGGTAATTGTTTATCAAATTTTGTATAGCAATATTGCTACTCAATTTATTGCCTATGCTACTTTAAAAGCCATTGGTTATGCTAATGGATATTTATTGAATGTGGTTTTTCAACAAGCAATAATTTTGGCATTGTTGGGTTATATTCCTGGTTTTATTGTTTCCATTGGTTTATATGATTTTGCCATGAGGGCAACTAAATTACCGATCATGATGACAAGTAATAATGCCTTACTTGTTCTAGTATCTACAGTCTTAATCTGCATTACCTCTGGAGCATTAGCTATTAATAAACTCCGTTCTGCTGATCCGGCTGATAGTTTCTAGGAATTTGTTGCATCTTAAATTAATCAACTTCTGCTAAATATTTGCCAAATTAACACCAACTAAAGATAGAAGTTTAATGTTATTTACAACGGTAAAATGCTTTTGCAAATACAACAGTTCCTAGTTGTATTTGATATCAATTTTTCAACTTAGATTGTATAACTTTTTCATTACCGAACACTTATCTACATCCCCATGAACTTACAAAACAAAACTCTGCTAATTACTGGAATTGATGAATTTATTGGCTTACGTGCAGCAGAATTAGCTATAGCACAAGGCATGAAAGTTAAAGGTATCCAAAGTTCTCCAGTTAAAGATCAAACAGTCCAAAAATTAGGTGTAGAAATTTTTGTTGGTAATATCACTGACCCAGCAGTTTGCTCGAAAGCTTGCCAGGGAGTAGATATAGTTTTACATAACGCTCAATTTGCCGAAGAAGCCGGGGATATTAAGCATTTTCGAGAAATAAATGTCAGCGGTACTATAAGTATTGCTAAGGCTGCTAAACAAGCTGGTGTGAAGACATTTGTGCATCTTTCGACTGCCTTAGTATATGGATTTGATTACTCAGATAAAGTCACAGAATCAGGTGTATTGTCTGGGGAAAATAATGCTTATTGTCAAACAAAAATTGAAGCGGAAATCGAAGTTCTAAAACTCAATAATGCTCCAGAATTTGGAGTAATTGTGATTCGGGCTGGTGATGTTTATGGTCCAGGAAGTCTACCTTGGATTGTCCGTCCAATTCACATGATGAGACAAAAATTATTTGCCTATGCTAATGAAGGCAAAGGTGTAATGAATCATCTATATGTAGATAACTTAATTGATGCTATCTTTTTAGCCATAGAAAAATCGGCTTATGGAGAGGTTTTTAATATTACCGACGGTAAAGAAACTTCTTGGAAGGAGTATTTTATTCATTTAGCATCATTAGAAAATTTACCAGCACCAATGTCTTTACCGAAAGAGGAAATGAAATTATTTCTAAAAGTGCGTGTTCAGGGGCAAAAACTATTCCGTAAAAAGGCGGATATTCTGCCAGAATCAGTTGATTTTATGAGTCGTCCTTATGCCTATTCTATTGCTAAAGCAGAAAGTGTTTTAAATTATCAAGCTAAAGTTGATTTAGCAGAAGGAATGCGCCGTACTCACGCATGGTTGCAAAAAACTGACATTCAAAAACTGATGAAATAACGACTAAATTTCAGGGATTTGTGCATGAATAACTCTCAACCAAAGTTAAGTATTGGATTACCTGTATATAATGGGGAGAAATTCCTCAAAAAATGCCTAGATTCGCTATTAGCACAGACATTTTCCGATTTTGAGTTAATTATCTCGGATAACGCATCTACAGATAATACTGAGGCTATTTGTAGGACTTATGCAGCCCAAGATCAACGGATTCGTTACTATCGTAATGAAACTAATATGGGTTGTGCTTGTAACTTCAATCGTGTTTTTGAATTATCTGACAGTGAGTATTTTAAATGGGCTGCTTATGATGATTTGCACGCCCCCGATTTTATTGAGAAATGTATGGATGTATTGGAAAAAGATCCAACATACATTTTATGTCACTCCCATACATATTTTATTGATGAGCAGGGAGAATTTATCCAAAATTATGACATTAAACTCAATACTAATTCCCTAAAAGCTCATCAAAGATTTCATGAATTACTAACTAAACATTTGTGTTATCAAATTTATGGAGTTATTCGGAGTAGTGTATTAAAAAAAATACCTCCTATGGGTGGTCATGGCAATGCAGATGGAATTTTATTATTAAGATTGGGTATGCTGGGACGATTTTATGAAATTCCAGAATATCTATTTTCTGCGAGAATCCATCCTCAACAATCTCTGAGTATGTTCTTTCCTAATTACTTGTCATTTAATCACAATAATCCCCAGTATTCATTGAATATGTTGCCTAATTTTTATGATTATGCAGTCTGGTTTGATTCAAAGAATAAGGGAAAAATATTGCTACCTCATTGGCGAATTTTACAGGAATATTGGATTTCTATTCATCATAGTCAACTGAGTTGGTATGAGCAAATTTTGTGCCATATCAGCATTGCTAAAAAGCTATCAGGTACAGAATGGCTATTAGTGAAAGATTTCTTAATAGCTGCCAAAATGTTGTTTTTGCGTAAGTTTGGTTATCAAACCTAATCTAGAGCAATATCAGTCATTTATGGGACAATAAATCATTTTTAGTAGTGAAAATCTACTATTAAATTAGTCTAAACTTATTACGGGTGAAATATTGATCTATGTTGAAAATATTCCAAGTTAGTAATTTCTTGCTTGCTACTTTACTAACTATCAGCTTCACAGATATAGCCTATGCTGAATCAACAACATCTTTAACTGTGGTTGTTAATGGTATTACTAACAAAACCGGGGAAATTTGTATGAGAGTTTATAACTCTGAAAAAGGATTTCCTGATGATGCTAAAAGTGAAGTTAAAAGTGGTTGTACTAAAATTACAGGTAGTTCTATAAAGCGGGTATTTTCTGGATTGAAACCGGGAAATTACGCTGTAGCTGTAGTTGATGATCAAAATGGCGATCGCAAACTCAATAAAGACTTTTTCGGAATTCCTAAAGAAGGCTTTGGAATTTCTAAAAATCCTACTGTTTCTATCAGCACCGGCTCACCAAAGTTCAATAATTCCAGCTTTAAAGTTGACAAGAATACTACCATTAATATCTTTCTCAAATATTCTCTTGATCCCTAATTGGGAATTTGAATATTGGGCGGGGAAACCCCGCCCCTACTAACCTCTTTCTCCTTTCTTCCTCCTGACTCCTTTCTAAGACTATAGAAATAATGCCAGATTTTATGATATTTCTATCTAAGTCTTTGTTCGGTTGGCTGGTAATTCAAACTTGTTTAACGTTAGTATTTTTATGGTATTTACGTTCACACAAACCCAAGTCATTACCAGATGAACAATTACCAAAAACGGCAGTAATCCTCTGTTTACGGGGTGCTGATCCTTTTTTACCTAATTGTTTGCGATCGCTCTTACAACAAAACTACCCAAAATACGATTTAAAGCTGATCATTGATAGTAAAGAAGATCCAGCTTTTAAAATTGCTACCGAAACAATCAATCAACTGGGTGCAACCAACGTCGAAATTAGCACATTAAGAGCAGTTCGTCATAATTGTAGTCTTAAATGCAGTTCCTTAGTTCAAGCTGTTTCTGATTTAGATAATGCCTATCCAATTATAGCTTTTATAGATGCTGATACCGTAGCCCATCCTAATTGGTTACGAGAATTAGTTACCCCCCTCATTGATGATCAAGTTGGACTCACCACAGGAAATCGTTGGTATCTCCCCACAGGTAATTATTGGGGTTCATTAGTTCGCTACTCCGGTAACGTTTCCACCGTAGTGCAAATGTTTCTCTTTCAAATTCCCTGGGGTGGAACATTAGCAATCAAAACAGAAGTATTAAACCGCATCAACCTTTTAGATAAGTGGGGAGAAGTATTAACAGATGATATGCTTCTCCATAAACTTATCAAGCAAGAAAAGTTACAAATCAAATTTATTCCTTCTTTATTGATGCTAAATCGGGAAGAAAGTAGTCTACGTAACTTACTAGAATCATTAAAAAGGTTAATAATTGTTTCTAAACTTTATCATCCCCGGTGGTTAGCCATAATCAGTGAAGCATATTCTAGTATCATCGTTCCCAATGTAGTCATCATCGTTATTTTTCAGCTATTGATTCAGGCTCAATGGGACGCAGCTGCCTTGTTATTTTCCGTCTATATTTCCTACACCATTGGCTTAGTCTTACTAATGCTATTAATGGAATTTAGCATCCATCAATTGCTGCACAATCAAGGTGAAAAAATACCCAAATTGTCGCTTTTAATTATCCTGAAAATGTTGATAGTTATTCCCCTCACACAATGGGTTTACGGGTTAACAATATTATCTTCTTTGTGGGTATCTACTATTACTTGGCGGGGGCTTACTTATCGCATTAAAGGGCGTGAAAATATTCGGTTAATTGAATACCGTCCTTACCAATGGCTAGATCAACCAATTGATCCCAAAGCATCTCTTTAAGTAATATTGCTCGGTTAACTAAATGTATGTTGGATTGAGAAAACCCAACATATTTATTTAAGAGAATAGGGAAATTTTAGATTTTTTATTTCACTTCAACATCTAAAATTCCCAATTCAACAATTATTATAAACCAGCGCATCAGTAATCTATTTTAGCAGAAAATATTTCCTCAAAATCATGAAAAATAAACCTCTTCGTATCGCCTTATTTACAGGATTATATGCCCCATTTTTAACCGGAGTTTCTGTCGCCGTTCATCAACGAGTTCACTGGCTATTAAAACAAGGACATGAAGTTTTTCTAGTTCACCCGGAAATCAATAATAAATATCCTAAACAAGTGGGAAATCGTCCGATGTCGGGAATAGAAGAACTAGAAAAATTTATTAATTTTTCCTCCTATTCATTCCCCACAGAACCACTGATATTTTATAAATCTTTACCCCAACCATTAAACCATCGTCATTGGAGTGATACAAAACTACTTAATCACTTTCAACCCGATATTATTGTTGTTGAAGAAGCCCCACAAATGAGAGGTTTATATTCGGGCTTCCTACAAGGTTATGGGCGTTCTGTGGGCGTACAATATGCCAAAAAAACTAAAACACCCATTATTTCAATTTTCCATACAGATATCATTGCCTATATCCAATATTATTTTGGAAATACATTCTTTAACTTAGTTCGTCCCCTGCTGCCACTTTTAGTGAAACAATTTAGTGAAACCTACGATTTAAGTTTATTCTCTTCCCGCGAACAATTAACTAAATACCAAAAACTCAAAGCACAACGCAGCGAATATTTATCCTATCAAGGAATTGATTGCGAAAAATTTCATCCTCGCAATATTTGTTATGATCCAATTCCTGATGATAAACGCCCAACTATTTTATTTGTGGGACGTATTACCCCAGAAAAAAATGTCAATCAACTTTTAGATATTTATCCCCTCATTGCTGCCAAAATTCCCGATGTCCATTTAGTAATTGTCGGTAGCGGTCCCCTAGATGCAGAAATTCGCCGTTGTGCCGAAAAATTCCCCAATGGTGTCACAATTTGGGGTGAATCTCATGGGAAAGAACTTTTAGGTTGGTTTGCAAAAGCAGATATATTTGTTAACCCTTCCGTCACCGAAAATTTCTGTACTACAACCAACGAAGCCTTAGCTTCTGGAACTCCCGTAGTGGCTGTTGTTGCCCCTTCAACCGCTGAACAGGTCATTTCTGGAGTAAATGGTTTTTTAGCCGCACCTAATAGCCCTGAAGACTTTGCCCAAAAGGTAATTACCATTCTGGAAGACCCTGATCTGAAAAATCAATTGACTGCACAAGCACGTCCTTCGATTCTGGAATTTGATTGGTCAGCTTGTACCCAAAAGTTTGAAAACAAGCTTTACGAATTAGTTAATATCCGTCGCCAGATAGATATCTAGTTGAGAGTTTAAAAAATGCCAACTTGGCTACTTAGATAAAAATATCTCTGCTAGAGTATTTAAGTAGTTGACCTGTGGGCTTTTAGGTTCTTAGTTTGAGATGCTGACAAGGCTATTTTGTGATCAGTTTAAAGATTGCCTACTCCAACTGATCACAATATTGCTATTGTTCTCAATCGTTCCTAAAACTCTTTATACCTCAGAAGTAAAACTTCTGGGGTTTTTGTTATTAACTAGCTAGGGTTTGCTGAAAAAGTTGTCTCTTTGAAAATAGAAAGATAGGGCTTTTTTCAATACTGCTCGGTTAAGCCTGAAAAGTCATTATACGGTAGGTTGGGTTGTGGAACGTAAACGTTCGCCAAGCAATCGGAACGTTCACGAAGTGTGGCGTATTCCTGCGCTCGCCGGAGGCATCAGCCATAACCGAACATTATCAAGGATTTTGTTGGATTGAGCGACAGCGAAACCCAACTTATATTTCCTTAACCGAAAAGTATTGGGGCTTTTTTGAGTTCAGGCGCCCGTGCCTACCTTGATATTTGGAGCAATCACTTACCTCTAATCCAATGGGGAAAAGACCCACAGACAAGGGGATGAATTTTATTTCTAACCCCTGACTCGGTAACTCCTGCTATATCACCCCAATCATTATTAAAAAGCTTAAGGAAAATTTTAGATTTTATATGTAGTTTTATTTGGTATTTTTAAGGAACAAAAGCAAGTATTGAAAAATATTAGCTTTTACCACAAATATAGCCATCTCAACCATATTGTGTTGTGCCACTGCACTACACAATAATTTGGGAAAATAACGAGCTTAAAAAATAGAAATCTCCAGCACAGAGCCAATAGCTTCCAGTAAAAATAGAAATACTCAGCTATGGATCGCAATTATTAAGATTACTTGTTGTGGGATTTTTTAAATCATCAACATGGCTTAAATGCTTTGGCAACATTCAAGAATCAGTATGAAGAATTTGATAACGGTAATGAACATAGATATCAAACAGCGCCCCAACAAAGCCGCAAGTTAAACCAATTGTCAATAGGCCGTTGAGTGAACTACCGCTGCCGAAAGTAGCGAGAAAATGCAGAATTTGGATAGAGACATCCGAAATTATCCCTTGTAGACCAGGGACATAGCCAAAAAGCGATAAAACCAACAACAAACCACCAACGAGGAAGACAGGGACGAGAAAACTAAAAATGGTGGTAAGGACTAAAGATCGGAAAAAGTTACTAAATATAGTCATGATCAGACCGAGGTAGGGGTAACTTGAGAGATAACCGAAAAATTATCTGCCAATTTCTACAATACTGGTGATCGCTCCCAAACATTCATTTCGTCAAGAATCTTAAGTTTTCATTAAATTGCACTGGTAATAGTTACTCCAAGTGCATTGGGTATTTTTGAGATTTCAAACCTGTACAACCCTGAAAAAATCAGGCTTTCCATCTCAGTGTGCAGTTTACCAAAAGTAAAAACACTTTAAAAACTCGCTCAATTTTATGAGACTAGTCGTAAACTAAGTTAATAATTTGCATATTATCTAGTGTTAATTCTATCCTCCACCACCAGTGACCAATGGCCAAATCCAGTTTAGGAACATGGAGTCAGCGCTTGCTGGCTGCGACCTTTTTAGGTGGACAAGTCATATTTCACCTCCTTCAAGGTAAAATTCACCGTCGTAACACCCTAGAACAATTGGCAATAGTCGGACCCGACTCCTTCTTCATTGCCCTCTTAACAGCCATATTCGTGGGTGCAGTATTCACAATACAGGTAGCACGGGAATTCATCAACTTCGGGGCAGGAAACCTCGTTGGGGGCGTATTAGCAGTAGCATTAACCAGAGAACTTAGCCCCGTATTGACAGCAGTAGTTTTAGCCGGACGGGTAGGTTCAGCCTTCGCAGCAGAAATCGGCACAATGAAAGTTACAGAACAAATAGATGCTCTGTTAATGTTAAAAACAGATCCCATTGATTATCTAGTCATTCCCCGACTTCTGGCTTGCTTCATCATGCTGCCTGTCCTAACTTTGCTATCCTTAATCACAGGAATGTCTGGAGGATTGCTTATAGCCACCCGCATTTACAACCTTTCCGATACAGTATTTCTAGACTCAGCCCGGGACTTTCTCGATATTTGGGATATTGGTAACGCCATGATTAAAGCCTGTTGCTTTGGTGTATTAATCGCCATTATCGGCTGTAGCTGGGGCTTAACCACCACAGGTGGCGCTAAAGGTGTAGGACAATCAACTACAACTGCTGTTGTCACAGCCCTATTAGTTATATTTATTAGCAACTTCTTTTTATCTTGGGTAATGTTCCAAGGTCCCGGTAGTGGATTATCGCCAGGAAAGTGATTTAGAGGGAAAAGGCAAAGTTATGGCCTTCTCAAGTATACATAATTGATTTTTCTGTTCCCTGTTCCCTCTCTCAACGAGTGAATTTAATTTTGTCCGACTACTTAATTAGGAGAAAAAGATTTTGCATAGTTCATTCACACCTAACATCATATCAACAGTAGAACTCAAGCCAAGTTACAATATTCCTGTTGTCTTAGTCTTGGTCGCCATTCCCGTCCTCTTAGTACAACCTTGGTTGGGAGGAATATTAACGGTCTTGGGTTTGTTTTTGATGTTGCAAGCTGTAACACTGCGCTTCCAATTTACCGCCACTGACTTTGATCTTTATAGAGGCGAAAAGTTAATTAAACGTTTTCCCTACCAAGAATGGCAAAATTGGCGAATATTCTGGAATCCGGTTCCCATTTTGTTCTATTTTAAAGAAGTGAACAGTATTCACTTTTTACCAATTTTATTTGACCCCAAAACCTTAAGATCTTGTCTAGAAGAACGTTGTCCACGCATTGACTAGATTTTGTCTCTAGTCAATTGGATATTTCAAGAAAGATATTTTTTGTATCATGGAAAATTTATATAGTTGTTTATGAACCCAGAAGAATCTCCAACTCCAGAACCCATAAATGAGTGGTTAGAACAAATAGAAGTGCAACCCCCTACAGATGAACCACCGGAAAAACCATCTACCAATTTACAATTAGAAACTAAAGCATCTGGTGAATTGGCAACGTCAGAAACAACAGAAACAACAGCACTAGAAGCAAAAGATTCACTATATATACAAGCAGAGCAAAGATTAGCCCAATTACAGCAAAAGTCATCATACCTCAGCGCAGAAATTGCTGAATTGGAAACTACTTATGCTACCCTTCAGACGCAAATTGGTGTAACTCAAACCGCACTCTCACAAGTTGTCCAAGATTCATTATCACAGTTAGAACAACGCAAACAAGCCTTACAAATTTCTGTCGAACAACTCGAACGTCGTCAAGAACGAATTCGTAATGAAATGCGGACAACCTTTGCCGGGACATCTCAAGATATAGCAATTCGGGTACAAGGTTTTAAAGACTATCTCACAGGCAGTTTACAGGATTTGGCATCAGCAGCAGAACAAATGCAGCTTGTACAACCTGTACGAGAACGGGAAAAGCCAGCGCCGAAAGAAGCTAAACCTGTGAAAGAACAAATGGACAACGCCACGCTATCGCTATCGGAAATGCCACAACTTGGTCAACAGCAGTTTCAGGACACTACTAAAAAAATCCGGCGCTTACTTGACCAATACCGCAACCAACCAGATTATTATGGACCACCTTGGCAGTTACGCCGCACCTTTGAACCAATTCATGCAGAAAAAATCTCAAATTGGTTATTTACCCTTGGTGGACGGGGTGCTTTGCGGACAATGGGTAGCCGCTTACAGAATATTTTAATTGCTTCATCGGCAATTTCGATATTACATCAATTATATGGCGATCGCGTGCGAACCCTAATTTTAGCAAACACTCCAGAACGTTTAGGCGAATGGCGACGCGGTTTACAAGATTGTTTAGGTATCGGTCGTCCTGATTTCGGACCAGACAGAGGAGTGGTATTATTTGAAGCACCGACAGCTTTAGCTCAGAAAGCAGAAAGATTAGTTAAAGCCAATCAAATGCCTTTAATTATCATTGATGATTCTGAGGAACAAATCAGTTTAGCATTACTACAATTCCCTCTCTGGTTAGCTTTTGCCCCTGACCCAAAAACCATGAAAGATCGAGATTTTGACGATGATTTTTAATTGGTAATTGGTAATTGGTAATTGGTAATTGGTCATTGGTCATTGGTAAAACAACTAACAACTAACAACTGACAACTAGCAAATTTATGTTTCTTTGGTTAAGTTTGTGTGGAGTGGTGGTTTTATTAGCTTACCTCTTTGGTTCTTTTCCCACTGGATATCTAGCAGGTAAGCTATTAAAAGGAATTGATATTCGAGAAGTTGGTTCTGGTTCAACAGGTGCAACTAATGTTTTGAGAACCTTGGGTAAAGTCCCAGGGGCATTTGTGTTATTAATTGATGCTTTAAAAGGAGTATTAGCCATAAACTTAGGTTATGCTTTATTTAACATTGCTTATAGTCAAAACTTAATTCCACCAACTGTAAATCCCGAAATTTGGCAACCTTATTTAGTCACATTAGCCGGGTTAGCCGCCCTTTTAGGACATAGTAAATCCATCTTTCTTGGTTTTACTGGTGGTAAATCTGTGGCTAGTGGTGTGGGAATTTTACTAGCTATAAGTTGGCAGGTTGGATTATCAACATTAGGCGTATTTGCATTAGTCATTGCCATTTCTAGAATTGTCTCTTTAAGTTCTATTGCTGGGGCTGTGGCTGTTTCCATTTTAATGGTAATTTTCCATCAACCTTTAGCCTACATTCTTCTGGGTTTGACTGGCGGTTTATATGTAATAATCCGTCACCGCACCAATATTGAGCGATTAATTGCGGGTACAGAACCAAAAATTGGTCAAAAAGTAGAAACACAAACAGAACAAGTTACTTAGAACTTTTTCCTGGTTTGTTACATACAAAAGAGTTGGATTTAATGTAGGGGTAGCGCCCCCGTGCCTACCCCGTTATTTGGGTATTTGGGGCAACCACAGGGGGTTTGCCTCCTATTCAACAATTTTTCTTCCCTGAATTACCTGCAAACTTCCACCAGCATATAAACTAGGTTTACCCACATCAAAACCATAATCTGTTAACAAACCAGGTAAATCCGTTTTCAACAATTCCCAAGCTGTCTGGGTTTCAAACAACCAGAAAAATACCGCCAACCCCGGCCAAAATATCGGATTTGTTGGGGGGTGAAAGTCCACCAAAGTGAAAACTCCTCCTGGTTTTAATACCCGATAAACCTCTTTAATGATTTTGCGGAGTTGTTCTGACTGCATTTCGTGTAAGGCTGCGCTAGTATGTACCACATCAAACAAATTATCTGCAAAAGGCATATCCTCAGCAAATGCTTTTATATAAGTGGCATTTGGTACATTTTCCTGGCATCGTTTTATAGATAATGGGGAAGCATCCAAGCCGGTGACATTTTCCGAAAAATTTACTAAAAATCTGGTTACTTGACCACTACCACAGCATAAATCTAAGATCTGAGTATCTGATTGTAGTTTTAAATTTTGTAAAGCCAGTTGACGAAACCGGGGTTCACCACCCACAGTCACAGCCGCTAACCGAGAGATGCCATCATATAGCCATTGGTATCTATAACTCAAATCTCGAAAAATTGTTGCCATTGTATTTTTCCTGCCGATAAAGCTTTATATTTAATAAAGATATATTGTTAACATTAGTGAAAAATCTGTAAGGATTGGGGGAAAGTAACTGCTATGGGTCGTATAGGGGTATTATTACTTAATCTTGGTGGTCCCGATAAATTAGAAGATGTAAGACCTTTTTTGTATAATCTGTTTTCAGATCCCGAAATTATCCGTTTACCGTTTCGCTGGATGCAAAAACCTTTGGCTTGGTTTATTGCTACACGCCGAGAAAAGACATCTCAAGAAAATTATAAGCAAATTGGTGGCGGTTCTCCCTTACGGCGGATTACAGAGGAACAAGGAGAAGCTATCAAGGCGCAGTTAGGTGAGTTAGGACAAGAAGCTAATATCTATGTGGGAATGCGTTATTGGCATCCTTATACGGAGGAAGCGATCGCCCAACTTACCCAAGATAACATTGATAAGTTAGTAATTCTCCCACTTTACCCCCAATTTTCCATCAGCACCAGCGGTTCTAGTTTCCGGTTATTAGAACAACTGTGGAAAGAAAACCCCAAACTCCAAAGTCTTGCGTATACAGTCATTGCCTCTTGGTACAAAGAACCAGGTTATCTCCAAGCAATGGCAGAACTCATAATTGGCGAAATTAATAAGTTTCCACAGCCGGATGACGTGCATATATTCTTTAGCGCACATGGTGTACCTAAAAGCTATGTAGAGGAAGCAGGAGATCCCTACCAGCAAGAAATTGAGGAATGCACAACCTTAATTATGCAAACTCTCAATCGTCCCAATCCCCACACCCTCGCCTATCAAAGTCGTGTTGGTCCAGTAGAATGGCTACAACCCTACACAGAAGATGCACTCAACGAACTCGGCGCTAAAGGTGTGAAAAATTTGGTAGTTGTCCCCATTAGTTTTGTTTCTGAACATATTGAAACACTACAAGAAATTGACATTGAATATCGAGAAATAGCTGAGGAAGCAGGAATACATAACTTCGGACGAGTTCCTGCTCCTAATACTAACCCAGTTTTTATCAAAGCTCTATGCGACCTGATAATTGATGTCTTGCAACAACCTGACCTCAAACTCTCTCAAGTTACCCAAATGAAAAAAAGGGTAAAAATGTATCCCCAGGAACGTTGGGAATGGGGAATCACCACCAGCGCAGAAGTTTGGAATGGTCGGATAGCTATGCTAGGTTTTATTGGGTTAATTATTGAATTAATCACTGGTAAAGGCTTACTGCACGTTATCGGACTTTTACATTAGTTTTGCTGATTGGTAATGGGTAATAGGTAATGGGTAAGAATTACTCCCCCTGCTTTCTGTCCCTTGCCCCATACCTTTGCTTGCCACCCTTATACCAATCATACCAGTATTTAGCACTGACAATGGCCAGCCATAGCAGGATTAAAGCAATTAGTCCCCCCTGACGAGGAGCATCTACGGCAAAAAATACGAGTGTAATACACAAAATGTCTTGTACAAACGCAGCCCATATAGGCAAACAACGCAAGCGATAAAACCAACCTACTAAAAATAGCTGAAATAAAAAAGCTAATAAACCACCAATTAAGGCAACTAACCAGCTTGCTGTTTGTGTCGCTGAAGCAACAGACAAACCCATTAAAGCTCCGGCAAAGGGAGACAAAAATAAATGAACTTGCTGTACTATTCTCTGACCAAGGTTAGTGGTCAGTGGTCAGTGGTCAGTGGTCAGTGGTCAGTGGTCAGTGGTCAGTGGTCAGTGGTCAGTGGTCAGTGGTCAGTGGTCAGTGGTCAGTGGTCAGTGGTCAGTGGTCAGGAAAAAATCACCAATCACTAATCACTAATCACCAATTACCAATTACCAGTTCTAAATACCCAGTCGTTGATAAACTTGTTCTAAATGCTTGAGATGATGTAGTGGATCAAAACAGGCTTCTATCTCTGCGGGGGATAGGTTTTGAGTGACGCGAGGATCTGTACTGATTAAATCACGGAAGTTGCCTTCTGGTTTGTTCCACGCAGTGTGGGCGCTTTCTTGAACTATGGTATAGGCTTCTTCTCGATTTAGTCCTTTGTCTATTAAGGTTAATAACACCCTTTGACTAAAGACAACTCCACCATAACAGTTGAGATTTCGTGCCATGTTTTCGGGATAAACCAACAGTTTATTTACCAATTGGGTGATTTCATGCAGCATAAAATGAGTCAAAATGCAAGCATCTGGTAAAACTACCCGTTCTACAGAACTGTGGGAAATATCCCGTTCGTGCCACAAAGCGACGTTTTCTAATACTGCACCTGCATGACTTCTGACTAATCGTGCCATCCCTGTTAACCGTTCGGAACGGATAGGATTGCGTTTGTGAGGCATAGCGCTAGAACCTTTTTGCCCTTTGGCGAAAAATTCTTCAACTTCTAAAACGTCTGTTTTTTGCAGATTACGAATTTCTACAGCAAAGCGTTCTATAGATGCAGCCAGTAATGCTAACTGTTGCACAAAGTCTGCATGAATATCGCGGGAAATTACCTGAGTGGAGGCAGTATCGGGTTTGAGTCCGAGTTTTGCACAAGCGATCGCTTCTACCCTGGGTTCAATGTTGGCGTAAGTCCCCACTGCACCGGATATTTTACCGACTGCAATCGTTTTTTTGAGAATTTGCAAACGTTCTTGGTGTCGCAACACCTCCGCTAACCAACCAGCTAACTTAAAGCCAAAGGTAATAGGTTCAGCGTGAATACCATGCGATCGCCCAATCATGACCGTATTGCGATGTGCAGTAGCTTTTCTCCGAATAGCCTCAATCACATCTTCTAGGCGTTTTGACAACAGATCCAGACTAGCAACTAATTGTAGTGATAAAGCAGTATCCAAAACGTCAGAACTAGTTAAACCTAAATGAATATAGCGTCCTGCATCACCTACATATTCATTAACATTTGTCAAGAAAGCAATCACATCATGACGAACTTCCGCCTCAATTTCCAGCACCCGTTTCGGGTCAAAATTCGCCTTAGCCTTAATTTCCTCTACTGCTGCTGCTGGAATATAACCCAGTTCCGCCTGTGCTTCGCAAACCGCGATCTCTACATCTAGCCAGGTTTTCAGCTTATAGGTTTCACTCCACAAATCGCCCATTTCGGGCAAGGTATAACGCTCAATCACATTCGGACATCTAATACAACTGTCATATTTTACATTGGAAATTACCCACTCTTAATACATATCCCTCCCAGATAACCGTCATATTTCAATTCTCCAAATTTTTGGTTCTTCGGTACTTGTTATGCTGAAGTGAGGAGTTGAGAGAAGGGAACAGGGAACTCTTAACTGGGAACAGGGAAAAAATTTTAATTTTCTAGTTTTTTAATAAGACTAATAATCATTCTGCTTTCCTCTTTTAACAAATTAAGAATCATTTCTATATCTTTTTCTGAGCATAATCCTACTCGCTTAGATAGAAACAGCCAGAATGATTATCAATTAGCTACCAAATCGTAGTAGAAAAACATGGTGGTGAAATTTATTGTGTATCTACTCCCGGAGAAGGTTCTGAATTTATTATCAAAATCCCAGTTATCTCGAACCACTCACAAAAAAAACAGCAGATTTTAGGAGGTAGGGGCGCAGGGCCTGCGCCCATTATGCAAAAATCAGAAGAAAATATAGAAGCTACAATCGCCAAGGGTTAGGGGTGAATTTGGCTTAAAATAAACCGCAAACGATCATAATCATCTTTGAGTAACATACTCAGATGTCTTCCAGCTTTAATCAACCATTCTCGATCAGTTTTTCGTAACTGATATACTCCTCTAATAGCAGCGGCAGCTAAAGAATCTACAGGCGCACCACTAATAAAAAGTAATGTTCGTAAAAAATCTAATTCTTCCGTAAACTGAATAATTTCTTCTGCTTGACAGTGATTAACAGCTTGGTGGATTTGTGGTGGACGGGGTGGTAAGTATTGATATACTCTGCCGTTATTACCTATATTTATAGACTTTTCCTTAAATCCCACAATCGCCGCTCGAAATTCAGTTTTGAGCATAGAAAATATCTGGGGTTGTTCCTCACGCAAAGCTTCTAAAGATAATCCCAATGCAACTGCCCGATGTACAGAATCAATAGGCATAGTTGTGGCATGATAAACTACAGCATAAACTTGATTACCAGATTCTTCATCCACAGCACAAACCCAACTCCCAAAAGGTGGCATTGGTGGAAAACTCAAGTCTTCTGGTTCTAAACACTGAGCCAAAAATTCCGTAGTTGTTGTTTCAATTATCTCTGCAAAGTGATGAGAATGGCGATTTTCAATAGCAAACTGTGGTAAAGGTAGACGCATAAGCAATTAAGGAACAGGGAACAGGGAACAGCAAAATCATTTATGTAATTAATTCTGTCGCATTATTCACAGTAAGCTGTTACCCAGCTAAATTTAATATTTGGCAGCCTAGAGTCCTTCTAGTAAGGCTTTTGGGAAAAAAGCAAATGCGTAACAGCTTAGTTGCAGAATTTTTTTAAATTGCCATTAGTCAATAATCTTAGTAAATAACCAATAACCACTGACTAATGACTAATGACTAAATTACTATTTCCCTTTTTTCGGAACTGTAGTTTCAACAGGTTCTAATTCTGTTAAGCGGAAAGTAATTATTTTATCCCAATTACCACCTTCAAATAATACAGCCACTTTACCATCACTCACTCGTTGGACAAGTCCTTCAGACCGATAATATGTATCTGCGGGATTTTTGACGCGAACAGTTACTCCAGGCAGTATCATCATATTTACCCTCAATAGTTTCCTATTAATAGCTTAATGCTTATTAGGGAACAGGGAACAGGGAATAGAGAACAGGGAATAAGGGAGAAATTTCAGGCTCTATTGTTCAATTTCTTCCTCCGAACTCCGAACTCCGAACTCCTGACTCCTCTTTAATAATACTTTTGCCGTTGACGATAATTAGCTACAGATTCTACTATGCCGATCGCAATAAAATTAGTCAGCATTGCTGAACGTCCATAACTCATCCAAGGTAGGGGAATCCCCGCCACTGGTGCTAAACCAACTGTCATACCAACATTCACAATCAGTTGAAACACAATCATAGATAAAACACCTATAGCTAAAAGTGAACCAAAGTTATCTTTGGCTGTTTGAGCTACGTGAAGCAGGCGAAAGCAAATCAAGCAAAAAACTGATAGTAAGATTAAGCACCCCACCAGACCAAATTCTTCAGCAACAGCGGAGAAAATAAAATCTGTGTGCTGTTCAGGAACGAAATTGAGTTGAGTCATAGGACCTTTAAACAAACCCCAACCCCAAACTTCACCAGCACCAATAGCAATGCGAGATTGAATCAGGTGATAACCAGAGCCAAGAGGATCATGTTCAGGGTTAATAAATACACTAAGTCGGTTTTTTTGATACTCCTTTAACACATGATTCCAGGCAAAAATGCCTAATTCGCCACCGAGGAGATTGAGACATAATGATACGATAGTACCAATACCAAAACGCTTCCAGGGGAGACTAACCCAACCAACTATCCCCATCGCTACTGCCCATAGTAAACCCAATATACTCAAAGATATTTCTTTAGATAAGACTATGGGTGTGGATAGTGGCCAAGATATACTAAATAGAATTGCTGCTATGACCGGGGAAATCATGAGTATTAACCAGCAGGGGTTAGCATTTGCCCAGTACAGCATTCCTAAAAATATTGCTCCAAATACCAATGATGTTGCCAAGTCTGGTTGTAAAAATACCAATGCCCAAGGTACAGCCGTAATTGCCAAGACACGGAAAACACTCTCAATAGTAGAAGCAGTTTGTTTATGTAACAATGCAGCTAAGGTAATGATTAGCCCTACTTTGGCAAATTCTGAGGGTTGGACATTAAAACCGGCAATACTGATCCAACGCTGTGCGCCTTTGGCACTAGTACCAGCGAGCATCACAGCGATTAAACTAAAGTTGGTCAGCCCGTAGGTGAACCAATGCCACTGCATTAAGTTTTCATAACGGCAACGAGCTAAAAATAAGGCAATAGTTGAACCAATCGCCGCTATCAGCCAGTGCCACCACCAGTCAGTTACAGGTTGCTTTAATTCTGTACTCAGAATCATTAGCCCCCCGAACATACTAACAGCAACGGGGAGGATAAATAGTAGCCCATCCATTTGTTGCCAGGGTTTAAGCCAGGATTGCCAACGCATTTTCGGGAACAAAGGTTTTAATAACATTGTGTGAGGAGGAAGTTGGGCAGGGGAGTAGGAGAGTAGGGGAGTAGGGGGCAGGGGGGAAGGGAGAAATTTGCTTCTTTCTTCTTCTTTCTTCTAAACTCCTGACTCCTGACTCCTTTTTTACTTATGTCAAAGCATTAACGGAAACTTTACCTGCTACAGTGAGAGCGATCGCCTTCAATGCTCTAGCAGCGGCTGAATTAGGTTCACCAATCACTATCGGCACACCACTATCACCCCCAATTCTTGTAGAAATTTCTAACGGTACACATCCTAACAGGGGAACTCCTAATTCTGCGGCTGTTTTGGAACCACCACCAGAACCAAAAATGTCATATTGCTTATCCGGTTGATCTGGGGGAATAAAATAGCTCATATTTTCCACAATTCCCAAAACTGGAACATTTAACTGCTGGAACATCCGCAGCCCCTTTCGGGAATCCAACAAAGCCACAGTTTGTGGTGTAGTGACAATGACTACCCCTGCCATTGGTACAGCTTGGGTTAAAGTTAATTGAGCATCTCCAGTTCCTGGGGGCATATCCACAATTAAATAATCCAGTTCTCCCCATTCCACTTGATATAGGAATTGACGAATTACACCATTCAGCATCGGACCGCGCCAAATTACTGGCTGATCTCGATCAATCAAAAAGCCCATGGAAACAAGCTTGACACCATGATTAAAAGCCGGTTCGAGAATGTCCCCTGCTTCTGTAGAACGGACATTAATTTCGGAATCACTCAAACCCAACATGGTGGGATCATTAGGTCCATAAATATCTGCATCTAATAAACCGACTTTTGCCCCAGTTTGTGCTAAAGCTACGGCAATATTTACAGCCACGGTGCTTTTACCAACACCACCTTTACCGCTAGAAACAGCAATAATATTTTTCACCCCTGGTACGCCATTACGGTCTGGTAAGCCTTTTTGCTGGGGTGTTTCCGCTGTTACTTCTATACTCACATCTGTTACCCCAGAGAGTTTTTTCACAGCTTTTTGACAATCTTCGACAATAAACTCCCGTAAAGGACAAGCCGGAGTGGTCAACACCAAAGTGAAACTAACCTTGCCACCGTCAATTTTGACGTTGCGAATCATATTTAATTCTACCAGACTTTTGCGAAGTTCTGGATCTTCTACTGGTCGCAACACTTCTAGGACTGCGTGGGAATCTAGGATATCATACATAGTGTGTTTACCGTTGCCGCTGACTATAAAGCTTAAAAAATTTTCATTGACAGATACTAGAATCTTAACTTTATTGGGGTAATTGTTTAGTTGTCAGTTCTGAGAAACCAGAATCTTGTAGGGGCAAACCCCCCGTGGTTGCCCCAACGGGTAGGCACGGGGGCGCTACCCCTACATTAAATCCAAATCTTTTATATAATTAATTAGGATTTACGCATTGACAAGATTTCCAAAATATGTAACGTAAATTTTATCCTTTGTAGGGTGCGTCAGACACGATATTTTGACAAAAAAAAACAGATTCCCTCTATCTGACGCACCCTACTCAATAAGTTATTCCCAAAGCCGAAAACGACGCAATTTCCTTCATTCATATCATGGTAAATTAGTGAGCGTGCGTAAGTCCTATTAATTTTGCCTGTGTACTTAATCAAGGATATCAAAAGTTGCAACTTAGGAAGGGCTGGTAAAATATATATCCCTTAATCAGTATTAATCCCCCAATTTTTTTAGCTGTTGATATTGCATATTCTGAAAAAACGTTATAACTTGTTAAGTTGTAGGGGAATAATTTATTTTGTCATCGCAATAGCCAATCGTTAATTAAGTAGATATACTACATTTAAGTGGTTCTACATACAAAAGAATCCACGTTTCTAGAAATTCAAGAAACTGTTAAATATGATGCAGTTTACAATACCTTTGCCATTTCTTATAGATTGGGTTAAGTGACAGTGTAACCCAACGCATTTATTGGATTATGACTCTTAACCAACCTAAGAATCCAGGCTTTTTTAAGTTAGGCAAAGGTATTGAGTTTAATTTTGGTCTTTACTGACATTTAGTATTTTGAATGAATTGATATTTGCTATTTCAAAGTTATGATGAAAATGGCATTAGAGAATAATTAAAGGTGCATCTACTCCCAACAAATATACTATCTAAATGGAGTTAGTCTGGTAATGCAACTAAACAAATTAGAGACAAGTAAAAATATAGAAAATGAAGCATGGCAGGCATTAGAGAATTCAATTCTCTACTACAAAGGTCAGCCAGTTGGTACTGTAGCGGCTTATGATTCATCCGTCGAAGCATTAAATTATGACCAATGTTTTATCCGGGATTTTGTTTCCTCGGCGTTAATTTTTCTGATTAAAGGCAGAACAGATATTGTCAAGAATTTCCTAGAAGAAACATTAAAGTTACAACCCAAAGAAAAGGCATTAGATGCCTATAAACCCGGTAGAGGATTAATTCCAGCCAGTTTTAAAGTTGTTTCTGCCAATGGGGAAGAATTTCTAGAAGCTGATTTTGGTGAACACGCGATCGCTAGAGTCACACCTGTAGATTCTTGTTTATGGTGGTTAATTTTATTACGTGCTTATGTAGTTGCTACTAAAGATCCTTCTCTTGCTTATCAACCAGAATTCCAAACAGGAATTAGGTTAATTATGGACATCTGTTTAGCTAATCGGTTTGATATGTACCCGACGCTATTAGTTCCTGATGGCGCTTGTATGATAGACAGACGCATGGGAATTTATGGTCATCCTTTAGAAATTCAAGTGCTGTTTTTTGCCGCTTTACGTGCAGCCAGAGAACTGCTAATTTGTAAAGGTAATGAGGATATTGTAGAAGCAATTGATAACCGCTTACCTTTATTATGTGGGCATATTCGTCAGCATTACTGGATAGATATTAATCGTCTGAATGCAATTTATCGCTTTAAAGGTGAGGAATACGGAAAAACGGCGGTTAATCTTTTCAATATTTATGCCGATTCTTTACCTTATTATGAGTTAGATAAATGGCTACCAAAAAAAGGTGGTTATTTTGCGGGAAATGTCGGACCATCACAAATGGATACTCGGTTCTTCACCCTGGGAAATTTGATGGCTGTGATTTCTGATCTTTCTACAGAGGAACAGTCCCAAGCAATTATGAATCTGATTGAAAAACGATGGGAAGATTTAGTCGGAGATATGCCTGTTAAAATCTGTTATCCGGCTTTACAAGGTGAAGAATATCGAGTTGTGACAGGATGTGACCCGAAAAATATACCTTGGTCATATCATAATGCTGGTAGCTGGCCTGTTTTAATGTGGATGTTAGCAGCAGCGGCGGTGAAAACCAAAAAACCACAGTTGGCAGAAAAAGCAATTGCCATTGCTAAAGTCAGATTATCGGAGGATGAATGGCCAGAGTATTATGATGGGAAAAAAGGGAGATTAATTGGTAAACAAGCTAGGAAGTATCAAACTTGGACAATTGCTGGTTATTTATTGGCTTTGGAACTTATAGATAATCCTGATTATTTACCATTAATTAGTTTTGATAAGTTACCTCCAGATGTGGTTTCTAGAGCTTGTGAATTTGAAGTTGGCAATATAGATCCTTACATAAATCTTTAATTGTCATCCCGGCTTCGTTGCGGAGTCGGGAATCTAATATACTTACATACAGCAATACCTTGTCCAATTATCAATATTGAATATTTTTAAAGCCAATCAAATATTGTGTATAGAATACTCTGATATAAGAAAAAACATATTCAGCTAAGTTCTTGAAGTTACTCTTTCACGTTTAAATACTACCAGACCAATGCTCAAGTTCTCCACAGAAATGACTCCATCAGAATTGCATTCTGCCATTATCCGTGATCCACTGATAGTTACACCGGAGACTACAGTGATGGGAGCGATCACACAAATGAGTGGCGTGAGAGTTATCTGTAATACAACTAAAACAACTGATGGACAACCAGAAGAACTGCATTTAGAAGCAAGATCAAGCTGCGTATTAGTAGTAGAAGCTGGGCAATTGGTGGGAATTTTAACAGAAAGAGATATAGTGCGATTGAGCGCCCAGCAACGTCATCTAGAGAATTTAGCCATCAAAGAGGTAATGGCATTTCCGGTTGTCACCCTGTACGAGTCAGAATTTAGCGATTTATTTGCGGCGATAAATCTACTTCAACAGTATCATACACGGCAAATACCCGTTCTGGATGAGCAAGATCAGGTCGTGGGATTGGTGACTCATGAAAGTTTACGACAAACCTCTCGTCCTATAGACCTGTTACGGTTACGGACAGTCTCAGAGGTGATGACAAATCATGTAATTTGTGCCGCACCAGATAGTTCCATGTTAGCGATCGCCCAACTCATGGCGGAAAATCGGGTAAGTTCGGTAATAATTGTGCAAAATAGTGACATTCAGGCTCAATCTCTGCAAATTCCCGTGGGAATGATTACCGAGCGGGATATTGTCCAATTTCAGGCATTAGGCTTGCACCTAGAAACCTGTTTAGCCGATGCAGTGATGAGTACACCGATTTTCTACGTCACGCCAGAGGATTCCCTATGGGCAGTACAGCAGATCATGGAACAACGCTTAATCCGTAGATTAGCCGTCACAGGATCACAGGGAGAATTATTAGGAATTGTCACCCAAACTAATCTCCTCCAAGCCCTGAAGCCCTTAGAATTATACAGACTGGCAGAAGTATTAGAAGAGAAAATATTGCGGTTAAAAGCCGAAAAAATTAAATTCCTAGAAAACCGTGCCATTGAACTAGAAAAAGAAGTTGCAGCCCGGACGATCGCTTTCCAAACCAAGATAGAGCAGCAAAAATTGGTGACAACCATCGCCACCCAAATCCGCTCATCCCTGAGTTTACAAACCATTCTGGAGACAACAGTTACCCAGGTGCGGTCATTATTGGGTTGCGATCGCGTGAATATTTGGCGATTAAATAGTAATGGGGAAGTCATTACAGTTGCCGAATCCACAAATTCCTCCCTATCTCTGATCGGCAGACAAACCAAAGATGCTTGTTTTTCGCAAAACCAAGTGGAAATGTATCGCCGTTGCTTAGTGTCACTCAAAGACCGCCATTGGGATGATGAAATATGGTCTCCAGAAATTCTTGATTACTACTGGCAAGGACAGCCCCGCATCGTCGCCGATGTCATGAAAGATATTTGGACAGATTGCCTCGCAGAATATTCCCTGGAAGGTCAAATCCAATCCAAAATCGTCGCCCCCATTTTACAAGAAGTACGAGATGGAGACAACAATCGCTGGATTGCCACTGATAAAAACAACAGACTTTGGGGAGTTTTAGTCGTTCATGCTTGCCTAGAACAACGAGTCTGGAAAGACTCCGAAGCCCAACTTCTTCAACAAATTGCCAACCAATTAGCGATCGCTATTCAACAAGCTAATCTTTTCGACCAGTTACAGACAGAATTAGCCGAACGTTTGCAAACAGAAGCAAAACTCACTGAAACTAATCAAAAACTCGCCATCTCCAACGAAGAATTAGCCCGTGCCACCCGCCTCAAAGACGAATTCTTGGCCAACATGAGTCACGAACTCCGCACCCCCCTCAACGCCATTTTAGGACTCACTGAAGTGCTGCAAGATAATATCATTGGTACAGTCAATGAACGCCAACTGAAAGCCTTAAAGACCATTGAACGTAGTGGTAATCATCTCCTGGAATTGATAAACGACATCCTCGATGTAACCAAAATTGAAGCCGGACAAATCGAACTGGACTTAACAGCAATTTCTGTCAATCATCTGTGCCAATCCAGCGTAGCATTTGTTAAACAACAAGCACTGAAGAAAAATATTCAGATACATATCAATGTTGAAGAAAATCTACCTAACCTATTGGTAGATGAAAGACGGATTCGTCAGGTATTAATTAATCTGCTCAATAATGCCGTGAAATTTACTCCAGAAGGAGGACAGATTACCGTAGAAGTTACTCAAGTTACCTTGAATATCAATGATTCTAGTCTCAAACCTGGCCTACAAATTGCAGTTACTGATACAGGCATCGGCATCGCTCCAGAAAATATCCATAAACTATTTCGGCCCTTTATTCAAATAGATAGCGCCTTAAATCGCCAATATTCAGGTACAGGTTTAGGACTAACATTGGTGAAGCGAATTGTCGAATTACATGACGGTAATGTGGGATTAACCAGCGCACTGGGTGTAGGTAGTTGTTTTACCGTCGAACTACCCTGTTGTTCCGCATCGGAAATTATGGTCAATTATCAATCAACTGCTAGTTCAACAATAGATACCTCAGACGATACAACAGTAGCAAACCAAACCCCACTAATTTTACTGGCAGAAGATAACGAAGCCAATATTATTACGTTTTTTAGTTACCTCGAAGCTAGAGGCTATCGCGTTGTGGTAGCAAGGGATGGTCAAGAAGCCATTGACATGACACAAACTCATCAGCCAGATTTAATTCTCATGGATATTCAAATGCCGAAAATGGATGGTATCGAAGCTATGAGACAGATTCGCCTCGATGCTAACTTAATTGATACACCGATAATTGCCCTGACAGCATTAGCCATGACCGGCGATCGCGATCGCACTCTAGAAGCAGGAGCAAATGATTATTTAACCAAACCAGTTAAACTTAAAGAACTGGCTATCTCCATCCAAAAACTTTTAAAATAAATGTAGGTTGGGTTGAGCGATAGTAAAACCCAACATCATAGCGGTATACACTCTTTGTAAGATACAGTCAGTAAATTGTAAAACCTGTAGGGGCGGGGTTTCCCTGCCCTCGATTGTATTGCATCCGAACGATAACCGCTATAGTCTTAACCGAACAGGATTGAAATCTGCTGTATCACCCCCCTTCCATGACAAATCCCCGTCAATTAGCCTTTATTGCTCTTAAAGAAGTTCACAAAGGAGCTTACGCTGATGTTGCTTTAGACCGAGTGCTACAAAAGTTTAAGTTACCCGACAACGACCGCCGATTAATGACAGAATTAGTCTATGGTAGCGTCAGAAGACAACGCACCCTAGATGTCATCATTGAGCAACTTGCTACCAAGAAAACCCCACAACCCAAAGACCTCCGCACCATTTTACATTTGGGTTTTTACCAACTGCGTTATCAACAAAGAATCCCCATTTCTGCGGCTGTAAATACCACCGTTGAATTAGCAAAAGAAAATGGTTTTCCTGGTTTAACTGGATTTGTCAATGGTTTATTACGTCAATATCTCCGACTTGTAGAAAAGTCATCAGAACCGTTACAAATACCAGAAAATCCCGTAGAAAAATTAGGAATTTTACACAGTTTCCCTAATTGGATCATTGAACTTTGGTTATCACAATTAGGTTTTGAGGAAACAGAAAAACTTTGTAATTGGATGAATCAAACCCCGACGATTGATTTACGAGTAAATATTCTTCGCAGTTCTTTAAAAGAAGTAGAATCAGCTTTTGTATCTGCTGGTATTTTAGTGAAACCGATTCCCCATTTACCCCAAGCTTTACGATTAATTGGTAATAACGGCGCAATTCAAAATTTACCTGGTTTTCATGAAGGTTGGTGGACTGTCCAAGATAGTAGCGCCCAATTAGTTGCTCATTTGCTTGATCCTCAACCCGGTCATGTTGTGATTGATGTTTGCGCTGCACCAGGGGGAAAAACTACCCATATTGCGGAGTTAATGGGGGATAAGGGCAAAATTTACGCCTGTGATAAAACTGCTTCCCGATTACGCAAATTAAAAGAAAATGCTCAACGTTTAAATTTACAATCTATCGAAATTTGTCCAGGAGATAGTCGCAACTTACCGCAATTCTATAATACTGCTGACCGTGTATTACTTGATGCTCCCTGTTCCGGGTTGGGAACTATGCACCGTCACGCTGATGCGCGTTGGCGACAAACACCAGCTTCTGTTCAAGAACTTTCCCAATTACAGAGAGAATTATTATCACACAATGCAACTTTTGTCAAGACTGGCGGCGTTTTAGTTTATGCCACTTGTACACTGCATCCAGCAGAGAATGAACAGGTAATTTCCGAGTTTTTAGCTGCAAATCCCCATTGGCAAATTGAACCTCCCAGCTTTGATTTTGCCGATATTTCTCCCCTGGGGTGGTTGAAAGTTTGGCCTCACCAACAGGATATGGATGGTTTTTTTATGGTGCGCTTAAGAAAAACTAAGGATTCCGAGTGAATACTAATAGTGATTGTAAGATTTAATCAAAGCCCGAATCTACCAGAGGAGGCAGTGATGGTTAATAATTCTCATGTAAAAAACCTAGTAAAAATCCTGATTGGAGCCGCTTGGATTGATGGCAAAATCCAACCAGAAGAACGGCAATATCTGCGAGAAATAGCCCAAGTTAAAGGTTTAGCCAATGATCCTGAGATTAAACCTTGGTTGTATGAATTAGTGCCAGTCAAGCCAAATGAGTGTTATCAATGGGTCAAGGAGTATTTAGGCGATCGCCCCACTCAGGAAGATTACGAGGATTTAATTGAAGCTATCAGTGGCTTAATTTACAGTGATGGTGATGTAGCCGTTGAAGAAGCAAGACTCCTCTCCCAATTGGAGGAGTTAAGCAAGTCTAGTGAAGCTCACCCCAGCATTCACAATACTTTGCTTAGACAAATTCAAAAGCTTTATCGTCGTTGGGTGGATGTACAGAATTAGGTAATGGGTAATGGGTAAGAGAACTCCACAAAAAAGATGATCCAATCTTGTGGGATGGGCATCTTGCCCGTCCTTGTATTATTGGCAGGCAAGATGCCTGCACCACAAGAAATTTTGGGATATTTTTTTAATTGGAAGTCTCTAATCGGTGATGGGTGATGGGTAAAACATTCTTGCCTATCACCAATTACCAATTACCAATCACCAAATCTATTCCTTTTCTACCTTGGGGATAATGTCGGGGCGTTCCTTATTTTCCCAACCGGGGGGACGTTTGGAGTTGTACCAAGCAATTGAACCAATGGTGACAGCAGCGATAAAACCCACCACATACACCAAAGTAAAAGCTAGGGGAAAGTGATTTCCGGTATCTGGTACTTGGACTTGGAGCAATAAATAACTCATGAGTATATTGGTCTAATCTAGGTTACACTTCTTAACAAAGTATAAACTGAGTTCATCACCTACATCTACCCCAGGAAAAATCTTTGCTGTTTCTAGGGAATAGGTCATTGGTCATTGGTGAAAACTATTCTTCTTTCTTCTTTCTTCTTTCTTTCTTCTTTCTTCTTCCTCCTAAACTCCTGATAGCGTAGCATGGCGTTAGCCATACTCCTGACTCCATACTCCTGATTTTAATTATTTCCTGAAGAATCGGGTTTAAGTCTTTCTCTCCAGGAAGGTTGTGATGATGAAGATCCTCCAGAACTGTTGTTTTCTGAAGATGATCTAGAAGGTCCTGATTCCTCACTGCGTCTGCGTCGAAAACGAGATGATTGAGAAGAGGAATCGCTATTGGATTCTTCACTGCGTCTGCGGCGGCGACGGGTAGAATAAGATGTATCATTATCATCTTGACTATAGCGTCGTCTCCGTCTTGGCCGATTTTCTGCTGAATTTGATGAATAGTCCGATTGATTGTATGTTCTTCTGCGTCTGCGTCTAGTTGAGGAATCAGAATTATCGGTATTATCCTCATTTGATTTTTGATTATTATCATCAACCGACTTATGGACAAGTTTTTTCGGTTTGAGAGGTTGGGCTTTGATTGTACCTTTACGATTTTCTAAATTAGGTCGTGGGGGAAACTTTTCTACAGGCATTCCCTCTACGGCTTTTTCCATAAATTCATGCCAAGCATAAGCCGCACTACCACTATTACCATAGGTAGGGGTGTTGTCATCATTCCCTAACCAGACCCCAGTAACTAACTGGGGAATATAACCAATAAACCATAAATCACGGGATTCATCGGTAGTACCTGTTTTGCCGGCAACTTGTCTATCATTTAATTGAGCCGCAGCGCCGGTGCCATCGGTGACAACATTTCTTAACATCCAAGTCATGATGGCACTACTATCAGCATCTAGAACTGGTTTGGACTTATATTTAGCCGCCCAGATCACATCTCCTTCGCGGTTGAGGATGCGACGAATGCCATGAGCTTCTATATAATTGCCTTGATTGGCGAATGTACCATAGGCGTTGGTCAATTCTAGTAAGTTGACTTCATTAGAACCAAGAGCCAAGGAATAGTTAGGTTTGAGTTCTGACTTAATTCCCATGTCATGGGCAAGTTTAATAGTTGGTTCAAAACCTATTTCTATTAAGACTTTTACCGCAATTGTATTGATGGATTTGGTGAGCGCGTCTCTGATATTTAACCAACCGGAGAATTTGTCATGGGAGTTTTTCGGCTCATAACCATCTATTGATAAGGGTTCATCTAAATAACTATCATAGGGACTTTTACCGGTAGCGATCGCTGTAGCATAGACAAAACCTTTAAAGGTTGATCCTGGTTGTCGTTGGGCTTGGGTGACGCGATTAAACTGGTTTTTACCAAAGTCTTTACCACCGACCATTGCCTGAATTTCTCCACTCCCAGGCTCTATGGCAACCATAGCCGCTTGTTTAAAGTTTTGCCACCGTCCCTCATTTTTTAATATCTTAGCAACTGCGGCTTCTGCGGCTTTTTGCGAAGTTGGGTTTAAGGTTGTTTCTACTATTAAACCACCACTAGCCAAAACATCTGCGGAAACGTGCTTTGGTAATTGCTGTTGAACGTAGGTGGTAAAATAGGGAAAATCAACTTGTAACCGTTTGGGTAAATTGCTGTTAACTGTTAATGCTTCCTGAGTAGCGGTTTGTTTTTCGGCTGGTGTAATTATGCCATCTTCTAGCATCCGCTGTAATACCAGATTGCGCCGTTCTGTAGCTGTTTTGGGGTTTTTATCGGGGGCGTAGACGTTAGGTGCAGGAGCTAAACCAGCCAATGTAGCCATTTCTGATAAAGTCAGTTGATCTACGGATTTACTAAAGTATACCCAAGCGGCATCTCCCACGCCATAAGCCCCAGAACCTAAGTATACGAGATTGAGATAACGTTCCAGAATTTGGTCTTTAGTCAATTCTCGCTCTATTTTTTGGGATAGTCGGACTTCTTTGAGTTTACGCCAGAAGGTTTTTTCTTGTTTGAGGAAGAGAATTCGCGCTACCTGTTGAGTGATGGTGCTACCACCTTCTACCACATTTTGCGATCGCAAGTTATTGATAACTGCTCTGGCAATTCCCTGGAGATCAAATCCCTGGTGTTGATTAAATCTTCTATCTTCTGAAGCAATAAAAGCTTTCCTTAAAGTATCTGGGATTTGCTCTATTTTCAACTGCTCTCTGGTTGCTTCTCCCTGTTGTTGTAGCACACTACCATCAGCAGCTTTAATCGTCAGTGTTTGCTCTCGTACCAATGCTCTGAGTGCAGACTGATCTGGTAAATTTTTATCTATTTCTAAGATTGTGTAATGGAAAGCCATGATCCCACTACCAACACCTAATCCTGCCCAAAACCAAAAACGACGATAAAAAGGTTTATCGCTGCTGGCTATTCTGCCCAAGATTCCAGATGATAGAGTTGTCACCTGAGTTATTAACTGCTTTGCCTTTACCTGCATTTTCGGTAGTAATTTTTCATTTGTGGACTTGTGATTTTGTTGATGATTACTCAATGGCAATAGCAGTTTCTCCTGTTTGGTTTGAGTGTAATATATTGGCGTTAATATAATATCACATATAATACCCCATAAGTTATTAACTTAATTCACGCTGAATATATGTTTTCTGCAAAGCTATATTATTGATATTCATATTATTAATGACAATTAATTCATGCAATTATCGCATGAGAAAAGTCTGAAAATTGGTCAAAAATCTCTCTCAGTATATGCTGTAAACAAACTTTACAAATACTCTCCGAGAGGAAAATGTTACAACTCGCTGTAACATTAATGCGAACTGCCTACTAATATAGAAATTAAGTAAGTAGTTGGAGTCACCCTTAACTATCAGGGTAAAAATCACAAAACAATTAGGAAGAAAGCCCAGTGGTTAAAAATCAGTCTAAACAGCACTCACAACCACAGGTCTCTAGCACAGAGACAAAAGTTGCGGAAAACTCCTTCCAGAAGCAACTGCAAGAATTGCTGAACCAAAAAAAATATCGGCAAGCATTAGAAGAAATTAAGAAAAATCAGCGATTACACCCTAATATTGAATTTACACCCCTAGAATCAGAAATTTGGTTGCTACGGGGTCAGCAAGAATTTCAGAAACAAGATTTTAAACAGGCAGAAAAATCCTTTGCTCGCGCTCTAGAATTTGGTTTAGTGGGAGAAGTTCACTACTGGCAAGCTAGATGTTTGCTGGAATTGAAGCAATTAGATACAGCATTAAAATTGCTGAAAAATGCCTTTGAGGCAGGTCATCTACCGAAAGAGTACAGCATCTCTTACCCAAAACTCTTGTTACTCAGAGGCGATACCGCTACAGTTGAGCAATTAATTCAAGAACAATCCAAACGCTTTAGTGCTAACCAACTCCACTGGGTACGAGGTGTTCTGGCACTCAAAAAGGGGCAACCAGAGACAGCTTTGACATCTTTTCAGAAAATTAAGCGAGCCGTCACCGATGGAGATTTGCCCATAGCTTGGATTGTTTATACTCAACAAGTCAATGGTAATTGGGATGCTGCGGCCAGTCTTCTGGGGCTGAAATCACTTTCATATGGTCAACCAAAGTATTTGGAGCATCCAATTTTAGAGCGATTGGCGATTTTTCAACAGGGGAAAACAGCACAAAAACCCTTCCAATCTATAAATTCACGGGCAACAGTAGATAAAAATAGCCAAGAGGCATTAGCAGTATTGCGAATGCTGCAACTGATTGACCAAGATAATCACCAGGATGCCGCCCATTTGCTATTGAGAATGGAGCGACGTTCTCCACATTTTCCAGAACTAGAAAGTCTCCGTCCACTGCTGTTTACCCTAGCCGGACAACAAGCACTGAATCAAGGAGAACCAAGCTGTGCCGAACTATTCTGGCAACCTTTGTTGACAGAGCAACCCTTTAACCCCCAATTGGCAATCAATCTCTTAGAAGTTTTCGATGCTAATGATCACGATCAAGAACGTTCACGCCTGTTGACACGGTTTTTGAAGTGGTTAGAACAGGAAGCAAAACGAAAACCTCAAGAATGGCCTGCACAACGATTGAAAGCGACCCAAGCACATCTCCACTGCTGGATGGCAGATGCTTACATGGCAATAGATCGCTCTCGTGCCGCTTTGGGATCTGTGCAACAAGCAGAACGGATCTGTCCGACATCGCCAGAAGTGCTGGGACGTAAGGGATTAATTGAAGCAGGAGAAGCAAATTATGATGAAGCGATCGCACTCCTGACCCAAGCAATGGAAAATGGATGTCGGTATGGAGAAGTTTATGGAATGTTGCTGCACTGTTGGAAGAGACTAAATAACAAACAGGCATTCAATGAAGCTCGGCGCAAATTTGGCAAGCATTTTGGCGATGTGAATATTGAACCTGAAATAGAAACATTGCCTTGGGTAGATGCTCTCTCTACCTTAAGTTATCCCTTATTTAGTCGTTTTGTGGAGGCAGAAGATCCGAAAGATCCGGCTATTCGTGCTTGTCAAATATTCGTGAATTCAGTCCAAAGTCCCCCCAATTCCGGTGGACGGGTTTCATTAGACCAAAAAGCCGCAGCCCAAGTATGGGAGACTATTCTCCAAAGATTAGCAGGTAAAGAACAAATTTCCGTATTGCAGGCGATCGCTCTTTCTATCCAACTCTTTGCTAAACGGGAAAAAGGCATCGCCGCTTTAATAAGTCAGTATCAACAAAAGTTAATCAACCTATCCATAGAATACCCAGAAGCTAGAGTTGCCAATTTAGTTATCTTAGCCGTCAAAGAAAATAGTCCCAAAAAACTAGAAATTCCCGTGCGTTCCTATCTCGACACCATGCCCCAACCTGGCAACGCTATCGCAAATATTCAACTTCAAGCCCGCCGTTTTGGTGAAATTACAACCCTTGTGCCGTTCCTAGATGAAGCACTACGTCGAGAACCACAAAACCCTCTATTGCTATTAGCTAGAGCCACTACCTATCACATTGATCACCCAAACTATGAACAATTAAAGCAGCAGGGATTTGAATTAGCCCGTCGTCTCCAGGATGCCAAAGCCTTACAAGCATTTCGAGAAGAACAGGTATTTGTTAATGATAGAGAAACCCAGAGTGCCATGCCAGATCCAGAGCGATTTGACAATCTTGATATGTCAGATATGGATGATTTATTAGAAGAGATGATGAAAGAATTATTTGGCGACAAAATGTCTCAAGCGGATTTTCAACGGATGCTTCCAGACCTCAGGAAAAAGATGTTAAACACTATGCCTGATTTCGCAGATGATGAAGATGAAGATGAACACGAAGATGAGGAAGATGGAATAGATTTAGACTTTCTCTTTAGAAACTCATCATCTCCATCTAAAAAACGCAAGACTAGAAAAAAAGCAGGTTTTCAGGAATTACTTTAAAAGTCAGATATCAAAAGTAATGAAACGCAGATAAACACAGATAAGGACTGATAGTTCAATTAATGTCATCTTCATTGGAAATTATTTATGGCTGACTACTACGAACATTTAGGAATTTCACGAGGAGCAACCAGCGCCCAAATTAAAGCGGCGTATCATGCCAAGTTACGTGAATTCCCCGCGCATACTTATCCAGAAGAGTTTAAGGCAATTCGAGGAGCTTACGAGGCACTTCGCAAAGGAGAGACCAATCAAGCGGATGAGTTCTTGAAATTGCGTCCCCTAGAAGCAGAATTGAATCCAGAGATATTAAAACAGTTGCGAGAAAAAGCCCTGGCTCAACTAGAAGTTAGCTTAGATGATCTAATTCGTGCGACATTTTAAATAATTCGTAATTCAAAGAATCTACAAAGCTGATACAGCACTTCCCAATGTTATGAGGTACAAGAACCCCACCCCCAACCCCCTCCCCGCAAGCGATGAGGGGGCTAAGATGTATCTCATAAGAGCGGAAACCGCTGTAAATCACCAATCACCAATGACCCATGAGCAATCACCAATCACCAATGACCAATGACAAAGAAGCTTTATTTGCCAATTTTCTAGATTATTTACAATCAGAACAAGCACCTCCTGAATATTTAGGTGAACCACCATCATCGGCTCATGCTTTTGATCCCTATCAAATGGTATCCGAATGGACTGCTCTCCGCCATGAAGTTAAACAACAGGGTAAATTACTGCATTCTACCCAAGATGCTCTGGTACAAGCATTAGCTGTGATTCGGACAGAACAAGAACAGATGCCCATGCGTTTGGAAGAAATTCAAAAACAAGCATCGGGAAAATTTGAGCAGCAGCAGGAGAAACTCCTCAAAGATTTGCTGGGTGTTGTGGATGCTTTAGATCAGGCTTGTACTTACTGGCAAGAAGAACTAGAAGCATTATCTACTACCTCAAACTCAAAACCATTAATCCAAAAAGGCTTCTGGAAAAAGCTAGTTGATTGGATCAATGGTAATTATACTCAATCTAGTGAGCCAGAAAAATTACCAATATCAGAATCATTAACGGAAATTTTTACCAGTAATCAACAGGGAGTAGAGTTAATTAGGCGATCGCTTTTAGAAATCCTCAAACAACGCCGTGTTGTTCCCATTCCTGCCCAGGGTAAAGCTTTTGACTCCCAAACCATGTATGCTGTGGGACGTGAATCAAGGGCAGATGTCACAGAAAATACGGTGATACAGGAAGTAGTCAGGGGTTATTTATGGGGCGATAAAGTCTTGAGAGAAGCACAGGTGATTGTAGCGACACGAAAATAGGGGAGTAATTATTAAGCGATTACTAGGGAGTGCTATCTCTATTCCTATGGCTCCTGCGTCGCCACGCAAGCTATCGGAACGCTACCGCGAACGAGTCCCGACAGGGATACGCTATCGCTTAATAATAATCACAACTCACAGGAATAGCGATTCCTACGGAGAGGAAACTATTTGAGAACTATTTAACTTTGAATTTTTTGAGCTATAGTATTGTCATACAGAGTTATGACAAGCAAAAATATGAGGGTTAATGCAAGGCTCGATAGCGATCGCGCTAGTAAGTTTAATTACATTCGCCAGCGGACAAATCAAGGTGTGTCTGACATTATGAAAGTGGCGATCGATCTTTATTATGAAAAATTACATCAAGAATCCCCTGTAAAGCCTTTGCAACTCCTTAGAGAATCAGGGCTGATTGGTTGTGCTGAAGGGGACTCTGATTTGTCGGTTAATTACAAGCAATATCTCACTGAAAGTCTTAACGAAAAATATGGTCATCGTTGATTCTGGCTTTTGGATAGCACTAATCAATCGCCGTGATGATTATCATGTTCTCGCTCAAGAAGTTCTAGATACGATTGATGAGCCTCTGGTTACAACATGGTGTGTGATTACGGAAGCTTGTCATATTCTCTTGAAACGTACAGGTACAAATGCTCAACAGACGTTTATTCATAGCTTAGAAATTGGTGCTTTTGAGGTTTTTGATCTTAAGGTTCAAGATGGGAAAAGAATCAGTGAATTGATGAATCAATATAGTTCTCTGCCAATGGATTTAGCGGACGCTTCATTGATTATTCTTGCCGAACATTTGGGGCATGGGCGGATTCTATCTGTTGATTTTCGGGACTTTAATACTTACCGCTGGAAAAATCGTCATCCTTTTGAGAATTTGATGTCTATTAACTAAAAATCATGACTCACAATAATAGCGATCGCCTTGAGGAGATAGATGTAGATGTGATTGCGGCTAAAGTCCAAGTGTAAAGTAATTTCTCTAGCATCAGTTTGATATAATATTTAAAAATTTGCGTAGTTGCGGCTTAACTTGAAATATTCTTGTATAGGGTTTTCAAATTTATTAGGACTTACGCAACTGGCACAAGCGATGGTGCGGCTACGCTGCACCGAGCGCCTAAAGACTAAACCATTGACATAGCAATATCTGGACGTTTTAGTTGTCCTATTAAATAATTAGAAAGCAAATTATGCTTAATTTGATAAATAGTTTGACCTGTGTTGTAAGCTAAGTTTTTTAGTCTTAGCCAAACCAACATAGCACAAGCTATATGATTTCTTTGAAGACGACCTTTGCGACACTGACATGATTCAATGCCAGTTAATTGTTTTATCTCCCTGTGAAACTCTTCTATTTTCCAACGGATTTTACACACCTGTTGTGTAACATCCATAGAACTCATTTTTTAAATAATAATTAATTTTATCGTGACTAATATTGTCTAAATGTTCTGCTAGATTAGTCATTGTGTAGTTGATTTGACTGCTAAGTAAATACTGGCAGTAATTAAGTTTAGTAAATTTCATCGTTAATTAATTTCTTAATGCACCCTATCATCATTCTCTCATAAAATTAATACCCGTCATTTATTTAATCTATTACTATTAACAATTCTCAATCAGTCTGATTCAATAACATCTTCATTATTGCAGTACACATATACTAATAATTAGCGATCGCTGTGCCAGTTGCGTAAGTCCTGATTATTTTAGAACGGATTACTTTCAATATCTCGTTGAAATCAATAAAAAGGGTCTTGGTAACAATACCAATATATTCCCAAGCCAAATACAAGAGTTTCCGCTTTTAGATATATCGGAAGAAGAACAACAAAGAATTGTTGCTGAGATAAAAACAGAATTGGAAGCCCAAGAAACAATCAGAACAAAGATACGAAAAGAACGTAATAAAATTGATTTAATTATAGAAAGTGCAATTAAAAATAGCTAAAAGTTAAAATTTTAAAGGTACTTTTCATTAAACATAATCCCTAACAAAATCCGACGTGCTACAGAAATGTAACTATCAAACTTAGAACAAAATATCACATTTTCGCACTCCGCAAAAGTTTCAACTGAAATCAATAAGATGCCAGTGTCAAGAGCTTTTTGGTAAGCTAGATTAGCAGTAGAATCAGGAGATAAAACAGCACTAACCAAGACATTAGCATCCAAAACATAGCGATTAAGCATCACTGTTAAGTATCTCGTTTAACAGTTCTAAGGTTAGTCCATTTGCCTGAGCTTCCGCCCCTAAATCCGCCGATATATTTTTTAAACGCAGATTTTTAATCTTTACCAAATCCTCATAATCATTCATCGAAATAATAGCCACATAATTGCGGTCATGTTCCTTAATAAGAATGGGTTCTTGTTGGGCGCTATCCATAATGTAAGCAAAATCTTTCTTTACTTCTGAAACTGAAACTTGTCGCATTGCATTTTGTTTGAGAAATAACTCTAGTCATTGTAACATACCCTGTAGCGCGATCGCCCTCTATTAAAACAGCGATCGCTCCGTTAAGGTTAATTCATTTCCAGTTCAATTACTTGAAGATTGTGACTATCTTGTTAAGATTACAAAGGTAATTGACAATTTTCTCCGCAACGCAAGCGATCGCGCAAGTGCTGACCTCTAAGTTATAATTAGTGGGCATACAAGTCTGCTTTTAGTATGTGGAGGGTATTTACTCGATTGATTGGGGAATAGAGGTGGAATTAATACCCAGAGGTTTGGGATCGGTGAATTGAGGGTTTTGGGTGATGCGTTACGCTGACGCTAACGCATCCTACAAGATTGTGCGATCGCATTACAGCTTACCAACTAAGAATTATGAATTATTTGGTCAATATCTTGTAATATTATCCCTAATGGTGAAGCTGTCATGCTACCAAAATAAGGTATTTTGTAATTACATACAGTGTAAGCTTGTGCGATAGTGCCAGGGGCAAAAAACTTTTAAATTTAGAATTATGAAAGCAGTCGGTATTGATTTAGGGACAACAAATTCCGAAGTAGCAATTGTCGAAAACGGACAGGTGCGGGTATTACCAGGAGAAGATGGCGACCTGATTTTACCTTCCTGTGTGGGATTTAGCGATACGGGTAAAGTGCTGGTGGGACGAGAAGCACTACGTCAATATGCTGCTGCTCCTGAACGCACCGTGAAATCAATTAAACGCTGGATGGGAACTGACCATAAAACCACTTTAGGGGATAAAGAATACTTACCTCATGAAGTTTCCGCTATTATTCTCCGCGCCCTCAAACAACGGGCTGAAAATGCTTTAGGAGAAACAATTACCCAAGCAGTAATTACAGTTCCCGCTTACTTTACAGATGCTCAACGCCAAGCAACTAAAACCGCTGGAGAGATTGCTGGTTTGGAGGTACTGCAAATTATCAACGAACCAACAGCAGCGGCTTTAGCTTATGATTTGCGTTCCGAAGAGACAGAACGGGTTCTAGTTTATGACTTGGGTGGTGGTACTTTTGATGTGTCGGTAGTGGAAATTACAGGCGAAGTCACAGAGGTATTAGCAACTCATGGTAATAACCGCTTGGGTGGAGACGATTTTGATCGGTTGTTGCAACTTTATCTAGTGGATATATTTCGTAAACAGCATGGTGTGGATGTTCCAGATGATGCTGTCACCCAAGCGCGTCTTTTACGAGCAGCCGAGCAGTTAAAAATTGATTTGAGTTCCCATGCTTTTGCCACAATTCGGGAAGCCTTTTTAGGTACTAAAGGTAAGACTGCACTCCATCTAGAGACAGAAGTACCGCGAGCAGATTTGGAAAAATTGATTCGCCCCTTATTAACAGAAACTTTAGAGGCCATTGACCGCGCTCTCACCGATGCAGACCTATTACCCGGTGATATTGACCGAATTATCTTAGTGGGTGGTTCGACACGCATTCCTCTAGTTCAAGAAATGATTTCAGAACATCTGGGACAGACTCCCAGTGATGGTATTCAACCAGACCTTTGTGTGGCGTTGGGAGCAGCTTTACAAGCTGGGGTGTTGGTGGGAGAATCTGTGGATGCCATTCTTGTAGATGTGATTCCCCATTCCTTGGGTATTGCTGCGGCTGTGACTACACCAATGGGAATTATGCCCGGTTACTTCAGTGTGATTATTCCCCGTAACAGCGTTGTTCCCGTTTCTCGCTCTCAGGTTTATTACACCGTGTCTGATGAACAAGAAGTGGTAGAAATTGAAGTTTTTCAGGGAGAAAATGCGATCGCCGAAGAAAATGTGCCTTTAGGTGATTTTAGAGTCGAGAATTTACCACCCAAACCCGCAGGAGGTATTCAAGTTGAGGTTCACTTTGACTTTGATATCAATGGCATTCTCACCGTCACCACTACTGAAAAAGGCAAAGGACAACAGGGAACGCTAGTAGTCAATAATGCAGGGATTGAAAAACTTTCTAGCCATGAATTGAAGCAAGCAAGGGCAGATTTAGATGCCTTGTTTGAGGCTGATGAAACTATCGAAATCTCCACAGAAGAGACAATCTCAGTAGTAGAAATAGCTCCAGAATTAGCAGCACTTTTAGACCGCGCTCAACAAACATTGTCCACACTAGATTCTGAGCAAGCAGAGGAATTAGAAGACTTATTAGCCCAGATTGAAAATGCGAATGCTAGTAAAAGTGCAGAATTATCCCAGTTACAAGAAGAACTCTCAGATTTTCTTTACTACGCTAGTACGAATGATGAATAGGGAATAGAGAGTGGTAATCATGAAATGTCCTGTTTGTAATGCAGTTTATCGTCCGACAAAGGGAGCAGGAGTAACAGGGGGAGAAACTGATAGCCAGATTTCTCCATTGCCTCCCCATTCCCCAACTTGTAGACGCTGTAAAGCCGATTTATCTGACTTGATTACTTTGCATGATCAAGCCATTTGGTATCACAGACAAGCCCTGGATTTATTTTCAAAAATGCGTTATTCAGAAGCAGCAACGTACAATAATCAAGCTTTAGCTTTGTATTATGGTAATGCAGATTTCCATGCCTTAGCGGGGAAATTATCGGCATTGCAGGGAGAATGGAGAGAAGCGATCACATCTTGGCAACAAGCGCTCAAATTTGACCCAAAAAATGCGATCGCTTATGATTGTCTAGAAATGATCAAGTTATCTAAAAGCAGTTGAGACATAGACTTTTGCAAAATTACAAAAAACCCAGATGTGTAGGAGTCTTAGAGAATGGTACAAACTGCGGCTAGAACTGCGATCGCCCTTGGTAGTAACATAGGTAACTCCCTAGCCATTTTAACAGGAGCTTTAGAAACCTTAGCCCAAACATCAGGCATAACCATACAAGCCCAATCTCGTTGGTATCGTACCAAAGCCATAGGCCCAACTCAACCAGACTACTTAAATGGTTGCGCGATATTATCAGTGCAGATTTCACCACAAGCCTTATTAGCCCAATTACTCACCATTGAACAAAAGTTTGGGCGTGTGCGTCAGGAACACTGGGGTCCACGTACCTTAGACTTAGACTTATTATTATATGATGACTTGATTTTACAGCAGCCAAATCTACAAATTCCCCATCCTCGCATGGCTGAACGAGCCTTTGTTTTAGTCCCCCTGGTAGAAATTGCTCCAGATTGGATAGATCCTATATCTCAAAGAGTAATTCAAGATTTACTACTAGAAATCAACACAAATGATGTACATTTATTGTAGTGGGTAAAAAAATTACCATTTTTGCAACCCAAAAAGAACTGATAACAACAGAAAACCCCCGTATACGTTCTCTGTATTCACAGACGGTAGAATTTACTATGCCATTAGGTAGAGAATTACCACAGTTGCTCAAGCAACGCTTGTTTTATAAAGGACGCAAGTTTAACTTTGAAGTTAACCGCTTGCGTTTACCCAACAAAGCCGAAGGGGAATGGGAATGTATTCGTCATCCCGGTGGCGCTCTGGTTATACCCATAACCGCAGACGGTAAGCTGGTACTTGTGCGTCAATATCGGTTTGCAGTACAGGGAAGACTATTAGAATTTCCGGCGGGAACTGTAGAACCCAATGAAGATCCTTTAGAAACAGTCAAACGGGAAATTGCAGAAGAAACTGGCTATCATGCTCGTCAGTGGGATAAATTAGGAGAATTTTTCCTTGCTCCCGGTTATTCTGATGAAATTATCTATGCTTTTATTGCTAAAGATTTAGAAAAGCTAGAAACACCACCAGTACAAGACGAAGATGAAGATATCGAAACAGTATTACTAACTCCTGAAGAACTGGAAAAAGCCATTTTGCAAGGAGACCCTGTAGATGCTAAATCCATTGCTAGTTTTTTCCTCCTGCGTTCATTTTTAAAATAGGTCATTGGTCATTAGTCATTGGTCATTGGTAAATAATTGGCTGACTCCCAACTCCGTGACTCCTGACTCGGTGACTCCTGACTTGGTGACTCCCGACTGCTATAACTAGCGGGAATAACTGGTTGCTTGACACTCTCCGGTCTAAAGACG
>NZ_AP018316.1:3844833-3880644 GCF_002368115.1 Dolichospermum compactum NIES-806 | reverse complement strand
TAGATTTTTAGTGTGACACTTGCGTAAGTCCTAATATAGTCTCCAAATTCCCTATATTCTCAGACAATTCTGAAAGTTTCCATTCAATTGATATCCCCAGCGAGTGGGGATTAGGTAGTCAAATGCAGTTATCTTTAACTGCCATAACAGAAAGTTTCCATTCAATTAATATCCCCAGCGAGTGGGGATAACAACAAAGAAGCTATTGAGTTTGAATTTGTCGTAGGGCAAATGTTTCCATTCAATTAATATCCCCAGCGAGTGGGGATCATGGAATGTGTATCTCTCTGGAATTGTATTGGTATGGGAGTTTCCATTCAATTAATATCCCCAGCGAGTGGGGATGTTAAAACATAAAACACAAGCGACCAAAAAAAATGCTAACGTTTCCATTCAATTAATATCCCCAGCGAGTGGGGATTATTGAGAGACAAATGGAATATAAACAATTATCAATCCGTTTCCATTCAATTAATATCCCCAGCGAGTGGGGATCTCAAGCCCCTGGAAAAGCCAGAATGGCAATTAGTCGGCAACAAGTTTCCATTCAATTAATATCCCCAGCGAGTGGGGATCTTGCTCAAGAGACTTAACCGTAGCTTCTAAGTTTTCCTGTTTCCATTCAATTAATATCCCCAGCGAGTGGGGATGGTATTGCAAATCTGCTACTTGTTAAGCCACAGAGTTCGTTTCCATTCAATTAATATCCCCAGCGAGTGGGGATGTCTGAACCAGAAAAGTCTGAACCAGAAAAGTCTGGTTTCCATTCAATTAATATCCCCAGCGAGTGGGGATTTTTTTTGGCAATAGTGATAGTTTCCTGGTTGTCCAAGAAAGTTTCCATTCAATTAATATCCCCAGCGAGTGGGGATGGTAGAACAGATGACGCAGACACACAGCAGAAAAGAGGTTTCCATTCAATTAATATCCCCAGCGAGTGGGGATATTTTAGGGAAGGTCAAGCTGAACAAGTTTTAGATGGTTTCCATTCAATTAATATCCCCAGCGAGTGGGGATTCAAAACTTTAAACCAGTCCCCTATCTTTATATAAGGTTATAAAAGTTTCCATTCAATTAATATCCCCAGCGAGTGGGGATGTAAACACTACTGGTGTCTATAAAGCAAAACTTTATAGGTTTAATAACCATTCGAGTTTCCATTCAATTAATATCCCCAGCGAGTGGGGATAATTCGTAGAACTCTTGTCTAGCAAGCCATTAAGCTGGTGTTTCCATTCAATTAATATCCCCAGCGAGTGGGGATAGTTAGATTTTAACCCCTTACTGTGCAAGGAGTCTAGAACCACTTTCCGAAGGTCAGCAAAAACCACCGCCAACCAGCCCACAAAACGACTATTAAAAACCGCGTAACCCTTGTCCAGTAAGCAACCGAAGTTCACAACCATAAAATCAACACCTCAGCCATTTTCCTTGACCTTCGTATTTTTACCTTATTTTGTTTTGTCTACACTCTGTTTACAGTTGTCTACGTATTTAATATGATAAGTTGTGTAGATTTTGTAGACAGCGTAAACATTTAATTTACTCACAACTTGTCTATACTTGTAGACAAGTCGTAAACAAGCTGCTATACTAATATGTAGCCATTAAGTAAACAACTGTAGACGTTATGACTATTACTAACAATGTTCCTATCTCTTTTCGGTTAACAAATGATGAATTAAAATTACTGCAAGAACATCTAGAAGGGGGCGAAAGCTTGAATCTAACCGCTAAGAGGCTTTTATTAAATGCCTTGGGTGTAGATACAAAAAAGGCTGGTATACAAGTTGTAAACACTGTAAATATTAATCAGATTAAGGAATTGATAGAAACTACTGTACAGGACAAATTAACCGAGTTTACAACAGTAGACAATGTAGACACTATTAAAAATCTGATAGCTGAATCATTGGCAGATGGGGGAATTGGGGAGGCTATTGCCACGTCCTACGCGGACATGATGGGGAACTTTAACGGTTTGCTTGAGGAGCTACAAGATCTAAAATCCCAGTTACAGGAATTACAGTCAATTCCTCCCGCTGCTGTTCCCTCGCGCTAACAAAATCCCCCTCGACTTTTTATATAGTCGAGGAGTGGATAATTTTCAGGTAACACAGCTTAGTTTTTTGGGTACACAATGTGGTGAGCGTGGTACAAAACATTCTTGGTGACAACCCCGACAGGTTTATTGTTGAGTATGGACAGTTTTTACGGTTGTATTGTCGCAGTTTGTCGGGGTATGACTAACATTATGAATGTAGGATCTTGACACTCTCCGGTCTTAAGACGCGGAGATTCTATAGAGAGTTTCAGTCTATATCCCTCAGTTATCCCAGTTTCAGGCACTGCCTTAAATATTTGGGTTCTTGCCCTGATTTCGTTGGACCTGGCGGGCGAAATCATATCTGACAAGCGTAACTTTCCGAGAGTCCCTCGGTAGCTTTTTACGTCTTTAGTGACAATATAGTTGTATCAAGAATATGGATTAAAATCAATGCAGGATAAAGGAAAGCAACTAGCTTTCATCCCTTGTCTAAAGCACAGATTTAGCTGACTTAGGAAGCTACATCTTCAAGGGTTTTCGGCATTTCCCTTATAATAGCGGGTACGATAATCTATAGCTTGAGCTAAGACTTTTTTCGTTGATGCAAACTCTCGTAATTGTCCGACATGATTTTCATTGTATTGGAATAAAGCTGTGAAATCAGCCAGGCGAGAGACTTGTTGGATGTTTTGAGAGATAAAGATAATTGTCAATTCAGAACGCAAACACTCAATGAGTTCTTCAATTTTTGTGGTACTTATGGGATCAAGTCCACTGCAAAGCTCATCCATGAGAATAACTTGGGGTTTTACAGCTAAAGCGCGGGCAATACACAGTCTTTGTTGTTGACCACAAGATAGTTCTAAAGCAGGTTTATATAGCTTGTTTTTGACCTCTTCCCAAATATCCGCAGATTTAAGAGCTAACTCCACAACTTCATCTAATTCTGGTTTTGGTCGCCAACCAACTAATTTAATCCCGTAAGCAACGTTATCATAGATACTCATGGGAAAAAGATTAGGTTTAGAATAAATTGTACTAATTTGACGACGGAGACGATTGAGATTAATCCGTCTCTCATAAATATTTTGCCCAAAAAACTCTATTTTCCCTTCTGTGTGGACTTCTCCCTCCAAATCGCTCATGCGGTTGAGAGACTTTAAAAAAGTAGACTTCCCACAGCCACTAGGTCCCATAATAGCAATAATTTTATTTTGGGGAATATCCATTAACAGACTTTCCAGGATTTTTTGCTTGCTGTAGTAAAAACTAAAGTTTTTTACACTAATGGCCGGAATTATTTTACTCATATTAGTCAAGGAGTCAGGAGTCAGGAGTCAAGGAGGAAGAAGAAGGAAGAAGGGAGAATAACAGGAAGGAAGAAAAAGAAGAAGAAGGAAGAATAAGAAGAAGAAATAAATAAATAAATAAATAAATAAATAAATAAATAAATAAAGAGTCAGTGAATCAGAATACTTGAAGAGCTTGATATTTGCCTTTGGCACTCCCCGGTCTAAAGACGCGGGGATTCTACATTCACAGACTCACCGTTAGACGACAGGTTGACACCAATCGCCCAAGAGGGCAAATCTCCTGTAGCGTAAGTTCCCGTATGCCCTACGGTACTTAATCCTAATGTTAGGATGTTAATACTGGCGTTAATATCCCTATCTTCAACAAACCCACAATGATGACAAACATGAGTTCTAGTCGCTAGAGATTTTTGGACTTTTTGACCACAATTAGAGCAATTTTGGCTTGTATTATGAGGAGAAACAGCAACCGTCACCTTCCCATATTTATGTCCAAAATATTCTAACCATTGCCGAAAAGTTGACCAGCCAGCATCAGAAATTGACTTAGCTAAATGTCGGTTTTTTACCATGCCTTTCACATTCAAGTCTTCATAGGCTACCAAATCGTTAGATTGGATCACGGAATATGCTAATCTCTTGCAGTATTCTTTTCGTTGCCTACTTACTCTTAAATGTTTACGGGCATACCTATTTTTAGCTTTTAAATAGTTTTTTGATTGTGGTTGTTTAGCTTTTTTCTTATCTCTACTAAACTTCTTGGATTTTTGGCGATTAGCTCGATTTAATTGTTTTTCTGACTTCCGGTAAAATTTAGGAGATGGTTCTACATTGCCATGAGAATCAGCAATGAAGTAGTTTAATCCCAAATCTAATCCTACTACTTGATGAGTTGGTTGTATTTCAACTCGAATATTTACATCAATTGCAAATTGAGCATAATACCCATCGGCCCGACGTACTAAACGCACTCGTTTGATTTGCTTGATATCGTAGTAGTTCAAGTCATAAGTACCTTTTAGTTTCAGAGTACCTATTCCTTTTTTGTCAGAAAAAGTAATTGCTTTCCTAGTTTCAGATAATTTCCATCCGCTAACTTTATATTCAACTGAGCGGCAATTCTTTTTGAATTTTGGAAACCCTTTTTTACCTTTAACCTTCTTCTTGCAATTGTCGTAAAACCGAGCTATTGCACTCCAAGAACGTTCCGCAGCAGATTGTCTAGCCATTGAGTTAAGTTCATCAGCAAAAGGAAATTCAGATGCTAAAATCGCGCAATATTTATTGAGATCATATCGTCCAACACCTTTGTTATCCATCCAGTAACGTAAACATTTATTGTGGATGAATTGGCTGGTACGAATAGCCTCGTCTATTGCGCGGTATTGCTTGTCTTTTCCTTTGACTTTGAACTCGTAAATTATCATGGTGACGACCTAACAACCATATTATTATGTTAGGGTAATTTACATAATCTGTCAAGGAAAATAATCTTTCACTGGAGGAAGACAGCCTCTGTCTGACTTTCATCCCTTACCTAAAGGACGGCTAAGTTTTTCCGCCAAGCTCCAAAACTTAACCTCAAGGGTTTTCAGTCTAGTCTCTTATAAAGGTAAACTCACCATGCTACAGCGTTTTATTTTCATCATTACCACTATTATTGTGTGGCATTTGTGTATTTTTGGCACACTTGCTCAGGAAAAAAAAATTGAAGATTTAGATAAGTTTCCTCCCAATCCCCTAGAAATAACTTTACCTGATCCACTATTACCAAATTTACCAGATAAACGCCAATTAACATTAACAGAATTGCAAAAATTAAAGACGGATTTAGATGTGCTAAATCAAGAGGCACAGGTGACACTACAAGGAGGAGACAGAAAGAAAGCCTTTGAGGTTTGGAATCGTGAACTACGATTAAGACGTTATTTAGGTACATTGGCTGAGATAGAAGCGTTATCACGGGTGGGAGAAATCGCCTGGAATCAAAATGAACGGGACGAGGTGCGATATATTAGTCAGCGATTACAAGTAATTCAAAAGGAGATAGGAAAACAAAAAAGTACAGATTTACAATTATGGCAACTCCTGGGTAAAGCTTATCAAAAAATCCGTCTTCCTAAATTGGGAATATTGGCTTATGAACAGGTTTTAATCTTAGTTAAACAACGACAAGATTCAGTGGGAGAAATAGAGACTTTAAGGAATATTGGAGAATTATATTTAAGTTGGTTTGATTATGACCAAGCTGCCAATACTTACCAAAAACTATTAAATTTGGCAGTTAATCAGGGTGATAAAACTAATGAATTGGAATATTTACAACAGTTAGCTTATATCTATGGGCGAGGAAAACAACCCCAAGCAGCAATAGATATATTAAATAAATTAGTCCAAGTTTATACTCGTGACCAAAATCTCGGTGAAATTCCCGCTTTAAAATTAGCCATAGCGGCAAATTATGAATCTCTAGCCCAAAAAAATCCCACACTAAAACAACAGGCTTTCGATAATTATCAATCAGCTTATACTACGGCATGGCAATTAGAGCAATACGCTAGGGCTGGAGAGGCACTAGAGAAATTAATTGCTTTTTATCGTTCCCAAAAACAAGTAGATGCAGCCTTACAAACTAGTGCAATTCTCCTGGAAACACAAACATTAGCTAACAATTTTTATGGTTTAATGTCAGCCTATGACCAAATTGGCAACTTATATAGAGAACGAAGAGAATATGCCCAAGCATTAACAGCATTTCAGAAGGGATTAGCAATAGCACAACAACTTAAATATCAGGAATCATACTTTACTCAACAAATTGAAAAGTTAAAAACCGAGGTAAAAATGTAAAAACTATCTAGATAAATAAAAAAGTCCGCGCAAGCGGACTCTAGATATTGGATAAGGTTAAGTTGTCACCAAGAGAGCCTACAAGATGTTAGACTTATTTGTATTTTTACGAATTAATTTAAGATAATCAAGTGGTTTGATCTAAGAGTTAGGACATAATTTCTATATTTATGTCTGAGAAAAAGGGGATTTATTGATGATGATTGCTACAGATGAATGTCTCCCGTTATTTGAAGAGGTGGTAAATCTGGGAAATTGCGGACATAACTCAGATTGTTTTGTCTAGGATTTTCTCATAAGTAGGGGTAGCGCCCCAGTGCTTACTCTGATTCATGGGGCAACCACAGGGGGTTTGCCCCTACTTTGCATTTAGGTTAGCGTTGCTACCGTATAGCCTATGGGGCAACCACAGGGGGTTTGCCCCTACTTTGCATTTAGGTTAGCGTTGCTACCGTATAGCCTATGGGGCAACCACAGGGGGTTTGCCCCTACTTTGCATTTAGGTTAGCGTTGCTACCGTATAGCCTATGGGGCAACCACAGGGGGTTTGCCCCTACTTTGCATTTAGGTTAGCGTTGCTACCGTATAGCCTATGGGGCAACCACAGGGGGTTTGCCCCTACTTTGCATTTAGGTTAGCGTTGCTACCGTATAGCCTATGGGGCAACCACAGGGGGTTTGCCCCTACTTTAATTTGTGGGTTAGTTTAGTTTCAATCCTTCTTTCAGGGATGGAAACTCGCTCTGGTTCAGGATATGTGTACACCGTAAGCTCTTCGAGAGGGGAATAAGAAGTTTTTCATGTGTCCTGGTGTACGCAGTTTATGATCCCTACTTAAAACCCGTTAGGTTCATGCTAGGCGTTCTATATTAAAGATATTCAAAAGATTAAAAAGTTATTTGATTGCCCATGATTTGGCCATTTAAACCCAACTTTCGGAAACAAATTGCACGGATTGAAGTTAGCGGTGCGATCGCTGGTTCTACCCGTAAGCACGTCCTAGAAGCATTGAAAACCGTAGAGGAAAGTAAATTTCCCGCTTTACTGCTACGCATTGATAGTCCTGGGGGTACAGTGGGTGATTCTCAAGAAATCTACAGTGCCCTGAAGAGATTAGCCAAAAAAATCAAGATTGTTGCTAGTTTTGGGAATATTTCCGCTTCTGGAGGCGTTTATATTGGTATGGGGGCAGAACATATCATGGCGAACCCAGGCACGATTACAGGCAGTATTGGGGTAATTCTGCGAGGGAATAATCTAGAGGTGCTATTGGAAAAAATTGGTGTTTCCTTTAAGGTCATTAAGTCAGGACCGTACAAAGACATATTAGCTTTTGATCGGGAATTAACAGAACCGGAACAAACTATTCTGCAAGACTTGATTGATTGCAGCTATCAACAATTTGTGGAAACGGTGGCTGATGCTCGTTCATTAACTGTGGAGAGGGTCAAAAGTTTCGCTGACGGCCGAATTTTTACCGGACAGCAAGCCTTAGAATTAGGTGTTGTAGACCGCTTAGGAACAGAAGAGGATGCAAGACAATGGACAGCGGAGTTAGTAGGACTTGATCCTGAGAAAACTCTTTGCTATACGCTAGAAGAACGGAAACCATTTTTGAGTCGTGTTCTGCCGGGAAGTCGTCAAGCTAAATCGGTTATTGGTGGGGGGATTGATTGGCTAGAATTTGAAATGTCTACGAGTGGTTTACCCATGTGGTTATATCGTCCATAGAAAGTCATAGGGAACAGGGAACAGGGAACAGGGAACAGGGAAGAATTATTACAACTGACAACTGACAAATACAAAAGGAGGATTTTGGTAGTGGAATGGCAAATGCGAGCAATTCGGGGTGCAACAACTGTTGCAGAAAATAGTGTCGAAGCAATTCGAGATTCAGTGACAGAATTATTAGATGAATTGGAGCAAAGAAATAAACTCCAACCGGACGATATGATTAGTGTGACTTTTTCTGTCACCAAGGATTTGGATGCTATTTTTCCAGCAGCGATCGCCCGCAGTCGTCCTTTGTGGGATAGTGTAGCTATGTTAGATGTCCAACAAATGCACGTTGAAGGAAGTTTACCGCGCTGTATTCGCTTTCTAATTCACGCTAATTTACCAACTTCTACACCAATTCACCATGTTTATTTACGTCACGCTGCTAAATTGCGTCCCGATTGGAGTTTACCCCAAACGTTACAAACTTCACAGCAGGTAGTGGAGACGAAAGTTTAAAATTAGCTGGTCAATAACATAAGTAAAAGTTAGCGCTAAATGAGCTATTACAGTGGTGACGCGGCTGCTCAACCTACTACTATTGGTGGGAGTATTTTCACTCACCAGGGTACTGGTGTATGTGTAAAATTAGATGCTTTTTTGGATATTCTTGCCAAAGGTGAAGAGCCGCTTGTCATTGTCACCAGTGAAGGTTATTTTACGAAAATATATAAGTATGTGACAGCATATAAGGGTTTTGTGTTGTTCACAGAATCCTTAGATAAATTGGAATTTGGTAGCAATATTGAAGTGATTTATGCTCAGAGTTTAGGAACAAATATTTGATTGTGTGAACTAAGTAGTCGGACAAAGGGAGCAGGGAACAGGGAACAGGGAAAAGATTTGAGACTATTCCTACTTTGTTTTAATTCTTTCTCCTGACTCCTGACTCCTGACTCCTGACTCCTGACTCCTGACTACTCACAGTTTGGACCTTATTCAGATGCTAATAACTCCCGAATGACGCGAGTTACGGCTTTCTGGGTGACACGAGTGGCAATTTGTTGACTTAAAAGTTGGACTCCTGGATTAACAATAATTTGGGCTAATTGAGGAGCAAATTTTGTAGCATCAAAGCCTTTAGTGTCTCGTAAAATTCCCGCAATGCGTTTAATATATTCTAAGGTTTGTTGTTGTTCAACTGAGGCTGAAGGAATTTGATGAACTGCGGTAATGCCTACCTTTTCTCGAAGAACATAAGTGAAGTTGTGTAAGGCATTTTTACTGACAGCATCTATACTGTTGAAAAATTCATCAACTAATCTGTCACGAATAAATGCACCTCGGTCAGAGGAAAGAAATTCTACTCCTTGATTAATGACCAAGTTCAGATCATATTCTTGGTTACTGCGGGCATTTTTCAACAAGTTTTCTAAACGATTCCAGCGAAATTTACCATCTTTAAACAGTAATTCTTGTAATGATGTTCTTAACTCGTTTGCGGGATCTGTTAACAGCCTTTTAGCAACATAAGGATAGGCTTCACTGAGAACTTTGAAATCGGGATCTATATAAATTGCAATTCCTTCCAAAGTCACAAGCGAACGAATAATTAAAGCGTAATATGGGGGAACTCGGAAAGGATATTCATACATTAAAGCCGATAAATCATCGGTGATGCTTTTAATATTCAAGTCCGCGACACTTGCACCTTGGGCGTTAGCAAATACCTTGGCAAAAGCTGGAACAATGGGAGTTAGGTCTGTTTCGGGAGTGAGAAATTCTAACTTTACATAGTCCTTTGCTAAACTATCAAATTCCCGATTAACGACGTGGACAATTGCTTCAATTAAACCATAACGTTGGGCTGGTTTCACTTCGCTCATCATGCCAAAATCGAGATAAGCTAATTTACCATCCATTGTCGCTAACAAGTTACCTGGGTGGGGGTCAGCGTGGAAAAATCCATGTTCTAATAATTGACGCAAAGAACATTGAACTCCAACTTCAATTAAATACCGGGCATTAATTCCTAAAGCCGCAATTTTTTCGGGTTGAGTTAATTTGATGCCGTTAATCCACTCCATCGTTAAAACGCGACGGTTGGTGTATTCCCAGTAAATTTTTGGTACATAAATATCCTTCATGTGACCATATAATTCAAAAAAGCGTTCTGCATTTTCGCCTTCATGAATATAGTCCATTTCTTCAAAAATGCGATCGCCTAACTCATCCAAAATTCCGACTAAATCACTACGGACCCGCTTGAAATTCCGCTGTACCCAAGCAGCCAGTTTCCGCAAGATATACAAATCTATTGTAATTCGTTCCCGTAAATCTGGACGTTGGACTTTAATCGCTACTTCTTCCCCAGTTTTCAATCTTCCTTTATATACTTGTCCCAAGGAAGCCGCCGCAATCGGTTGTGACGACAATTCTGCATAAATTTCTGACGGTGTTGCTCCCAATTCTTCCTTAATAAATTGGTAAGCTATTTCATTAGGAAAAGCTGGTAATTGATCTTGGAGTCTAGTTAATTCTTCTAAGTAAATTGGTGGGACTAAATCTGGTCTAGTGGACAAAGCTTGACCAATTTTAATGTAAGCCGGTCCTAACTTTGTTAATAACTCTCTAAGTTGAACAGCGCGACGACGTTCATTTTTAACCAAAATTCCCCATTGCTTATCCCACCATAACCCAAAGACAAAGGCAAGAATTGGTTTTAAAACCGTCAGAATCCGCTGGACAACTTGCAGGAATCGTCCACTATACTGTGCTGCTATTTCCATAGGATCATACAGCACCGACTCCGGTTCAGATCCTGTCCTCACTCTGTGCCTTGGCTGTTGAGAAGCCTGCGCCGATTTGATTACTACCGTCTGTGTACTTTGTTCTGTTACTACCTCAATCACGGACAATTCGCCTCCGCGACTGTCCTCCTGACTTGTTCGAGAACTAGGGGGAAGTGTCTTAACCATCATGAAGAAGCCACCAGTTAAATCAACGTTGTTAAATATTGTAACAATATCTTGTCTTTTCAGGATATGTTTAAAAATTAATGGGAGTCGGGAGTCAGGAGTCAGGAGTCAGGAGGAAGAAGGAAGAAGGAAGAAGGAAAAAGGAAGAAGGAAAAAGGAAGAAGGAAAAAGGAAGAAGGAAAAAGGAAGAAGGAAGAAGGAGTCAGAATGAACTTTGTGCGAGTGGTGGATGAATAACCGGGTTTAAGAACCCCATCACATCTACGATTCGGTGAATTTTTCTTCAACAACAATACCTGGCGTTGCTGAATTGAGGTATGAAATTCCCAAATTGAATCTTTATAGGATTTACGCATTGACAAGATTCCCCAAATATGTAACGTAAATTTTATCCCTTGTAGGGTGCGTCAGACACGATATTTTGACAAAAAAACAGATTCCCTCTATCTGACGCACCCTACTCAATAAGTTATTCCCAAAGCCGAAAACGACGCAATTTCGTTCATTCATATCATGGTAAATTAGTGAGCGTGCGTAAGTCCTACTTTAAAACTCAAACCTCAGTGCGTCTTTGCGCCTTTGCGTGAGACTAAAATTCATACCCTTAATCAGCAACGCCCAATACCTTTGCCAAATTGCAAAAAGCGTTAGCGTTGCGAAGTATTGATTAACAAACACATCTTATTTGTATTTCAATAAAAATAAATATGTTTAAATAAATTTAAGGATGTTCATGCAGAAACCAAGTATCACTCTTTAATAATGCACAAGCATGATCTTCAAGAGAAACACCAGGTAACATAATTGAAAATATTAATATAATAATTTTATACTAAAAATACAAATTTCCTGATAAAAAAATGATTAAACATCTGCAAGGAAAAATAGCATTAGTCACAGGTGCTACTAGAGGGATTGGCAAAGGAATTGCGATTGGATTAGGTGAAGCTGGTGCTACAGTCTATATTACAGGACGCACTCTTGAAGCTAATAATGACGGTCTTGGTGGGAGTTTACGAGAAACTGAAACCGCCGTTAGAGAAGCTGGTGGGGTTTGTATTTCTGTGCGAGTTGATCATAGTGATGATGAGCAAATCCACCAACTTTTTGCCCAGATTGAGAGAGAACAAAATGGTAAATTGGATATTTTAGTTAATAATGTTTATGCAGGAGTACAAGCTATCAGAGAAGGTTTTGGTAAACCTTTTTGGGAGTTAGAACCGAGTTTTTGGGATGCTGCGAATCATGTCGGTTTACGAAGTCATTATGTGGCTAGTATCAGAAGTGTTGAATGTTAGGAAAAGATTAAAAAAAAGTACCATAATTTGATACAATCTAAAAAAATATAGATAAAGAATTATCAAATTATGCGCTTAAAGAATTTCCCAGAAGTGGTCAAAACAATATTGAAACCATTGCCCAAAAAAGATTATCCAGTTCTGGACACATTTTCATTTGTATCAGTGTGGTTACAGTATGTCATGGATAAAAGTATAGTGAGTATGAGAGATTTATTTCAAAGACTAAATAATCAAGGGATAGATTTAAAAATATCAAATTTTTCCAAGGCAAGTAAAAAGAGAGATACTCAAGTATTTTTGGAGATAATAACTGAATTAAACAATCAACTGAGAAAGAAAAAAGGAAAGGAAGAAACCCAAGCATTATTTCCTATAGATTCAACAATTATTACATTAACAAGTAAATTATTATGGAGTCAAGGATATCATCAAGTAAAACTATTTTGTGGGTTAGATAGTTTGACATCAGAAGTTGGTGGAATGGTGATTCATTTTGGGCAAGGACATGACCATAAATATGGACAAGAAACAGTAGAAGCAATTCCGTCAAAAGGAGTAGGGATAATGGATAGAGGATTTGCATCCTCCGAAAGAATATCTGAATTAAAACAACAAAAAAATAAAGCTTTTGTCTTAAGAATTAAAAATAATGTCACTTTAGAAATGCTAGAAAATGGTAATTGTAAAGTTGGCAAAGATGAAAGAGAAGTGGAAATTAGAGTAGTAGCATTTTGTGATATAGAAACTAAGAGTGAATTTCGTTTAGCAACAAACTTATTAAATGAAGGAGAAGAGCAAGTTAGTAATCAAGAGATTATGGAAATTTACATACAAAGATGGCAAATTGAATTGTTATGGAAATTCTTAAAAATGCACCTCAAGTTAGACAGACTTATGACAAAGAATGAGAATGGAATTAGAATTCAGATAATGTGCTGTTTAATCGCTTATTTGATATTGCAACTAATAGAAATACCGCAAGAATTTGGCAAAACTTTATTAGATAAACTCCGTTATCTTCAGTCCTATATGTGTCAGGAAATAAGTTATGTTCATTGGTTTAGAAAACTTATTTGGATAAGATGAAAAATAGCACTTATAGGCTAAGTTTATTTCAATATGTAAAGTTTTATTACGCTATTCAACATTTCTGGGCTAGTATTTATGCTGCCAGAATGATGATAAAGCGGAAAGAGGGAATTATTTTTACTATTTCTTCTTGGGGCGGAATGTCTTATATTTTTAGTGTTCCTTATGGTGTGGGGAAAAGTTCTTGTGATAGATTAGCAGCAGATATGGCCAAAGAATTGAAAGAATATAATGTGACTTCTGTAGCTATTTATCCGGGGATTGTCGGTACAGAACAGATTACCAGTTTTGCTCAAGAACAGAGTTTAGAACATGGGACATCTTCATCATTTGGTGATGGTTATAATTGGGAAACACCGTTATTCACTGGGAGAGCGATCGCTAGTTTAGCTGGTGATGCTAATATTATTAAATATACAGGTAAAATCCAAATTGTCGCTGAAGTCGCCAAGAGATATGGATTTGTAGATGAAAATGGTAATCGTTCTGTATCTTTACGTTCTTTAAGGTTTATTTTACTAAGGGGAATACCTTTTTTAAGAAATTACGCTGGGTTAATTCCTGATTTAACAATTCCTTGGTTAGTGATTTTATTTTTTAGTAAATTTGGTTAAATAAAACTCTGGGAGATCACCCTAAACTTGATGCTGGATTAAATAACCGTCCTCCATGTTAATAATCCTATCGGCAATATCTAAAATGCGGTTATCATGGGTAACAATTAAAATTGAACAATCTTGTTCTTTTGCTAATTGCTGCATTAAATTCACCACATCTCGTCCTGATTTACTATCTAAAGCAGCCGTAGGTTCATCAGCCAATACTAACTTAGGATGACTCACTAAAGCGCGAGCGATCGCCACTCGTTGCTTCTGTCCCCCAGAAAGATCAGAAGGATAATAATTAATTCTATCCCCCAATTTCACAGCATTAAGCATGGCTTCGGACTGAACATAGGATTCCCATTGCGAAATATTCGATTGCAATTCTAAAGACATTTGCACATTTTGCATAGCAGTTAGAAAATCTAGTAAATTATGAGCTTGAAAAATATAACCAATTTGCCTACGTATTTGGACTAATTCTTCATTACTAGCATTTAATAATTCTTGTCCATTAAATTTTAAACTTCCCTCTTGGACAGAACGCAGACCACCAATTAATGTTAATAGAGTAGTTTTTCCTGAACCAGAAGGTCCAGTCATAATTACAATTTCTCCAGATTTGATCGTCAAATTAATATCAAACAAAGTTTGAATCTGTAATTTACCATGACCAAAGTAATGATTAAGCTTGGTGATTTCCAAAATATTAGCAGCAGGTAAATATTGCATAAGTAGTTAATTAAAAATTTCTGCTGGATCTACCTTACGTAATTTATTAGTAGAAAAGAAACCAGAAGTTAAGCACATAACAATCACAGATGTAAATACTAATATACCCTTATTTATATCCATCACAATAGGTAATTTAGTTGCATCTTTGGCAATATCATAGAGTCCTAAAGAGATAGCAAAACCGGGAATGTAACCCAAGACAGCTAAAATTACAGCTTGCTGAAAGACAACATTCAAAAGATATTTATTTCTAAATCCCATGGCTTTGAGTGTAGCAAACTGGACAAAATGGGTTGATATATTACTATAAAGAATTTGATAAACAACAATTACACCAACAACAAAACCCATCGTTACCATCAAATTAAACACAAATCCAATCGGTGTTCTTAATGTCCAATAGCTTTTTTCAAAATCAATAAATTCTTGGCGCGTCATTACCATGATATCATTTGGTAAACTAGCGGATAAAGTCGCTAAGATCCTTTGAGGACTAACATGAGGTTGCAGATGAATTGAGCCTATATCTACTTGATTTGGTCTGTGTTCTGGAAAGATTTTAAAAAAAGTAGAAGAACTGACTATTAAATTACCATCCACACCAAAAGAAGGACCAAGAGTAAATAAACCACTGACTTTAACTTTGTAACCAACAGTTCCTAAATAACTAAATATTTCCATACTGATAGGTTTATTTTTCTGAAAATATTCAGCAATTGGTCCAAATTCTGGACGTGCCGCTCGGTCGAAAAATACTTGATCAGGAATTTTGAGTAATTGAAAATCTTGATCTATTTCCGGTAATCTAAATATGGATTTAACCGGATCGAATCCCAGGACATAAATAGGATATTTGCGACCATTGATAGGATTTTTAAGTTTAGCAAATTGGACATATAACGGTTCAACTGATGCAATTCCATTAAAACCTAATATCTGATATAAACGACTGCGAGGAAAACTTTGAGTAGAAGTCAAAGATTTATATTGGGAGCTAACTAAAAACAAATCACCTCGAAGATGTTTATGTACTTGAGTCGCACTAGCATAAAGAGCATCTTGAAACCCAATTTGCATAAACATCAAAACAGAAATAAAAGCAATACCCGCTAATGCTACAAGAAAGCGTACTTTTTGCTTTACCAATTGTAGCCAAGCTAAAGGTATATTTAAAATCATATTTTCTCCTATTTTCTATATAATCATAGGATTTCCAAATACGTCTTAGTCATTATCCCCATCAAATTAAGCAGACAAATTACAATTTAGACTTATATCTTAATAAGTACCTGAACTTGTAAATTAGTTAAACTAGAAACTCGTTGATTATCTGCTAATTGATCAATGCGGATTTTTACATCAACTATTTTATTATCTGTATCTGAACCAGGATTAGTATTAAAGATATTTTGTCTACCAACTTGTAAACCAATATCTGTAACTGTCCCTTTTAATTTTCCTGTAAAAGCCTCACCGGTGATAGTTACTGATTGACCTAGACGAACTTTTTTAATATCAGTTTCATAAACTTCTGCAACCACATACATTTGTTGAGTTTGTCCCAATTCTAATATCCCTTTATTGGCAATTATTTCTCCTGGCCAAGTATTAATTTTGAGAACTTGTCCATTAATAGGTGAACGAATAGCACTTAAATCTAACTCCGCCTGAGCTTGTTGAACAGATGCGATCGCACTTTTTACATTTGCTTGAGCTAGTTGCACATCTGTAGGACGAACTTCTGCAATACTATTCAATCTAGCTTCAGATTCACTTAACTGTTTTTGCAAAGTTTCTACAGTCCTTTTTAGATTAGCATTAGCTTCATTAAGTTGTTCTTGCACAGTATCCCTGCGTAGTCTTCTCGTATCTGCATCAGAAGCAGAAATAGCACCATCTTGATATAATTTCTGATATCGTTTATTTTCGGTTTCTGAATTTTTTAGTTCAGCTTCTAAACGAGCAATTGTGGCTTTTTGGCTAGAAATTGATCCCCGTAATTCCGCTTCTAAACGGGAAATTGTGGCTTTTTGCGCCGAAATATCACCTCTTTTTGCCCCTGCTTCTACTTGCTGAAGATTGGCTTGACTGACTTCTACTTGTCGTTTTGCTTTTTCTAAAGCTGCAAGATTAGGAATATAACTATCAAGAATTGCTACTACTTGTCCTTGACGAATTTTGTCTCCTTTTTTTACCAAAAGTTGATTAACTCTTATCCCTGTTTGAGAATTGGGTGCGGAGAGACGAATTACTTCTCCTTGGGGTTCTAAACGTCCTAAAGCAGCAACAGCAGTAATGGTAGGTGCAGAAATAGGAATAGTAGGAGATATTGTAGAAGTTGATTTAGAAGTTTTCTGAAAATATGAAAGGCTATAGATAGATATTAAACTGGTAGCTATAACTCCAGAACTTGCTAACATTATCGGCCACGAACTGACAGGTTTTATTAATGAGTGCTTTTCTTTGTGTACCATAATTTTGTCTTTTAAATTAGGAAATATGACAGTATTTCTGATTCTCAATAAGAACCAGAAAAGTCACTACACTTGATAACATCTCTTGACAACCTTATATATGATGCAATATCCAAAAAATACTATTGATCAAAAATTATTTACTCTGTTGATTAATTAACCATTACACAAAATATTTAAATGCTAAAATTTTGATAGGTAATGGGTAATTAGTTGCTGACTATTACCAATTACCAATATCAAAAGTTTATTTATTCAGCACGACCTCTTTCTCTTTTTTCTTCCGCATGATTGCCAGGTATTCACTCCGTGTTCCGTCTACTCGATAATGATCACAAATTTGACAAAGTTTGAGAAGATCCAAGCGACTGAATATTTTTTGATGCTCAATAGCGTTATCATTACGCCACCGCCAGAATGTTGTTCTATCAATTCGACGATTACTTTCAGGCCATCTTCTCCGTGACAGAAAATCTACTAATTCATCTTCATGAAATGAGTAACCTTTTGGTAATTTGAGGAGGTCTTCTCGTAACTCATTCAGCGGGATGAGTGGATCTAATTCAGATAGTCTCATGCCAGCAATTCCTTGTAGTTTTGTAATTCCAATATTGCAGAAGCCAAATAATGCAATAAAGTTTAATTGACTAATTTTACGCTCAAAGACCGCTTTAAATTCACAGTCTAAATTTCCCTGATTTAATAATTTAGGTTAAACTTATTTTTTGGGAATTTCAACCTATATGCAACTAATTGTTTCATAAAACCTTATTTATCGCAATATCTTGGGTTTGTAAAAATTGCAAGCATCAAATTATCAACTCCTTAAATAGATTAAGAATTACTAATTTTTCATTATCTCAAATTTTGGACTTAAGTTGATGGAAAAATATTTTTTTAATTCCTTAGATATATTTGATAGTGATTAATTTTACAAATATAAAAAAATCTTTCTGTAGATAGATGCAAGAATTCACTATTTGGTATTAGAAACTAATGAACAATAATTACATATTCAAAATTTTATTGCCATTAAGAGGATTTACAGCAGATTGCAGATCAATGCGGTACAGAATATAAATTCAAAACCAGAGTTTTACTCCTAACTTCTGACTCTTAAGTTCTGCTGTATGATGTTTATTTAGAGCAAAATAAAAGTTTTAATAAATTAAAACTAAGGATATGCAATCTATATGCAACTTTGGTCAAAATGGCTAAAACTTAGATAATAATTTATGTATTGGATAAGCAAACATATTGTACGGACAACTCTATCAATTTTACATTTGCAAGACTTTTATGAAGTTGCACATAAATTGCTTATGAGTTGCAATAGAGTTGTCACCAAACTAAGATTAATTTAGGCGAAAAATTAATTTATAGACTACAGGATTAATCAGAGGATTCCATATTAAACCGCCACAGTATTCATCAATAATTAACGCAAAAAAGATTTCCATACTGTTAAGGATGAAAAATCAATATTTACCTATACCAACTTCATCCAAGGCTGTACAGAGTCATAAAATCTGCGAATTCATCCGTGTTTATCTGCGGTCAATTATTCTTGACAATTTAACTCCATATTGCTTGCTCAAAAGAGCAAAATATGATCATGGCTACCTCCAAATTTGAAGTTGCTTTTACACAGTTAAAAGATGAAATTAGTAACTGTGAAAAGTCTGTAATCAAGATGATAACGGTGAAAAAAAATATGCCTGATACTACAAATATGAAAAATGAAATTAATGATAAATTGCGAACAAATGATGTAGCAATTGTTGGTATGGCTTCTATTTTTCCCCAGGCGAAGAGTTTGCAGGAATACTGGGAAAATATTATTCAGAAAGTGGATTGTATTACTGATGTTCCTGCATCCCGTTGGAATATAGATGATTATTATGATCCTGATCCAAAAGTACCAGATAAAACCTATTGTAAGCGAGGTGGTTTTTTACCAGATATTGATTTTAATCCTATGGAATTTGGCTTACCTCCCAATATTTTGGAGGTGACAGATATTTCTCAATTACTTGGTTTAGTAGTAGCAAAAGAGGCATTAGAAGATGCTGGCTATGGTGCATCTCGACAATTTAATCATGAACGAACAGGAGTAGTATTAGGAGTAGCAATTGGTAGACAATTGGCTGTTCCTTTAGGTGCAAGATTGCAAGATCCACTTTGGAAAAAAGTTCTCAAGAATAGTGGTTTATCAGACGAAGATAGCCAAAAAATTATTGAAAAACTCAAAAGTGGATATGTGCAATGGGAAGAAAATGCCTTCCCCGGAATGTTAGCAAATGTGATTTCTGGACGTATCGCTAACCGTCTGGATTTGGGGGGAATGAATTGCGTAGTTGATGCAGCTTGTGCAAGTTCCTTAGGTGCATTAAGGATGGCTGTTAGCGAATTAGTAGAACATCGCGCCGACATGATGATTACTGGTGGTGTAGATACTGATAACTCAATTTTCGCCTATATGTGCTTCAGTAAAACCCCTGCTGTTTCTCCAGGGGAAAAGGTGAGACCCTTTGATGCTGATGCAGATGGAATGCTATTAGGTGAAGGCGTGGGAATGTTGGTACTTAAGCGCCTAGAAGATGCTCAACGAGATGGCGATCGCATTTATGCAGTCATCAAGGGCGTTGGCAGTTCCAGCGATGGTAAGTATAAAAGTATCTATGCACCTCGCGCGGAAGGTCAAATAAATGCCTTAAATCGAGCATATATAGATGCAGAAATTTCCCCTGCTAGTATAGGTTTAATTGAAGCACATGGTACAGGAACGATGGTAGGAGATCCTACAGAATTTACATCTATTACCAGCGTTTTTGGCGAAAATAACCCGAAAAAACAGCATATCGCTTTAGGAACTGTTAAATCTCAAATTGGACATACTAAAGCGGCTGCTGGTGCTGCCAGTCTTATTAAAGCGGCTTTAGCGCTGCATCATAAAGTTTTACCACCGACGATTAATGTCAGTACCCCCCATCCTAAACTGAATATTGAGAACTCACCATTTTATTTAAATACAGAAACTAGACCTTGGGTAAGTCATCCTACTCAACCCAGAAGGGCGGGAGTCAGTGCTTTTGGATTTGGTGGTACGAATTATCACGTTGTTTTAGAAGAATATGAACATGAACATCATCACCCTTACCGTTTACACCATACTCCACAATCCTTACTGCTATTTGCCCTCACCCCTTCAGAGTTGTTATCTCGTTGTCAACACATCCAACAACAATTACAGAATGAGAGTAAAGAAAAATACTATCAACAATTAATTACTGATTCTCAAACCGCTAAAATTCCCGTTAATTATGCCAGAGTAGGCTTTGTCGCCGATAATTTAGCGCAAGCTGGGGAATTACTGCAAATTGTCATAGAAGGGCTGAAAAACAAGCCTGAAGCCGAATCCTGGGAACATCCCCAAGGGGTTTACTACCGCCAAAAGGGGATGGACACAACAGGTAAAGTAGTGGCTTTGTTTTCTGGACAAGGTTCACAATACTTAGAAATGGGGCGGGAATTAGTAATGAATTTTCCCTGCTTGCGCCAAACCTACACGCACATGGATAGCCTATTGTGTGAAGACGGGTTACAGCCCTTATCAAGCGTAGTATTTCCTCAACCTGTTTTTGATGAAACAAAAAAGCGAATTCAGTTAGCAACATTGCAAAAAACTGAATATGCACAACCGGCAATTGGTGTATTTAGTGCGGGCTTATATAAAATCTTGCAACAAGCTGGATTTAAACCCGATTTTGTTGCCGGTCATAGCTTTGGTGAACTAACAGCTTTGTGGGTTGCAGGAGTGTTAAATGAAGAGGATTATTTGTTCCTAGCAAAAGCTAGAGGACAAGCTATGGCTGCACCTGCAAATCCCAATTTTGATGCTGGAGGAATGTTAGCTGTCAAAGGAGATATTCATCAAATAACCGAAGTAATTAAAAAGTTTCCCCAAGTAGCAGTTGCTAATAAAAATTCTCAGCACCAAGTAGTATTAGCTGGAAAAAAAGAGGAAATTATTCAAGTCCAAGATATTCTCAAAAATCAAGGTTTTACCACTTTTTTATTAGGAGTTTCCGCAGCATTTCATACACCATTAGTATCTCATGCCCAAAAACCTTTTGCCCAAGCCGTTGAAAAAGTAAATTTCAACGAAGCCCAAATTCCTGTTTATACTAATGTTACAGGTAGCCGTTATCCTCAAGAACCCCACGCCATTCAAAAAATTCTCAAAGAACAACTGTTAAATCAGGTATTATTTCAGCAGGAAATTGAAAATATCTATGCTGCTGGCGGTTATTATTTTGTAGAATTTGGACCCAAAAATGTCCTTACTAATTTGGTAAAAGACATTTTAAGTGATAAACCACACCTAGCAATAGCCGTAAATCCAAGTCATACCAAAAATAGCGACAAAACTCTTCGACAAGCCATAGTTCAATTGCAGGTAGCTGGATTATATTTGCAAAATTTAGATCCCTATCAAGTCGCAACTAAAATTCCCGAAGTTCCTGCTAAAAAAGTTTTGAATGTCCGGTTAAATAGTACCAACATTACCGAAAGAACTGAAAAAGAATTTGCGAAAGCTTTAGAAAATGGTCATCATGTAAGAGTGCTATCTCCTGAACCAACAATTAATGAAAACCACCCAACTTCATTTAATGAGAATCATCAACCACAGGGTAACAAAAAACCGACAACTTCATTTAATGAGAATCATCAATCACAGGGTAACAAAAAACCGACAACTTCATTTAATGAGAATCATCAATCACAGGGTAACAACGACCACCCAACTTCACTCAATGGTAAATTAGAACAAGTCGAAATCCAACCAGATAACCATGGAAAAGTTATTCACAACTTAGAAAAAATTATCACAGAATTTAGCCAGCAACAACGAGATATTATCCACGTTCATGAACAATCTTTACACAATCAAACAGAATACACAAAGACATTTTCTCAATTAATGCAGCAACAGTATTTATTATTGGGAAATAATCAAACTACAGAACATCAATTCCAAACTCAACAACTAGCAATTTCCAATTCTGACCAGAACATGATGCGGTTTCATGATCATCAAGGTGATACCCTCCGCATTCATGAACAATATCTCAAATATCAACATGAATATACCCAAAATTACTTTCAACTTCTGCAAAAACATTTGCATTTACTGACCGCAGAAAATAAAGACATCAATTTTGTAAATCATCCTCAAATTCAACAAGACTTAGAAAATGATCAAAAACCAGACTTACTGAATCAGAATATTTCTCAACCTCTTCCTCTCTGCGCCTCTGCGCCTCTGCGTGAAGAAAAAACCATCCCAAATATAGATAAAGCTACCCTTAGTCAAACTCTACTAAACGTTGTCAGTGATAAAACAGGCTACCCAGTAGAAATGTTAGAACTGTCAATGGATATGGAAGCAGATTTGGGAATTGATTCTATCAAACGGGTGGAAATTTTAGGAGGTTTATTAGAACTATATCCCGATTTACCTAAACCCAACCCCGAAGAATTAGGACAATTAAGAACCTTGGAACAAATTGCCGAATATATGCAAACTTTAGTTCCAGATATCTTAAATCAACAGGTAGAAATATCAACAGCAATTACTAGCAAAGAGGTATTAGTAGAAGTTTCCCAACCAGAATTAATTACAGCCACACCCGTAGTTGAAAACCAGAAACAAGAAGTAGAAATTTCCCAAGATTTAAGCGATATTCTTCTAACAGTTGTCAGTGAAAAAACAGGTTATCCTGTGGAAATGCTAGAACTGTCAATGGATATGGAAGCAGATTTGGGAATTGATTCTATCAAACGAGTAGAAATTTTAGGAGGTTTATTAGAACTATATCCCGATTTACCTAAACCCAACCCCGAAGAAATTGGAGAATTGAGAACTTTAGGCGAAATTGCCACGTATATGCAGCAACAAGCCCAGGGAATTCCTAACTTATTATCTGAGGAAATAGTAGAAGTAATCACAACCACATCTGCACCAAATATCCGCCGCAGCATTGCTAAATTACAGCAACTTACTACACCAGATAGTTTAGAATTTTCTCTTCCTGAAAATCACATTGCATTAATAACTGATGATGGTTCTTCCACTACAGAGAAATTAGCAGAAATTTTGATAGCGAAAGGTTGGAAAACTGTAGTTTTAAGTTTCCCTGGTGTCGGATCAAATGTTAATGAGGGCATCAATCGAGTAATTTTAACTGATTGGAATGAAGACAGTTTACAACAACAGTTAAAACAGATTGCTGATAATTATGGTACTGTAGCTGCATTTATTCACCTTCACCCAACAATACCATTAGACATAGATAAATCTATTCTGCGTCATGTCTTCTTAATCGCTAAATATCTCAAAGAACCACTCAACGAAGCTGCAAAATTTGGACGTAGTTGTTTTATTACCGTTGCGCGTTTAGATGGTGAATTTGGATTAGGAGAAACCCATAATTTTAGTGCAATTCCTGGAGGATTATTCGGACTTAGTAAAAGTATTAATCAAGAATGGGAAAATGTATTTTGTCGTTCCCTTGACTTAAATCCAGACTTAGATCCAGAAACATCTATAAAACATATCCTTGCAGAAATTCATGATGCAAACTTGTTAATTCAAGAAGTAGGATATAGCGCCAAAGGAAGGGTTACTTTAATTGCAGATTTCAGCCCATTACCAACTACCAGTTCTTCAAAAAAAATTACTAAAGATCAGGTATTTATCGTTAGTGGTGGTGCCAAAGGAATCACAGCCCAATGTGTCATAAAAATCGCTCAACAATATCAATGTAAATTTATTCTTTTAGGGCGTTCCAGCACAGAAGTTGAACCAGTTTGGGCAGAAGATTGTGAAAATGAAGCAGAATTAAAACAGCGAATTTTAGAAAATTTTCAAGCCCAAGGAGAAAAACCAACACCAATAATGGTGCAGAAAAAATATCAGGTAATTTCCTCGCAGCGAGAAATTCAAAATACTCTTAAAGCTATTGAAAAAGCAGGAGGAGAAGCAGAATATCTGAGTGTAGATATTACTGACACAGTATTACTAGAATCAAAACTTGCAGATGTAATTGAACGTTTTGGGGCGATAACAGGTATAATTCATGGTGCAGGAAACTTAGCTGATAAACGCATTGAAAAAAAATCAATTCAGGATTTTGAGAATGTTTATGCAGCTAAAGTTAAAGGTTTAGAAAATCTCCTGCGGTGTGTACCAGCAAATCAATTGCAATATTTAGTTTTGTTTTCTTCCGTAGTGGGATTTTATGGAAATGCGGGACAATCAGATTATGCCACAGCCAATGAAATCCTCAACAAATCCGCCCACTTAATTAAACATAATTACCCTAATTGTCATGTAATGGCTATTAACTGGGGACCCTGGGAAAGTGGCATGGTATCACCAGAATTAAAGAAAGCTTTTGCAGCCAGAGGAATTGAAGTTATTCCCGTAGAAACAGGAACAAAAATATTAGTTGATGAACTAACGACGGCTAATCAAGACACGGTTCAATTAGTGATTGGTAGTCCCTTAATTTATGTTCCTGCAACTTTATCAAATGATTTAAGAACCTATCGCATTAAACGCCAATTAACATTAACAGAAAATCCATTTTTACAGGATCATGTTATCCTCGGTCGTCCCGTGCTTCCTGCTACCTGTGGGTTATTATGGATGACTAATGCTTGCGAACAACTCTATCCTGGATTTACAGCCTTCAGTTCGTCCAATTTCAAAGTTTTAAAAGGCATAGTTTTTGATGAAAACTTCGCAAGTGAATATATTTTAGAACTTCAAGAACTGGCGAAACACGAAAATCAGGAAATAGAATTTGCTGCTAAAATTAGCAGTAAGACACCAGACGGAAAAATCCGCTATCATTTCAGCACAAATCTAATTCTTAAAAGAGAAATTCCCACACCTCCAAACTATGAGAACCTGAAATTTAATCAGGATGAAAATTTTCTCAAAAGCAATCAAGAATTATATCAAGTAAATGCTTCTAGTCTATTTCATGGCTGCACATTTCAGGGGGTAAAATCAGTTTTAAATACCAGTCCTAGTCAGATGACTATTGAATGCTGTTTACCAGAACCAACAACACAGCAACAGGGACAATTTCCGGTGCAAACATTCAATCCTTACATAGCAGATGTCCAGATTCATTCTCTCTGGATTTGGACACAACACTTTTATCAAGTTGGATGTTTACCATCAGAAATAAAGAATTTTGAACAGTTTGCAAAAGTCCCTTTTGGTGAAACATTTTATGTTACTTGTGAACTCCAATCAAAAACAGAATCATCAGTAGTTACAGATGTGATTACCTATAACCGTCAAGGACAAATTTATAATCGCATGATTGGGGCTAAAGGAACAATTCTACCTCGACAAACAGACAAAGATTAGATTTTTTCACGTAGAGGCGCAGAGAGGATTTAAGAGTGTATTTATCTAGAAATCTTTTTCTGTGTCCTCTATTTCAATTAGTTTGTAAAAAACGGAGAATAATAATGAAATCAATTGTACAAAATCAAAAGTTAGCAATTGTCGGTATGGATTGTTTTGTTAGTAATTCACCAACATTAAATAAATTTGAACGTCTGATTTATGAAAGCAAGCAAAATTTAGTTACATCTGAAGATTATCAGCAAACTCCATTAAGTCGAGAATTGATCAATTCTGCGCTGGAAGATGCTAAAATTCAACCAAATTTAAAAATAGCTTTAATCATCATCTCTCCCACAGACAATTCCGCCAAGTTAGCTAATTATATTTCTGCTGAATTAGCATTTTTTTCCGAAGAAAATTCGCTTTTATCAGCTTTGGATGTCAGTCAAAAATTATTAACTACCCAGCAAGTTGAAGCTGTTTTAATTGTCGGAATAGACAAGAGTTATCCGATAGAAATTAATGAAGGTGTATATACTTTCAGTTATGACGAAAAAGCTCAAAATGTAATTAAAACAGCGGGTGCAGCCGCAGTAGTATTACAACTGCATGAAACAGCCAAGCAACAAAATCATTGCATCTATGCAGTCATTGATGGTTTGAGTGTGGTGAAACATTCTCCCACTCGCCCAGAAACTATTACCCAAGCCTGTCAGGAGGCGTTTCAAATAGCAGATGTTAAAGCCGCAGATATTGGTTATTTAGAAGTTGTTGCTAGTGGGATCGCCAACGCAGATATAGTGGAAATTCAAGGTTTAATATCAGCCTATCATACAGGGGGAGAAAATCTGAGTTGTGGACTGGGTAGCGTTAAAGCAAATATTGGTAACACACAAGCCTCATCTGGCATATTTAGCCTCATCAAAACCGCACTTTGTCTATATCATCGTTATATTCCCGGTGTTCCCCAATGGTCTAATCCTAAACAGCCAGAAATTTGGCGTGGAAGTCCCTTTTATGTAGCAGTAGAATCAAAACCTTGGTTTTTAGAACCTGGTGCGACTAAAAGAGTGGCTGCGGTAAATATGACGGAAGAAAATAATATTTATGGACATTTAATTTTGTCCGAAGAAATCAGCCAAGTAGAACGCAGTAGTCAATATTTAGCAGAAATGCCTTATTGTTTATTTCCTATTGCGGCTGATGATCGTTCTTCTTTATTAACACAAATTATCGCACTTCAACAAAGTCTCACAAATGGTTATTCCATATCTCAACTTGCTAATGATTATTTTCAAAAATATCAGCAATATAAACAATCAACTTACGCTTTAGCAATTCTCTCACGACATCCAGAAGAATTAAAAAGAGAAGTTGAAAGAGCAATTCAGGGAGTGAAAATTGCTTTTGCTACTGGTAAAGACTGGCAAACTCCTCTTGGTAGTTATTTTACGGTTAATCCCCAAGGAAAAAAAGGTCATGTTTCCTTTGTTTATCCTGGTTCTTTTACTTCTTATATAGGACTAGGAAGAAATATTTTTCGTCTTTTTCCTCAACTACATAATGATGTTGTCATCAAAAGTGTTTATAATCGAGTCGCCAATATTGAAAAAATTCTCTATCCTCGTAGTATCAATAAGTTATTAAGAAGACAACTAGAAAGCATAGAACAAACATTAATAGATGATCCCGTCTCTATGCTGGAATCAGAAGTTGGTATCGCCGGATTAATGACAGCAATTCTGAAAAACTATTTCCAGATTCAATCACCATATAGTTTTGGCTATAGTCTTGGTGAAACCAGTATGATGTTAGCACAAGGTGTCTGGACTAGCTTTAAAAGTACGAGTGATTATTTGAACTCATCTCCTTTATTTAAAACTCGGCTATCTGGTCCTAAAAATGCAGTTCGTCAGCATTGGGGATTACCCTTAATTCATGAAGGTAAAAGTGAAGAATTTTGGAGTAACTACATTTTGATATGTTCCTATTCCTTAGTACAAGAAGTTCTAAAAAATGAGAATCGGGTTTATGTTGTTTTAATTAATACGCCTGAAGAAGTCATTATTGCTGGTGAAACTAAAGCTTGCAAAAGAGTTATTCAAACCTTAAAATGTGACGCTTTTCCCACATCAATTAATCATGTAATTCATTGTGAACCAATGCACTCTGAATATGATGAATTAGTAAAGGTCAATACCTTACCTATCCAAACCAATTCCAAAACAATTTTCTATTCTGCGGCAGAATACGCACCTATCAAAATTGATAGTAATTTAATAGGCAAAAATATTGCTAAAGCCCTTTGTCACCAACTTGATTTTCCTCGCTTAGTTAATCGTGCCTACAATGATAATATCAGAATCTTTATTGAAGTTGGTGTTGGTAGTAACTGTAGTCGTTGGATTAGCGAAATTCTCAAAGACAAAGAACATCTAGCTGTATCTCTAAATAGAAGAGGTGTAGATGATCATACCTCCATTATCAAAGCCTTAGCTAAACTCTTTAGTCATCGAGTTGAATTAGATTTATCACCTTTATATTCTTTGCCTAATCTCAAATTTGCAGAACATACTTCTTTGTCTAATTATGAATACAAAATGAAATCTATCCCTAATTATCAAAGTTTAAATAAAAATAATGCCCGTATGGCTAAAGCACACAGCTTTTTATTACAGTCCCGGCAAAGATCACTGCAACAACTTAGTCTCTTTCTTCAGCAGCAATTAGACTTGTACAAGAAAATGGTGATCCAAACCAGAAAAGAAAAGTAGAAATTATTATCACAAGAATATTTGAAACTGCACAGAATCATGAAATCAATTAATTCATCTGCGTTTATTTGCAGTCAAATATTGTTGAAGTCTTATTCTATGCAGTTTCATTTTCATCAAAAAAAATTCCATAGAATATTCACCTCAAAAATCATGTTAAAACAACATCAACAACTCAAATTTTCCCCTTCAATGAATAACAATTATCAAGGATGGCAAGGCGATTTAAATAGTGTGTATTTTGATAAAGAAAATATTAAAAACACACTGATGAATTTAAATTCTCCTTGTTATATTCTGAATAAAGAAGGACAAATTGGTATTAGCAATCAAGGCAGTCTATCATATAGTGCTAACGGTAAAACTCAAAAACTAGAAATGCTTTTAACTGTTCCTGCAATCGGATTTCATCAATTAGGTGATCCAGCTTTTCTAGAGTTTTACAGTGTCAAATATGCCTATATGACTGGAGCAATGGCTCAAGGTATTGCATCTGAAGAAATGGTAATTACCTTGGGAAAAGCCAACATTTTAAGCTCCTTTGGTGCAGGAGGTTTATCTCCTACCCGGATAGAAGCAGCAATTCATAAAATTAAACAAGCTTTGCATAACAAATCCTATGCGTTTAACTTGCTTCATAGCCCTAGTGAACCTGCTATTGAACGGCGTTTAATTGATTTGTATTTACAGCATCAAGTCAGAATAATTGAAGCCTCTGCATTTTTAGATTTAAGTGATAATATCGTCTACTATCGGGCGGCTGGATTAAGTTTAAATTCAGCCAATGAAATCGAAATCAAAAACAAAATTATTGCTAAAGTTTCTCGTCGGGAAGTTGCTACTAAATTCCTCCAACCTGCACCCACAAAAATTTTAACTCAATTAGTTGAACAAGGATTAATTAGCGAATTGCAAGCTAATCTTGCCGCAAAGATTCCTATGGCTGATGATATTACTGTAGAAGCAGATTCGGGAGGACATACAGATAATCGTCCACTGGTTTGTTTATTACCTTCTATTTTAGAATTAAGGGACGAAATTCAACGCAAATATGATTATGAAAAACCAGTAAGAATTGGTGTGGCTGGCGGAATTTCTACACCGCAATCAGCACTAGCAGCCTTAATGATGGGTGCAGCTTATATTGTCACTGGTTCTATTAATCAATCTTGCGTTGAAGCTGGGACTTCTGAATATACAAAAAAGTTACTAGCTGAAGCAGAAATGACTGATGTAATGATGGCACCGGCAGCAGATATGTTTGAAATGGGAGTCAAATTACAAGTTCTTAAACGAGGAACTCTTTTCCCCCTTCGCGCTCAAAAATTATGGGAACTATACAGAAACTATAATTCATTTGCAGAAGTTCCCCCAGATGAAATAGAAAAGTTAGAAAAACAAATTCTGCGAAAAACAATTGCCGAAATTTGGCAAGAAACATCTACTTATTTATCTCAACGTAACCCAGAAAAATTAAGCAAAGCAGCTAATAATCCTCAACTAAAAATGGCGTTAATATTTCGCTGGTATTTAGGACTATCTTCCCGGTGGTCTAATACTGGAGAAAAAGGTCGAGAAATTGATTATCAAATTTGGTGTGGACCAGCAATGGGAAGTTTTAATAATTGGGTGCGTGGTTCTTATTTAGCAGATATTAATAATCGCCGAGTAGTTGATGTGGCAGATCAAATCATGACAGGTGCAGCGTATTTATATCGTATTCAAAACTTGAAAATTCAAGGCTTACAAATGCCAGAAGAATACAGTCAATATCATCCACAAAGTAGGTTGGGTTGAGCGAGAGTGAAACCCAACATTATCAAGAATTTTGTTGGGTTTTGTACCTCAACCCAACCTACATTTTACCAAAGGTTGTGATAAATATGGCTATAAATAGAAAGTTAGGACAGCTAGAAGAAACAATGGAAATCCTGAATCAACGGGCTAAAACATGGAATGTAGTTACTATTAGCCGGATTCGAGGAAATATTCAAGAAACAGTTCTCAGACAGTCTTTAGATATTATTCAATATCGTCATCCTGCGCTTAATTCTCATATTATTAACTCTAGAAATTCTTACTATTATCAGTCTAAAGGTACAGGTAAACTTCCTTTACAAGTTGTTAATATTAGAGAAAGTCAGGAATGGGAAGCGATTGTTAATGCAGAAATGAATCAGGTAATTGATAGTAGTAAATACCTGCTGCGAGTCGTACTTGTCAAGATATTAAATCAGCAAAATATTAATTATCTGATTACAACAACACATCATGCTATTACCGACGGTTTATCAAGTGTCCAACTTCACTCAGAAATTTTAACCTACTGTCAAAAGATTACGGAAGGTAAATCTCTTCCCATAGTTACTACTTTAGAACCACTTCCACCCATTGAAAAACTATTACCCACATGGACAAATAGTTTCAAAAGCAAACTAGGTAGAGTTGCTTTATTATTAAATATCGCACTTCAAAAATATTGGAATCAACCAAAAGCATTAAGAGTAGAAAAATATGTTCCTATTCCTCAACGTCGTTGCGAAATCATTCATAGACAACTTAGCGAAGAATCAACACGGCAGTTTATTCAGCAATGCAGACAAGAAAATACTACAGTGCAAAGTGCTTTATGTGCGGCACTAATGTTAACAGTCTCCAAACAACTGACTAAAAACCATGAAGATAATATTCGAGTTAGTTGTTTATCATATCTTGATTTAAGAAGACGGTTACAACCAGAAATTAGTACAGAAAATATGACGGTTTTAGCAGCGTCTTTGATGAAATTTTATAGAATTACCAATAATACATCTTTTTGGGAATTAGCGCGAAAAGTCAAACATAATCTCAATCAAAAAATTCACAAAGGAGAAATTTTTCAAATGATATTTCTCGCTAAACATTTGATAAATTTTTCTTTACTATTCCCTAATCAAGTATCTCCTACAGTATCAGTTTCTAATGTTGGCAAAGTTAATATTCCCCATAGTTATGGAGAATTAGAACTAGAAGAAATCAGTTTTGTTGGTTCTCATGCTTTATATGCAGGGATGTTTATTGTTCACGCTGCTACTTTTCAGGAAAAAATGACTCTAAATTTTGTGTTTTCTCAACCTTCACTGAATCACCAAACTATGGAAAGACTTGTTGATAATTGCATTGATTACATCATGAAAGTCTCATCTCATTATTTAATACCGGGAGGTACATAAATGAATAATAATCTCTCTAATTCTCTCTCAGAAAACCAAGATAACGCTACTAAAATACAAGCTTGGTTAGTTTCAGAAATTTCCTCTTTACTGGGAGTTAATCCAGAAGAAATAAATATTCGTGAACCTTTAGATAGTTACGGTTTAGACTCAGCACAAACCATAGTTATCGCTAGTAAAGCCGAAAAGTTTTTGGGATTCAAATTATCACTTATCCACCTTTGGTATTATCCCACCATTGAAGAACTTTCTCTCAGATTATCTGAAGAATTAGAAAATTCTCAGTCGGAAATTATCCAGATATAACCTCTACAAATTCTGTTTAATTACTGACAAACCAGTTTTTCCTCCTTGATTATTGGGACACTTCGCTAGATTAGGGTAGCCTAATTCAGCCAGGTGTCCTCTTTTCTAAATTCCTATTTTTAAATACGGGAGATTTTGTGATGAACGCAGCGGAAATTTTAGCAAAACTCACTCAACAAGGTGTATTATTTTGGTCAGAAAATAGCAAACTGAATATTCGTTCTCCCAAGGGTGTAATTACTCCAGAAATACAAATAGAAATAGCTAAATATAAAGAAGATATTTTAGCATTAATTCAGGAAATGAATGTTACTAATAACCATGCCCATGAACCTTTAATACAAGGTATTAGTTTGCAAACTATTGGTAAATTAATTGGTGGTTTTTCTGGAGAATCACCTACAGGATATCAACCTCCAATTATTAATCCTCAGTTCATGGCTGAAAACCTAAAAGTTACTTTTAGACCTTTACCCGATTATTATCATAATCAAGTTATTGTCAGATTTCGCCAACAATTAATATTTTATCTCCAAAAGCATGGGGTGAAGGTAATTCCCTGGAAAGAAGCAACAACGGAATTGAAACATACCATTAAAATTCCCCTTAGTAACTGGCATAAATCTTTAAAAATGGAGAGTGTCAGAGCGGATATTGATGCTGTAATAGATGTAGAAAGACCAAATTCATGGTTAAGAAAATTAGGAATACTTGTCGCTGAAACTTGGTATAAGTTATCTTATACATGGCTGAAAGAAAAACAAAAAATGTCCGTTGTACAAATTGCTAAGTTAAGTAGTTGGGCTGAAGATCATGCTGCCAAATATGTTGAAGACCCGACAAATACACAAGTAATAATTATGACTGATATAGATGATGAATTTGTTAGTCCACTTACACCCTATCCAGAAAAAATTCGCATTGGCATAAATACATTAGTGAAAACTTTTTCAGAAATTGTTATTGGTGTATCTCATGAAAAATTTTCGATTCTCAATATGAATCTTTCTGATTCTAATTTTGCCCCTAATGAAATCGAGAACTTTGCTTTAAAATCACTTATTCCTAAAGTATTTGTGCCGATTACTCCATTATTAATTAGTCGTTTTGAAATAGGAGAATATAATCCTCATTTATCAAACTATGCTGGAAAATTAATTAAATTAGGTCAAGATCTAGCATCTACAGGTTTATTTCCGGCTGGGTTTAAATTAGATGAAGTTGTTAAAAGAAAATCCCATAGAGATATTGTTAATGTCATTGTGAATGGCAGAACAGGAGTATCTTATGGTTTTGTGGCTTATGCTGAACCTCCTCATTATGTAGGTAAGCCAGAAATCACTATTGATGAATGGGAAAATTTATTACCTGTAGTCGGATTTAGTAGTTATGAACTTCGCCAAAATGAACAAGGTAGACGTTATATTAAACTGACTATTAATGCAGAAAATAGATTTAAACAAATACCTGATATTTGGCTAGTTAGTTCTCGTTCTGGGGCAAATAAGACAGATTTAAGCATTGATGCTGATATTTTGCGGATTGGTTTACAAGATAAATTACATCTGCAATTACCATTAGGAAGTAATTCAAAGAAGGCAGATATTAAACCATCTTATGATATTTATGTGATGTTAGCTATTAGTTTAGCTGCGGCTTTATATACACCAGAATTGATTGCCAATGGTGCGCCCATAGTTCACTTTCATGGTTATCCTGATTTTGATTGGTTTCAAGACAATGAATATTGTGTGGGGATGAATAATCCTTCTGTACCTTGTGGAACTTATGAATCAGGGGTTTTCAATTTTTTAGGAATTGCTGATTTAGGTGAGCAAATAATCAGTGATGTCAATTTAATTAGCTTAGTAGAACCAGATCATGGGACAAATTTTATTGCTAATGATTTGGAGTATTTAGTAAATAGGTTAAAGGCTGGGTGTGTGACTGGACAAATTGAATTAGGTGGGAAAAATTTCCCTTCTCTGAAACATCGGTAACAAGACCAGATTCCCTTAACAATATCCCCGACTTCTTAGAGAAGTCGGGGATCTGATTTAGAGGATGTTTGAAAAGTTTTTAATGTATAAATAAACCCCTCTCCAAACCTCTCCCCGCAGCGGGGAGTATACTGAATCTCACGAGCCTTTTGATTGAAGATAAATAAACCCCTCTCCAAACCTCTCCCCGCAGCGGGGAGAGGCTTTGAAATCCCAGGGGTAACTGGAGATTTCAGTGGGCTTCTTATTACTTTTTAAAGACAATACCTTGTCCATTTTTTGTAGGTCGGGTTAAGCGACAGCGCAACCCGACGCATTTTTTGGGTTTCGTGCCTCAACCCAACCTACAAATCAAGACTTTTTTCAATTTGGACAAGGTATTGAAAGAAAAAAGGCTTTGAAACCCCCCTTCTCTACGAGGGAAGGGGGTAGGGGGTTAGGTTTTTGGAGATTATCAGTTTCATCTCATGCTTTTCAAACAACCTCTTAGATGATATAGCGGTTCTCGATTGAGTGAGATACAAGAACCCCACCCCCAACCCCCTCCCCGCAAGGGATGAGGGGGCTATGATGTATCTCATGCAAGTGCATACCGCTATATTACATACAATAACATTAACGGATTTGATAAGGTTTATATAGTTTACTTAGCTGGTAAACAAAATCTTTAAAAGCTTTAATTTGCTGTGTCATTAAATCCCAACGTGGTTGTTTCTCTCCTTGAGAATTTTGGACTTCTTCTTCTAGGCGTTGTAAGAAATATTTGATATATTTAAGTCTGCCTGAATTATTTAAGTAGCAACCGCTATCATGATATTCAAAATCATTGTCAATGTTCATTATTTTGGTATTGACTAACCACAGTACCAAAGAATCAATGATTGGGGCGCGAAACTCTTCAATTAAATCAGAAGTTAATGCTGCATGGCGTTCTGTTCCTTGATGTAAACAAGCATAATAGGGGTCTAATCCTTGGAGTTCAATTAGTGTTAGTAGATGATTCCATAAAATTTGATAACCAAAACTGAGCATGGCATTCACGGGGTTTCCTGGGGGACGACGACTGCGAGCTAAAAAGACAAAATCAGGATTATTTAAACATTCCCCAAAAGCGTTAAAATATTGTGCAGCACCGGCACCTTCTAAACCCATTAAACGCTCGATAGTTTCTGCTTCCCCGGCTTTTTGCGCTAATACTTCTAAACTTTTAATGGTAATTTCAGCGGTTTGAGAGGGATTACGGCGTTGCTGACGTTGTAAAAAGGTGCGACTATTTTTTAATTTGGCTTGAATAATTGTTCTAGCTGCTATCAATTTATCAATTTGTGTTAACTCTTGTTGATAACGAGATAGGCGACGATAACCACGCTCAATTGGCATTAATCTTCCATAACAGTATCCCATACGAGATAGATAGGCAATGGGAATATCTCGCCAAAGACAAGTACGAATGGCTTGGGTGGTAATTTGTGATTTACCAAAGATTAATATTTGTTCTAGGAGTGGTAATTGAACTTCACCATGTACTATTTCTCCTTGTTTAACTATTAAGGTTTCAGCTTTGAGGCTAATATAACAACCTTGACGAGAAACATAAAGTGTTCGCATATATATCAAATGCAGATAAACTAAAGATTATATTATTCTGGAATTTATGATCAATTTTTTGTGATTTGTGACTGTTGGTACATGATTTCTGCTATCATTGTTTTGATTTGAGATGGTTGTAAAAAACGCACAACACTATCTCCGGCTGTAGCATTTGTAAAGGTGGCGATAGTAACTAAAATAGTATTGATAATTACTGCTGCCAGTCCTAAAGGTGCTATTAGTAAAATAATTAGTGTGATTGTCCCATTGAGGAATGCAACGGCTAAGTTCCGCACTAAGGCAGCACGATTAGAAATATACATAGTTTAGTTGGGATTCGGTATTAATTGTACTTTTTTAAGTTAAATCACACAGAAATAGGACTTACGCAAGT
>NZ_AP018316.1:3730303-3844650 GCF_002368115.1 Dolichospermum compactum NIES-806 | reverse complement strand
AGAAAATTTATACAAGTGATTTCATGCGAATGACGAATTTATTTATTGGTGATGATTTGTTGGCGGCGGGGTCAGGTCAATGGCGGAAATGCTGATGTTTCCGTTTACCCGGCCGATGTCTTTCTGTATAAGGGTTTCAGGGGTTTTGATTGCTTGTTTATTTTCTAAAAGCAGCCCCTAATTGATACCCCGTCGCAAATGGCATCTAGACATTAGGCACTGTATGGGTTTATAATGACGGGTATCGCTTCTTTTATAGGAAGTGGAATTAATGGAAACAGTTAAGCTTGGGGGCTTCTCCCTACCTCTCCAGGAGCATCGCTTCTTTTATAGGAAGTGGAATTAATGGAAACGTAGACCTCGAAATATCGTCCGGGGTTGCCGTCAAATCGCTTCTTTTATAGGAAGTGGAATTAATGGAAACAGCCCAATATTGGGTCTCAAGATTCATCCTTTTCTCAGTCTCGTATCGCTTCTTTTATAGGAAGTGGAATTAATGGAAACTTCGTAGGTCTCAACTTCAACTTCGTGTCCTTTGAATTTTAAAATCGCTTCTTTTATAGGAAGTGGAATTAATGGAAACGAGTATCTTTTTGTTTCATCCCAGCTATCTAATCGCTTCTTTTATAGGAAGTGGAATTAATGGAAACTCATCCTGCCAAGGAAAACTGGTGACAACAGTGTGCTCGTAGCACAATCGCTTCTTTTATAGGAAGTGGAATTAATGGAAACTAGCCTCAAAGACCAGCGACATTCCTAGTTGAACAATCGCTTCTTTTATAGGAAGTGGAATTAATGGAAACGCAGCAAGCTGGTCAGACCTTCTGTCAGCAGCAGTACGGACTGCATCGCTTCTTTTATAGGAAGTGGAATTAATGGAAACAATGTGTTTAACACATTCTTGAGAAACTGTATTCAGATCGCTTCTTTTATAGGAAGTGGAATTAATGGAAACAGAAGTTTAGCAATTTACCAATATTCATTAGGAGTTGGTGGTATCGCTTCTTTTATAGGAAGTGGAATTAATGGAAACTGGATATCTTCCACTTGTATTTCCATGTAATCTAGTAACTCAGATCGCTTCTTTTATAGGAAGTGGAATTAATGGAAACCTCTATTACAAGCTTAACCTTGCGGTTACTAAGGGTACCTAGGGTAATCGCTTCTTTTATAGGAAGTGGAATTAATGGAAACCCTTGGATCTGGACTTTTAATTGGAACTCTCCGGGAAATCGCTTCTTTTATAGGAAGTGGAATTAATGGAAACCTGTACTCTACGGGTATACAGCTAATCACAAATGGTTTAATCGCTTCTTTTATAGGAAGTGGAATTAATGGAAACGCTACCCCAAGACCGGGCTGCTTGGTAAGTTTTGCTGTATCGCTTCTTTTATAGGAAGTGGAATTAATGGAAACTGAGTTACTATCTCAAACCCTTGACCATTTATTGATATCGCTTCTTTTATAGGAAGTGGAATTAATGGAAACATACACTTCTCCTGTACTTGAGACAGTGGATAGCTGCAAGTCAATATCGCTTCTTTTATAGGAAGTGGAATTAATGGAAACTTGAAAAAACAGAAGAGCTTGCTTGGTGGTGATATGTGACCAACCCCTAAAAAATCGCTTCTTTTATAGGAAGTGGAATTAATGGAAACTTAATCTGATGTACAGCGACAGGGGCGGGGCAATTTTGCGAAAATTTGCTTTTGATAAAGCCTTTGCAGGACATCGCTTCTTTTATAGGAAGTGGAATTAATGGAAACTACTAACCTTATCCTTGGTAGCTTGGACGGCACCAAATCGCTTCTTTTATAGGAAGTGGAATTAATGGAAACGACCAATTGGTTTACTCTATCTATCTAGTAAGAACTCATCGCTTCTTTTATAGGAAGTGGAATTAATGGAAACCATCTCGTTGTAGGCAAGCAGGGTGCCGTCCTTTGTTTTATCGCTTCTTTTATAGGAAGTGGAATTAATGGAAACTACAGGAGCGGTAAATTCCTGTCCTTCCCAAGTTATCGCTTCTTTTATAGGAAGTGGAATCAAGATATGAGATCCCCGACTTCTTAAAGAAGTCGGGGATTTTTGGGTTTAGGATATTTTAAATTTCCTCATTCGCATGAAAAGTATTGAATAATCACAAAATTGAGATTATGTTGTTACACGAGATGTAAATAACATAACCAGATTGGTGAGGGAAATTCTACAATGTCAGAACAAAATAAAGATCAAGAAATTTTACGTCAATATCTTGATTCAATTAAGGGAGAAGAAGAACGTAAAAAATTACAATATTTAGCACGCCTTTCTAGATTAAATATAGGGATTGCTGTTTTCCTTTCTCTGCTCATTCCCATTGGTGGATATTGTTACACCCGACGGTGGAAAGCAGTTCTATGGCTTATGTGTGGTGGGGCTTTAATAGGGATGGTAATTGGTGGAACTGCTCGTAATAATAAAGAAGCTATGGCACGAGCTTTTGGTATAGGATCAGTTGCGGGGACAATTATTGCTCCTATTGATAATGCTTTGGCTATTTCTCGTGCGAAAAAACAGATTGAAGAATTAAGTAAATAATGTAGTTTTTAATTGTCAATTTTTGGAAATTTCAGGAAGTCAACTATGCAGATTTTTAGTAATTTTCTCCGCAATTCTCTAGTTACTGTTATTAATTTATATCAACGATATCTTTCACCTTATAAGGGGTATTGTTGCGCTCATCGGGTTTTACATAATGGTGAATCTTGTTCAGAATATGTGAAGGGTGTTTTTTTAGAACAGGATTTAAAAAAAGCTATTAATCTCTCTCAACAACGCTTTACCGATTGTGGAATAGCTGCGGAAACATTAACTGGACAAAAGCAACAAGCAAATTTACAACGGAGAACTTCACATTTACTAAATCGAAGGGGATTTATTTACTTAATTATTCCGGCTTTTTTCACTTTTGGTTTAGCAACGCCAGCGTTAGCAAGTAAAGGAAAAGCCTATTCCCAATGTTTTAAAACAGCAACAAAAGCATCTATTAGACAAGACCAAAAAGACGGTAAATGTGGGAATGAGCCAGAGATTTATTATGGTTTATGTTGTTTGGGTATAATTGGTTTAGGTGTCGCAAATGAAGGCAAATAGAATATTAAAATTAATCATTTAATTAGATCCCAAATCCCAGATCCCCGACTTCTTTAAGAAGTCGGGGATCTTTTCTTTTCAATCATCGATTAGTAGTTTTTTGAAGTCAGTAAAATTAGGTAAGTTATGATCTAGCAAAAATTGTTGATAAATTGATTCTGACTCGATTTGTATTTTGATATATTCTATGTTAGGAAGTGTTCCTGGTCGTAATCCTGCATATTCTAAATAGCTAGAAAATTCCCATTCTCCAGCATGGTTTACTATTCCGGCTTTTACTGGATTGAGGTGAATATAGCGAGAAAGATTGACAAGATATTCAGTTTCTTGGATGTGAATACTTTGAAACCGTCCCTGAAATAATACCCCGGAACGGTTAAACCGTTTATTACAGCAAATTGTCATCAAACCTGGAACAAGAACCCCACCCCCAACCCCCTCCCCGCAAGCGATGAGGGGGCTAGTACTGCAAGGCGGAAGTCAAAAGTCAAAAGTCAAAACAAAGACAGTATAGGCTTTGTAACGATTTAGAATGGTTGGTTCACTTACGCCGCAGTGTGCTAGTACTGCAAGGCGGAAGTCAAAAGTCAAAACAAAGACTTGACACTCTCCGGTCTAAAGACGCGGAGATTCTATAGAGAGTTTCAGTCTATATCCCTCAGTTATCCCAGTTTCAGGCACTGCCTTAAATATTTGGGTTCTTGCCCTGATTTCGTTAGACCTGGCAGGCGAAATCATATCTGACAAGCGTAACTTTCCGAGAGTCCCTCGGTAGCTTTTTACGTCTTTAGTGACAATATAGTTGTATCACGAATATGGATTAAAATCAATGCAGGATATTACGTCTTTAGTGACAATATAGTTGTATCACGAATATGGATTAAAATCAATGCAGGATAAATCCTGCCTCTAGCCTTCATCCCTTGTCTAAAGCACAGATGTACCTGACTTAGGAAGTAACCGTTCAGGGGTTTTCGGCATTTCCCTTATAAACATTCACAATGTCTTCACCGATTTGTTTTAATTTATTAACTAATGATTTTGGTTTTATCACTTTCACTCCTCCTTTAAAACCAAGAATCCAGCGCAAAATCTCTACATCATCTAAAGACCACTGAGGTAATATGACTTGAAACCGATGAGGAAAGGTTTTATTTTCTGTTTTATCAAGACAAAAAATAGATTTAGGCAAAGTTAATCTCTTACCTGTGATTGGTAGAGACATTTTCATCTGTTGTGGAGGAAACCGTTTAGTTCCTTCGGCAACAAATCTAAAAAGTTCATCATTAAACCACAGTTCAATAGTAATACACACTAGAGAACGTTCTTTTTTGTTAACACTCAGAAATTGCTGTTGGTTTTGGGGATTGTAACCTAAAAAAATTCCTGCACTTCCTTCAGATAGTTTTTGTAGTTTTTTTAAGGCACTTTCTTGTTCTTGTCGAGAACGCACCTTTGTTTGTATTTGACCAATGAATAATCTATCTAATCGTTCAAAACGAAATAAACCATTATATTTGCCTGATACACATTCATAACCCAAATACCAAGCTGTGTTGGAAAAAACAATTTGTAATGGAAAAGCGAAAAAGAACCCTTCTTCATCTAGGGTAAACTTACCACCACCAGGAAAACGATTTAATTCTAACAGTTGTCCTTGAGCGATCGCTTCCTCGACTTGCTGTAAATTTTTGGCTAGAGATTCTGCTGGTAAATATTCTGAGTCAATCATACTGCGATTAGCGATCGCTCGTACTGCATAAATATCACTGACCTCTAAGCGACTTTGTGCCATGCGAGTAGCAAAGGTTTCATAAATTTCTAGTGCTATCGGGTCATTGAGACTTTGTGCTTGAGACTGGAGAACTTGAAACACCTGAGTTAATTCTAGTGCTGATAAAATTGCCGTTCCCGCAAAATAACCGTCTCGCATAGGAAAATTATGTAATATTTTATATGGTTTAAGGACTTTTTCAATATCTTTACGGACAGAATCTAAAGTATTACTATCAATAGTCTCATATTCTTGTAGTGCAGACACCAAGGTTTTTAAACTTCCTTGTCCAGAATTGGATAAAAACGGATGATGTAAGATGAACCTAATGGTTTGCAACAATCTCTGAAACGCTTGCAAATCGGAGTAGGGATGAGTTACTACAGATGCAGAAGCAGTCAGAGAAACAGCGCCAGGGGAGATAGGGAGATGGGAAGGTGAAGAGATAGAATTAACACCAATGAGGGAATTTTGCTGCAACCATAGTAAATTAAAGGCGATCGCAATTTCATCTGCATAGATATTGCCATATAATTGGCTGATACAAGCGGTGATTTCTTCTAGTGAACTGGTAAATCGAGGGATTTTACCCAAAATGCTGGCTAATAAACTGGGGTGATTTGCTTGTAGATTACCAATTCCCGGATAGTTAATGATCAAGGAAATTAGATACATCAATCGCTCAAAATCCAGCAATTTACTGTAAGCATGAAAAGTAATTTGACTATTACGGTTGTTACGGTTGATTAGAATTCGAGAAAGCTGTTGAATTTGGGTAGAGATTTGGTGAAAGTTGAACTTTGGGGACGTGACATCAACTTCCTTAACTGCTGCAAACCCTTCAGCGGCCATTGGTGGAAAATCTTGCAGCCATTGGTGCATACTCTCAATTACCACATCTGGAACTTGACGGGTGCGTTGTTGATTCCATCCTTTACAAGTTGCCAAAGGGGTTTTTAAGTACCACCCCATCCATAAAACCGGGGAAGTAATAGCTACATTTAACTTTTCTAATAAATCCAGTCGCCACGCACGTTTGGCATTAGTGGCATCATAGATTACAGCATTATTTTGAGCCAATGCTGCTGTGATTTGAGAAATTACTGCTGCTTCTATATCTATCCAATCACCCTGAATAGTGGTATCCCCATAGAGTTCTTGACGAATAACATCAGTAGAGACAATGCGATAATTCCCCAATTTGGCTAATTCAGTGGCGAAAGTGGACTTACCGCTACCAGGGACACCAATCAGGATGTGACAGATAGGAGGAGTAGACATTTTCTTCGATCCTCAATAAAACTTATTTTATATTGTCTGCATTTAACAAAGCTCAAAGTCTAGTGTTTTCAAGCGAATCACGAATTTATAATAATTGCAGAGAAGCAATATTAAAAACCCGCACATCTGGGTTTTTTCTGTATTTGTGCGGTTTATAACCGCCTAGTTAAAAAATATCGCTACTAATTTCTCTTAAAACAATAATGATTTGGTTTTTCATCTGTGATAGTGAAGTACCAAATCATCTTGTTTAATCACAACGTTTTTAATTCAAACGTTTAATAAATACACAAGTTTCATTTTGTTTCCAACAAAGCGACTTTACCCAGTCGTCGGGAATTACATTTTACAATTATAGCATCATTGTTAGATTAGATAATGATGAGCTATTGTAAAAGGCATTTGAGCAATGAAAAATAATTTCCCATAGTTTAATTTGCTCGAATACTGACAAATTATTGATTTTGAGTAACATATATGACTAATCAGCAAATAAATATTGATGATGCAAATATTAAAACGGTTATAGACAAAGTTGCAATTGAGGGAAGACGTATTGTTATACATCAAGCTGGAAAACCTATGGCAGCTTTAGTTCCCCTTGAAGAGTTAGAGATATTGGAGGAGTTAGAAGAGTTAGAAGATCAGCTTGATATTCAAGCGGCAGAGGAAGCGATAAAAGAATCAGGAGCAGTGTCTTGGGAAGATGTTAAGCTACGGTTTGGGCTGTAATTGCTCTTGATCTAATTTTGATGTAATTTTTTATTTCTATTGACAGACTATTTTTTCTGTGCTAAATCAGACTAATAGACGCAAAAACTAAGGATTTTCAACGATGAACAGGATACGCGACCACAACACAGGCTAAAGAAGGGAAAAACCCTCATTATTCAAACGTTCAATAAACACACAGAGAAGTTAATAGAGAATTATGGAATACCAAATTGTTCTGAAGCCTTGTGCTGCGAGAGATGTTAGTAAACTTGCACAAGCTTTCAAAGAGGCTGTAGGCGTTGTTATAGACTCCTTGAAAAAAAATCCTCGGCCTTTAGGAGTTAAAAAGCTTTATCACAATCAAGACCTGTATAGAGTGCGTGTAAAAGACCACCGAATAGTTTACCAAATTGATGATAAATCTCACGAAGTATTAATCGTGATCATTGGACTGAGAAACAGAGTTTATCGAAGAATTTGATACTGGTGATACTTGTGGCATAGGTATAAACAACTGTTTTACCTATACGAGTTTAGCAATTCTATCAAATCTTAATCTGCATTGAAATTATTGGTTAGGGATTATTGCCAGAAGAAGATGCGATCGCACAAAAGATCACATATTGTTCAACATCAGAATTTGTGTTTTATTTCCATTAAACTATGTTTGAATTTCTCATCATTATCGAACCTTTAGGATTTTTATATGGTAGTGCAGGTCGTTCTATTGACGAAGAAAATTTTATTAGCTTATCAAATAGAAAATTTCCCCCCAGTACAGCAACCATATCAGGAATATATGCAGCTAACCTAGAAACAGAATTAATTACTTCACTGCAAATAGCTGGACCATTTTGGTCATATACAGAAGAACCACAAAATTTTTATGTCCCATTGCCATTTAACTATTTAGTAGAAAATGGAGAAATTAAAGATATATTTTATTGGGATTTTCAAACTCAAGCATGGCAACTAGAAACAGGTGATTTATTAACAGATGAATTGATAAAAACTGAACAATGGATACCTATTAAATCTTGGTATAATCCAAAAGAAATACATCAAAATCCTTGGAAATACATACCACATTTACATCCCCGATTTTCTCTAGAACAACGTCACCTTGATAGTGATAGCAGTCAAGAAAATTTATTTTTAGAAAATGCTGTACAAATAGATCCTGATACCTGTTTGATCTATCTCAGTAACATACCTTTAAATGATGGTTGCTATCGTTTAGGTGGTGAAGGACACACAGTAGATATACATTGTTTAAAAATTGCTAACTCAACTCAAGAGTTATTTAACGAACCCGTTGGTAAACAATTTGCCATCATTACTCCTGCTGTATGGGGTTCTACTCGCTTATCTTATATTCAACCCATGATTTACAAAGATCATGAATTTCAACCTGTATGGGAAATTGAATCAATTTTCACAGAAAAACCTCAACCTTTTCGCTATCGGTTAGGTGGTACTGGTAACACCAAACGCTTATCTCGCGGACGTTATGCTGTTCCTTCAGGTAGTGTATATGTTATCAAAAAAGCTATAAAACAACCTTGGTATAAATGGTCAAAGGAATGGTTTCCTACAGAGGGTTATAACTTTAAACGTTGGGGATGTAGTCTAGCACTACCCTTGTAACCAGTAAATTTCCTCGTTCGCATGAGTAGCAGTTTACAACCAGTTTTTTACTGCTAAGATAAAAACACAACACAAATCCGTGAATCTTCACAGATTACAAACAACAGTCAAATTTGTTGATATATCTTCAGATATGACCATACGAGCTTAAACTTACTAGCAAAAACTTAGTGATTTGTGACAAAACCTGTTGAGTTTTCTAACTAATTTTTACAAACTATCTTTTTTAAACAGAGTATGACTTTTAGCGTGTATGTTAAAAACTAAGCATCACAATGAGAAACAAGTCCCATGATTAAATATACTTATTTGACCTCATCTAGTTCATACCCTGCATAGTAGACACAATGACAAGGAGATACAGAATCCATGACTAAATATACTGCTATCACCTTCGCACCTGTTCAAGGGTTTATCGAGAAATCGCGTAAACTTAGAGACTTATATGGTGCATCTCTGATTCTCTCTTATTTGAGTCAGCAGCTAGTTTTGTCTGTTAAGAAAAACGGATTAAAAGTAATTTCTCCAGCAATACCTAATTTACAAAAAGGGATGCCTAACCGCATTCTGATTAAAGGAGAAATGAGCAAAAAAGATGCAGAAAAAATATTACTTTCTGCATGGAAAGAGATGTTAAAAGTTTGTCGAACTTGGATAGAGGAAAAATTACCTCCACCTGAATTTGAATATCACTGGGAACGTGAGTGGACGCTTTGGGGTGGTCATACTTGGGAGATATTTCAAGGAACTGGTTGCTCTATTGAAGCAGCAATGAATGATTTAGAAACTAATAAATTATCCCGTGATTGGAGTGCTGTTAATTGGATTGGTGAGAGTTCTAGCTTAACAGGTACAGATGGAATTGCGTTTCCTGGTTTGGGGGGAGAAAAGCGCAATCCTAAAAATATGAATTATAGTGATGAAAAGGAAGAAATTGAAAAATTTTATGCAAGACTAGCAGCAGTAACACAAGAAGAATCAGAAACACCAGAAGGTAAATTTATAGCAGATAATGAAAAACTGAGTATTCCCGAATTAGTAAAGCGCCTAGTTACTCGACATGAAATAGCCACAGAATTAGGGATAGAAGAACTCGACAAAAGTTTTAAAGAAATTCAACGTAAACCACAACCAGCACAACCAGAAAATAATCAAGAAAGTATACCTGGACAATGGACAGGTTGGTTTATGGGAGATGGTGATAAAGTTGGAGATCATTTAAAAGAATTAGCTCAAAAAGAAAATGGTGATGGAGAAATAAAGAACTTTAGTGATGCAATGCGTAATTGGGGAAAACAATTTGATGATAGATTCAATTTACGCAAAAAATTAGGGAGAATTGTTTACGCTGGTGGTGATGATTTTTTAGGAATTATCTATAGTAAAAATCTTGCTGAACCAATTCCAGCATTTGAAGCATATGAATGGTTATTAACATTAAATGAGACATGGAAAGAACATAAACAACCTATTAATGTTAGTGTCGGTTTTGTATGGGTTGGTGGTAGTGTTCCCCAGCGAGATGTTTTACAACATTGTCGGGAAGCGGAGAAAGTAGCCAAATCTTTAGGGAGAGATAGGGTGACTATTCGCGTGGTTTTTAATAGTGGTCAATATGTCCAGTGGACTTGTCCTTGGTGTTATTTGGATATTTTAATGAAATATCAAGATAGAGATAAACAATCAAATTGGAGTCACATTTATCAAGACTTAGCACATTTAGAATCTCGACGCACATTTAAAATTGAAAATAAAGATGAAGCCTATATTGTTGAAAAATCAGCTCTGGAATTTTTTGAGCTTTATTTTCCCAGTGAGGGTAAAAAAATACTAGAGGATAAAAATTATGAACTAGCAAAAAAAATAACTGGTTTTGGTGACAATATTGATGCTATGGAAAGATCAAACTTAATCATTGATTGGATAACAGATTTAGTTAAAGTGGGTTGGCATTTATGTTCAAATACTTAATTAGTATTAATCCTTTAGGATTCATGTATGGTAGTGCAGGAGCGTTTTTATCACCTGAAAACTTAGTTGGTCGTTCTGGAGCTAAATTTCCTCCTGAAGCTGCTACATTATCAGGCTTAATCTTTAGCATCAATAAAATTAACGAACAATATTCTCAAACAGAATTGAGAGATAATCTTTATGTCACAGGTCCATTTTGGGCAAAATCAAATAACAAACAAAACTTTTTTGTTCCCATTCCTTGGCATAAAATTATAGCCAAAAAAGGCTTTGGAGAATGGAAAATAGAAAACGGTGAATGGCAGTTAGAAAAGAGTATAGATAAACCAGAACCCGATTATCGCTGGCAAACTATAGAATCTTGGAAAACATCAGCAAAAGCACTGAAAGGTACTACTAATATTGCTGATAATCCTTGGAAATTTGTTTCTTTTCTACATCCCAAAATTCAAACAACTCAACGCTGTACAGAAGATGCTAATGGACTATTTTTAGAAAACTCTGTCCAAATTCCCGATGATGTTTGTTTAGTTTATTTATCAAACTATCCCATTGAAAATGGTTGGTATAAATTTGGAGGTGAAAATCACATTGTTGAAATATCCTGTGACAAACTTAATCCAAGAATCATAGATATTTTAAATCAAAAAGTTAGCAAATCTTTCGCTTTAATTACACCAGGGATTTGGGGTTCTAATCGAATATCTCACCGTCAACCTCAACATAATAATTTTCCTGAAACCATACAGATGTTAACTGATAAGCCCGTTCCCTATCGTTTCCGTTCCCAAGGAACATTAGGAAGAGGACGTTATGCTGTTCCTGCGGGCAGTGTTTACGTTCTCAAAGAACCTATTAATAAACCTTGGTGGGAATGGGATGAAAAATGGTTTCCCAAAGAAGGTTACAGTCTCAAGAAGGTCGGTTGTGGTTTGTGTTTACCAGTAGAAATTAAAGGAGTTAACTAAAATGTATAAAAAAGCCTACGGCATTATTGAAACCTTAGCACCGCTTCATGTAGGTGCAACAGCAGGAGAAGAAAGCGGTAATTTAAACTTAATTTTCCGTGACCAATTTACCCAAACTGGGATTGTTCCTGGTAGTTCTATTCGTGGTCGTTTACGTTCAGAAATGTATAATTCCCAAGGAAAAGAAGAGGCTGATAAATGGTATGGAAATGAAGGAGAAATAGGAAAAGCTAATAGTACAACAGAATCTATAGTTAAACTAGAATACGCTTCTATTATTTGGATTCCCGTTTTTTGTCCCGGTCAACCGATAGTCTGGGTAAGCTGTCCCCGTTTATTGCAACGTTATAAAAGAATTGCTGGTGATAGTGTTCAAGTTCAAGTAGATGGTAAACCTAAATTTCTCAAAGACATCCAAATTCCTGATCCTTATACAGGTTCAACTAATCTTGTAGCTAAACAAGCAACAGGAGGTAAAAAAACCATCTTCTTTAATTTAGGTTTTTTAGAAATTAGCAAAACTAAAGACTTATCACCTTGGTTTCCTGATCTCAAAGAACAACCAGCAGTAATAGTAGATAATGCTGATATTGGGATGATTCATGATATGGCTTTATATCGTCAAAGTCGTGTGCGATTAAAACCAGATCAAAAAGTAGTAGATGGTGGTGGTTTTTTTAATACCGAAGCATTACCTGAAGGCACTATTTTAGTATTTCCTATTGCCATTAGAGATGATAAATCTGACAAAAAATGGCAGCCTTTAACAAGTGGTGAAACCGCAGATATTTATCTTGGTGGTTTAGAATCTATCGGTTTAGGTCACTGTGAATTAACCTTTAAAGGAGTATAAAAAAATGACTTGGAAATCCTATAACTTAGACCAAAAAGCACAAAAATTAGTCCTCATGTATCGGGATAAAAAGGGTGTAATTGGTCAATCTCATAAAATGCGAACTACTGTACCTTATGGTTTAGAACGTTTTTGGGGTGAACATTTACGACTGCTATCTAAAGAACCCGAAAAAGGTAAATATTGGCGTGAGACTTGGAAAACTTTTGTCGAAATTATGAAACAAGCAGGAATTAAACTTCCTGATGATCAAGTTGATGGAAGTAATACCCGACAAGTACAAGATTATGCAGCAAGATTATGGGAATTAGAAGTTGAAGATCAACGAATTTGTTTAGCGGTTTTGACTCAATTTTGTGATAGTTTAGTTTGGTGGACTCAACGTTATAAAAAAGCAGGTGATAGCGATGCCGAATAGTAATGAAGTACCCTTAATGTTTCAAGCCCAAATTAGCGGCAGAGGACAAATTCAATATATTCAACAACCCGAACAGTCAAAAAGATGGATAAATGAATGGAAAGAAGCTATAGATCACAATTTACCTCAATTTAGTCATGAGGTAAAAAATAAAGAATATAAAATTACTTGGCGATTTCTTTCTAATAGTGGACAAGATGATGATTTTATCCGCCCTGTAATTGCTGCCAATGGATTTCCCTATTATCCTGGTGCAAGTATGAAGGGGGCATTTTTAAGACATTGTACCCGTGAACAAAAAATCAGATATTGTGGATGTGAAATTAATAATGAAACACAACCAGGTATTTTGCGTTTTCATGGTGCATTTCCAAAAGATCATAGTTGGAAAGAAAAACCCTTAATAGATGTGGTTCATCCCCAACAAGATTGGCAAATTAAAAACAGTAATTCTCATTCTGCATTTTTGCAAATATCCCTCTATCAACCGACTTTAGTTTTTGGTATTTCTAGCACTATTGAATTAGATGATAGCGAGTGGGAAACTATCTGGAGTATTTGGGATAAAGCTATAGAAAGAGGTATTGGTTCTAGGGTAAGTGCTGGTTATGGTCAACCTATTAAACACTCAGAAACTAAACTCATTACAGTTAATTTGCAAGGAAAAGGATTAGCATCACAATTAATAGATAGAAGTGGTGAATTTCGTCCAAATATGTTTAAGGCTGCTTTACGTGGTCATACATTGCGGTTATTTAGTGCTGTCACTGATGAAAATACAGCAGAAGAATTAACAAAGGAACTTTGGGGAGGGTTTGCAGGTGCTAAAGGTGCAATAGTTGGAGATTTGGGTATTGCGTTTAATCCTATTGACTTAGAACTGAATGAATTTACATACAGAAAAACTGTAAAAATGCCAATTTATGATTTAAAAAAAGGCGTTTTATCTATTCTTTGTATGAAAAGTTATACAGATGAATATAAGGATAAACTGAAAAAGTTAGTGGTGCAAATTCTGAAATTTTCCATGCTAATTGGTGGTTTTGGTAAATCTTCTCGTAGAATTGATCATCGGATATTTTTACCAGACTATTTAGAACCGGGAAATAAACCCATGATTGGATGTCATTGGCAATTTATTGATAAGTCTACAGTCTATTATTTTCCTGTTGGGAAGATTGAAAATGTTACTAAGATTATTGATAGTGTGAAAACATCTGTGAATAAGTGGTTAATATTTAAAGGTAAAACACCAACGGATCAAGTTAGTTCATGGCGTGAATCTTTTCATCCTCAAAAAGTACAAATTTGGGGACGGATAGCAGAAGATAAAGATGATAGTTTAGCAGTGAACTGGTTTCATGGTGAATATCAAGAAAATCAAAAAATCAAAGGTTCTAGCTTAACTGGAAGAATGGGAAATATTGGTAGAATTTACCATCGGATGTATCCACATTATTTTATAACAAGAGAAAAAGAAATTAAACCGAGAGGTAGAGAATATATTGAATTATTAACCATTTTTCCTGACAGAAGAGATGAAACAACACAAGAGTTTTTAACATTTTTACCAACAACTGATTTTACTAAATTGTGGGGAGTTTAAATAATGAGTATTTGGATTGTAACTACTGGAAATAGTGATATTATCCTCAAACATAATAACAGTTGGGGCAAATTACATAACGACGCAATAGATAATAATAAATTAGAAAGATGGCATTTTTCATCTGCACTACCAATAGATAATGGATATACAGTACCAGCTAGGATATTAGGTACAGTTTATGAAAATCAATCAGAAGAAGACTATAAAAATGATTTGGAATTTCCACTTTTTGATACATATTTTCAATATTTGACAAATAAGAATATCAAGATTGACAAAATAATTATTCTCCTAACAGACCAATGTCAAATATTTAGTGATGAAGAACAACGACTTAATGAAAAATCTCCTTACTGGAAAGATACTTGCACTCTTAAACCTTTATTAAGGTGGTATTTTAAAAATGTAAAATTCACCTGTAAACTAGAATTTCAAACTTTAAATCCTGAACAAATAGATCAAGGTATTGACAACTGGGATGCTACTTTATCATTGGTAGAAGCAAAATTAACAGAGTTAAATATTGACTCTAATCAGGAAGTTTATGTTAGTCATCAAGCGGGTACTCCAGCAATATCTTCTGCTGTGCAGTTTATAACTATTGGGAAGTTTAAAAAAGTTCAATTTTTAGTGAGTAATGAATACTTCAATGAAGATCACGAAACAAAATCTAAATCTAATATAGTAGAAAGTTCTCGTTATCAGCGTGGCATACAAATTCAAAAAGCCAAGCAATTAATTATCAGTGGTTTTCCTGGTGCAGCGTTGAAAATTCTAGACGGGATAGACGGAATAAACTCAAATTGTATTAATGAGTTAAAGAATCTTGTTGATTTTTTTAACTTAAATACTCCTCTAATAGATGATAGTGATGATTTAAATGTTATTCCAGCTACTCAAAGAATTGTCGATACTCTTGATCTAATTGGATTTTTCTTCAATCAAAAGAATTATTTACCAGGTATTGCGTTGCTGGCTGCTGCTCAGGAAACTTTTTTAAAGGCTGCTATTGTGTCAAAAACAGCAATGATTGATGAAACTATTAACTTTCGAGGTAATTCCTGTAAAGTTTCTGATTTGATAACCTGGATTTCTTTGGGTTTATATTTAAATGAATCGGTTAGATATGAAGGTAGTCCATTTAAAAAGACTATTTTACAAAAATTGAAATTCCCAGTTAATAAAGTCAGACTTGAATCTGAAGATGATTTTAATGTTACTAACCGAAATTTTGCTTTATTAAACTGGCTCAAAAATTTAGATGCTCAATTTTTTCAACTATCTTGGAAGTTGCTAGAATGGTCTTGCCAAAAGAAGAGAAATGGTGAATATGATCTTCGTAATCAGTTAATGCACAATTTACGAGGTGTAAAAGATAGTGAAGTAATTGATTATTTATTAGGATATGAAGAACACCAAGTTTATGATGTTATGACTGCCTATAACAATTATGTAAAACAGCCATTTTTGAAAAGTATAGATCATTTTGGATTAGCTCATAAAAGAGAGAAGTTACCAAAGAAACTTGAAAAAATAGCAAGTTCTATTACTTAGATTATTTATAAAAAAAGATACCTGATTTCTTCAAAAAATTTATCTATCTACACCTTTTCAACACCATTCACAAAAACCCTATGTTTTTCCTTAAATGATGTTGAGTGCTGACTGAAGGTAACTGTTCACACTCCCCCCCTATCTTTAACAAGAGATCAAGGGTTTTGATAATTTTAGAGGGGGGGAGTGAATAACTACACTGAAGGTAATAAATTCTGTCGCATTACTTATTGCATGAAGTTATTCATCTCATTCCCAGTCTCTGACTGGGAATGAATTCTAGAAGGCTCTGCCTTCAATAATATTAGAGGCAGAGCCTCATCAACTGCATTCCTAGTCAGAGACTAGGAACGAGATGTGGTACGGATTTGAGCTTAAGTTGACACCAATGATCTCATGCTTTACCCCTACACATCTGGGTTCTTTGTCATTTGGCAAAAGTTTAAATCTCACCCGTGTTTAGTAAGTAGTGAGACAGAATTAGTTACACAATGTCATTGCGTTAGCGCAGCGTGGCGTTAGCTATATGAAACGAAGTGACATGAAGCAATTCCAAGGGTTGTGATTGCTTCCCTTCGCTCGCAATGACTGTAAATATTTTTGTCCAATTACTTATAACTTGCGTTTTTACATCCATATATCACCTTTAAGCAAAAGCTCAATTTATTTCCTTGCGGAGTATATCTGACTAAAAATTACCGTAGAAGTCATACAGTACAAGACTTTTACCCATGAAATACTATATGCCGGCTAGATAAATGTCCATCTTTGCGCCGTTGGGGGAGAATTGTGGCAGGATGGAAAGAAGCCTGTGCAACATCACAGACTTGTAAAGGTGTTGTTTTGCAGAAGAACCCGTCAAGAAGATTGTTAGTTTCGCACTGTCAACGAAAAATTTGGCGGAAGGGATATACTATCCTCTGAATGTTAGTGAATTGCAGAACAAGTTATACCGGTTGTCAGTTGCATGAAAACATCCAGTTATCATCAAACTGATCCACCTTGATGACTTTCCAGCCTGTTCGCCGTTCTCGGCCATATATACTCCCCACCTTGACTAGGAAATGAATCCAGAAAACTCAGAAACTTACATAAATCATCCAACTTGGGGTTTACTCTATAGGATCTGTATGGTTGATGAGAACCAGGATCTGTTTACCACACTCTACGCCCAACGCTTATTTTTTTTAGTGACAACTGAGCTTAAAGTCCTGAAATTTCAGCCAATTGGTCGGACTGAGGCTAGGATGATGCTGGAAAATCGCCTCCGGACTTTGCGCCGTAGTGGTAATTCTCAGGAGTACGAGCAACTTCAAGGTGTATTTCAGCGCACATTCCAATGAGTAGTTCAATTAGCGATCGCTTCGCTCATATTCGCGCCTCACTCCCATCTACAGTGAGGTTGGTTGCTGTTACAAAAAAAGTATCTACTGAATTAATGCGGGAAGCATACACCGCAGGAATTCGTGATTTTGCCGAAAGTCGCATCCAAGAAGCTGCCAGTAAACAAGCCGAATTGCAAGATTTATCGGATATTACCTGGCACTTAATTGGACATCTACAAACTAACAAAGCCAGAAAAGCCTTAGAACTATTTTCATGGATTCACTCCGTTGATAACTTGCCACTGGCACAACGCTTAAATACCCTAGCGGCAGAACTGGGAGTGAATCCGAAGGTATGCTTACAAGTCAAAATTCTCCCCGACGCAAATAAATCTGGTTGGATGGTTCCAGAATTATTGGCTGACTTGGCAGCACTTAAGCAATGTCAAAATTTACAAATTCAAGGTTTGATGACAATTCCGCCGCAAGGTTTGACGGATGGAGAAATTTTAAATGTATTTGATAGTACGTATGAATTAGCACAAACCATCAAATCACAAAATTGTCCAAATATAACTATGCAGCAATTATCAATGGGTATGTCTGGGGATTACCAATTGGCAGTGCAAGCAGGGGCAACAATGGTGCGATTAGGTACAATTTTGTTTGGTCAACGGGCTTAATATAGTTGAAGCCGTGATTCCAGACAGTATGATTGACAATAGTTTGCGAGTTTATAGTCCCAAATAGTCAAAAAATATAATACTCTCATGAGTAATTCTTAATTGCAAAGGTGGTCATACCCCCTTTATTTTTAATAATCCTTAGGCTACAATTTTAACTCATTGTTACAGATTCGTTAATGTGCAGGCGTTAACATCAATATCTGTTGATAATTGGGAATTTGTACTAAAGGGTAAAATCAGTAGTACAATTGCTGCGTCAAAGATCTACTATAGTTACGATTACTGCCTAGAAGGAACTTTAATGTAACTTATAGCCAGGAAAACTAGGGGAATTTTAATCCGGGAGCGTACAACATGAGTAATATATTTTCCAAACTCAGGGACTTTGTTGGTTTGAATGAGCAGGTAGAATACGAATACTACGAAGAAGAAGCTGATACAGCCAATAATTATCAGAATATCTATCAACAGGAGAATCCCCAACCAGCGCCACAGGAACCCACCCCTGCAAATCGGCGTTGGCGGGAAAATCCACCTACCAGTACAGAAGAAGTAGCTGCAACAGCATCCAAACCTATGAGTAACGTTATTGGTATGCCAGGCGCAATTAATGGAATCTCTGAAGTTCTAGTTCTTGAACCTCGCACATTTGAAGAAATGCCCCAGGCAATTCAAGCTCTACGGGAGCGCAAATCAGTAGTATTAAACTTGACCATTATGGACCCTGACCAAGCTCAACGTGCAGTTGATTTTGTTGCTGGTGGTACTTATGCCTTAGACGGACATCAAGAAAGAATCGGTGAAAGCATCTTCTTGTTTACCCCCAGTTGCGTGCAAGTTAGCACTCAAGGCGGTTTAATACATGAAGTACCTATCAGCCAAGCCCGTCCCGTCCGTCCCGCAGCTACAGCAGCAGCCAATCCTACTTGGGGAAGTGAACCCACTCGGATGGCACAATAGGGGTAAATTAGTCATTAGTTGATAGTTTTAAGTCCCTAATTAATTAAGAAGGATGATTAACTATTAATAATTGACCGGGAATTTTAGATTTTAGATTTTAGATTTTAGATGAAAAAAATTTGGTATGAGTCCATGTCCCCTACTGAGGGAAAAATGGCAAATACCAAATTTTCGAGCTTCTACACTTTAGGGTAGAGTCAATCCAAAATCCAAAATCGTAAATCCAAAATCGCGTGACCACTAACTAGTGACTAATGAAAATGAATATAAAATTTGGCTTAATTGGCGGCGGGGTGATGGGAGAAGCTCTATTATCCCGCCTTATTGCAAGTGGTATTTATCAAGGCTCAGAAATCATCGTCAGTGAACCCCAAGCTGAACGCCGCAGCTATTTAGAACAGAAATATGGGGTGGTGGTAACAACGGACAATAGCCTAGTGTTAGGGGCAGCAAAAACAGCGGTGATGTTGGCAATCAAACCCCAGATATTTAGTGCTGTGGCTCAAGAATTAGCAGATATCCTGCCCACAGAACATTCACCCTTGATTATTTCTATCCTGGCGGGGGTGACATTAAAACAATTAGAAGCAGCTTTTCCTCAAGTTCCCATAATTCGCGCTATGCCGAATACCCCAGCCACAGTGGGTGCAGGGATAACGGCAATTTCTTTAGGGGCTTATACTCATCCTCATCACCAACAAACAGCACAGCAGATTTTTACCGCTGTGGGGGAAGTTGTAGAAGTACCGGAAAGCCTGATGGATGCGGTGACAGGATTATCTGGTAGTGGACCGGCTTATGTGGCATTGATGATTGAAGCTTTAGCTGATGGGGGTGTGGCTGTGGGTTTACCAAGAGCGATCGCTAAACAACTAGCTGTACAAACAGTCTTAGGAACAGCCACACTGGTGCAAGAAACCAAAATCCACCCCGCCGAACTTAAAGATCAAGTTACCAGTCCCGGTGGTACAACCATTGCTGGTGTCAGAGCCTTAGAAAAAGCCGGTTTTCGTTCCGCCGTCATCGAAGCGGTTAAAGCCTCGAAAGAACGCGCTCAGGAATTAGGGAAGGGGTGATTAGTAGTCAGAATAGGGAATAGGGAACAATTCAAGCTCAAGGGTAGAATTTTTTTCTCACGCAGAAGCGCAGAGAACGCAGAGAATTAAATTTTGTGGCGTTGCTGATAGCCTGCGTGGCGAAGCCATATTGAGGTATGAAATTCCCAAATTGAATCTTTAAAACTCAAACCTCAGTGCGTCTTTGCGCCTTTGCGTGAGACTAAAATTCATACCCTTAATCAGCAACGCCAATTTTGTTATCTTTAAATATATTACCCGGAAGAAAAATAAACTATGGTTACAACAGCAACGCCCGCAGAAACCAGAGTTTTACTAGAAAACATCACCTGGCAAACATTCAAAACCATGTTGGCTGAGATGGGTTCAGAACGCGCCAATAAAATTTCTTATCATCAGGGAAATATAGAAGTTATGACACCACTCAAACCTCACGAAAGCTCCAACCGTTTGATTGAGGTTTTTGTTGGGGTATTGTGTGAAGAATTGGGATTAGAAGTTAATCGAGTTGGTTCACTCACATTAACTAGGGATGATTTAGAATATGGTGCAGAACCTGATAGCAGTTATTACATCCAAAATGAGTTATTAGTTAGAGAAAAAGAGAATATTGACTTAGCATTTGATCCACCTCCAGACTTAGTATTAGAAGTAGAATATTCTCGACCAAAAATAGACAAATTTAAACTTTACGCCGCAATGGGAATTCCCGAATTTTGGCTTTATAACGGAACTACATTAAGAGTCTACATCCTTGCAAACGGGCAATATTCAGAAACTCAAACTAGCCACACATTTGCGGCAATACCAATTAAAGAAATCCCCAGATTTATCGAAGAAAGCAAAAAGATTGGCCAAATTGCTGTAACTCGCACTTTTCGCAATTGGGTTAAATTAAAAGCCTCAGAATAGTGAGGATTTGCTAAATTTAAGTATGAAATTGAAAAACCAAGGATTCCTCACTTTGCGCCTTTGCGCCTTGGCGTGAGACTAATTCATACTTAAAATTAGCAAAATTATCAATTAATTAGGGCTTGCTAAAGGCTGATTTTCTTGAACTGCTGGTGTTTCCTCCGGGATAGATTCCACAGACGGACTGGGTGCTGATTTAGGAATCATAAACTGTCGCCAAGTTCTAATTTGTTCTTGAGCATCAGTATAAGCACCACTACCACGAGGAATTAAATTAGCTGTATCAATGGCTTTGGCAACATCAACCTCACTTTGAGAACGTGCCATTTGCAACAATTCTTGACTCCATTGGTCAATGGCAATATTCACATCTAAACGCAAAGTGTTACGACTAGATACCCGATTTGCCAACTGAATAGCTTGAACTAAGGCTTCTGGTGTGCCGGTAACTGCAACTTGCTTGGCTTTTTGCCAACTTTCTTTGGCGCGAATTTGGTCTTGCCAAGTATCTATGGAGGATTGAGCTTCACCAGATAAAGCGCGTCCTGAAGAGGCGATTTTTTGAGCTTCACTAATAGCCATTGTCAAATTACCACTGTCGGCTAATGCTTTGGCTTGATCTAAGTACGGTTGATCTTGAATGCGCTCAATTTTGCCTGTCCATAGCCTAATCTTTTTTCTGGCTTCTGGATATAATGCTCGTCCAGAGCGAATTTGATTAAGTTCAGCGATCGCTGTTTGTAATGAGATAACATCCTCGTTAATAGCTATTTGTTCCGCCCGATCTAAATATGGTCTATCTTCAATAGACTCCACCTGGCCACGCCAACGGCCAATTTCTTGACGGGCTTCTGTAGCCCGGGGATTATTCCCAGGAATTAATTGTACTTCCGAAATCGCTGCTGTTAAATCATTAACAGTTCCTTGACTAGCGAGATTCCGAGCTTTTTCTAACCGAGAAACATCTTGAATTTCTAATTGCCAACGGGCAATTAATTGTTGCGCCTCATTATAAATATCCCTAGAAGCATCTATTTGTTGAGCTTGAGAAATAGCCGTTTCTAACCCAGCCGTAGTCCCAATAAAAGCACTTCTTTGGGCTTCACCCAAAACCATAAAATCATCAACTTCAGCTTGCAATTCAGGAATAGATGGAATTTGTCGGGCAATTTCCAATGCTTGATCAGCATTTCGCTCCTTCATTCTCGCTTGTGCTAATTTGAGCATTTTTCTAGCAAACCCAGATATTAACTCTTGGGCTTTTTGATACAGATAACTATCTGGTTTAATAGTCTCAGCCAGTTTAATAGCTTTAAGCAAACTGTCTAAATTGCGATTATTTGCTAAATTTTCTGCTTTGTAAAGTTTATCCCCATCTTCTCTTGCCGTAACAATAATGTTATTTAATTGATCATATTTAGTGCTTGCCCAATATTTATTATTGACCCGTAGCAATCTAGCCGTGAGCATAAAAGCTGATTGCCAATGTCGTTGGCGCAATTCTTTTTCCGCTTCTTGGTAAATTCCTTCCGCCTTTGACCAAATCGTCTGCCACTTTTGAATTTGCTCTTCTACTAGTTCACTAACCTTCACGTCAGTAGGAATTTTTCGGGCTGTAGCGATCGCTTCCTCCAAATTCCCCGCTTGGAAACTCTCATCCGCCAACCTGAGAACATCCTGTGACCATTCCTCCAAAAGACGATTAATTTCGCCCCGCAAAGGATGATTGTCCGGTAATTGCTTAACCAGAGTAATTGCTTGGAGCAAATCATTAATAGTTTGCTTAGAAGCCGCCAACTGAGCGCAGTGTAGCCTTACTGACGCACTAGCCAAAGGCCAAAAAATTTGTGGACAATTAGGAGCAGTAGGTAACTTAAACAGCATGGATAAAGCTAGAAAACCCATGCTTCCAGGAATTAAAGTTAATACTGCTGCCCAAACTACCCAATTTTTAGTCCAGCGCGGCATTTTCTCAATTAAAACATTGAGATTAAAAGTAGGTTCTGAATTATCATTTATAGCCAAACCATCGCCATCTTGCTTTTTTCTTTGCTTCATGGACTGAGAATGAGAACCAATAGCAGCGGTATCAGCAGTTTGATTATTTTGTATGTAGTTAGGCTGAACCCCAATTGGTTCTCCTGCTTGGTCTGAAGACCAATTATCTGGAATATCCCGCTCTGTCATTGCTCACACCACACTAATTGAATAGCGATATGAAAGTAGATAGATCAATATAGATAATTTTATGTTTGCTATCCTCACTTTCCCATCTAGAAAAATCCGTCCTTAGCATTCACCACTGCCACCCATAACATTACTGTTTTTTGGTTTGAGTATGACTGGTGACATTAATCAGAAATTAAAGATTCTCTTTGTATATCTCCAATTAACTGAGTTAAATCATCACTACTTGCTTGATAGATATTACCGCAAAAGTCACAAGTAGCTTCTGCACCATCATCTTTCACAATCATGTCTTGTAGTTCTGCTTCTCCCAATATTTTCAGTGCCCCTAGCACCCGGTCAAAAGAGCAGCCACAATGAAAGCGTAACATCTGACTTTCAGGAAATATGTTCAATCCCATATCTCCTAACAAATCGTTAAAAATTTCTGTCAGTGTTTTACCTGCTTGCAGTAATGGAGTAAACCCAGATAAAGCCCCAATCCGCGATTCTAATGTAGCCACTAGCTCCTCATCCCTAGCAGCTTTGGGTAACACCTGGATCAATATTCCTCCCGCTGCCGTTACGCCCTGTTCTCCCACAAATACACCCAAAACTAAAGCCGAAGGAGTTTGTTCGGAACTTGCCAAGTAGTGAGCAACATCATCACCTATTTCCCCCGAAACCAGTTCTACTGTACTAGAGTAAGGATAACCATGACCGAGATCGCGGACTACATATAGAAAGCCTGTACCTACTGCCGCACCAACATCTAGTTTACCCTTATGATTAGGTGGCAACTCCACAGACGGATTACCGACATAACCCCTAACTGTACCATCTAATCCTGCATCTGCCAATACACCACCTAAAGGACCATCGCCCTTAACTCGAACATTCACCCTAGAACCTGACCGTTTCATACTGGCAGCCATCAACAAACCAGCAGCCATAGTTCTTCCCAATGCTGCTGTTGCCACATAAGATAGTTTATGGCGTTGTCGAGCTTCTTCTGTTAACCGAGTGGTAATCACACCCACAGCTTTAATCCCACCATCCGCCGCAGTCGCACGAATTAATTGATCTGCCATGAAAAACCTTACAATTCTTTACAAGATGACTTTTTTATTTTAGGTTGTTTCGAGTCAGGAGTCAGGAGTCAGGAGTTCGGAGTTCGGAGTTCGGAGTCAGGAGTCAGGAGGTGCAAGGAAGGGAAATATTCTTTTGCAACTGACCAATTACCAATTACCAATTACCAATTACCAATCACCAATTACCATGCTAGGTACATTTCAACAAAGCCAAATTCGTATCGAAGTTACAGCATCAGCCGATGCCATTCATGACAGTATTTTGCATCCTGCCGAACTAAAAAAATGGCTATTGGGGCAAAGTTTTCCCCCGGAAATGCCCACAGAATTACCCCCAGGATTTGAGTTCACCACCTGGACAGGACCCGTCTCCATTCATCACCAAGTAGACGTAGTAAAACCCAATTGTTTGCGCTTAATACTCAGTGGAGGCATTGACGGCTTTCACGAATGGTACTGGGGAGAAGGCTGGGTACAATCCCGCCTAGAAGGCATATCCATGTTACCCCTAAACTTAGGTCAAACTCTGAGTTTAGCCAGCTTACGGCAATTCTTAACCAAAACAAAGTAATTTCTCTTCCCTTCCTCCTCTCTACACCTCTGCGTGAGAAAAATATTATCTAGTAATTACGAGATCCATAAAAGCACACCTCCCGTCGCCAAAACACAGATAATTCCTGTTAACCCCGCGAGGGGTTTTTTATTGATACCTGTCACCCATGTAGGAACTTGATCTGTGTAGGTAATTAATCCTGCTGTATCTATAGTAGCGATCGCCCATACCCAACCAGCATGAAGTCCCCAAGCAATCCCTAAACTATTACCATCAGCTAATCTGGCTAATACTAAGACCATACCCATTAGCCATAATCCAGGCAGTTGAGGAAGAGTTTCTTTTTGTTCCCATACCAAATGTAAGACAGCAAAAACCAAGCTAGAAATAATTGCAGCTAACCAAATTGCATAATTTTGTTGTAACTGAGTGAATAAAAAGCCCCGAAATACAAGTTCTTCTATTCCCCCCACAAACAAAGCCACTAGGGAAATTGTCAATAAATTAGATGGGATTAACTTGATCTGAGATTTTTCTAAATAGCACCAACCGGCACAAATTTGCCCAAAAAATACTATAGCTAGACTAAAAATACCCAAGCTAAAACCCAGTAATAAAGAACCAAAAATAGAAACTTTCCCCACTAATCCATAATCAGGGAAAGAACCCAATTTCAACCCTTGAAATCCCCAGAGAATTAGCGGCACTAATAAATAGAGAGATACTAATAAAGGAATTTTTTGCTCTGGTTGTAAAGATTTGTGTATTTGCCAATTCAAGGTAATGGCTAAAATTGCTACTAATGGCAACCAGCAACCTATCCAAACAATAAAAAAAGCCACAACCAAAAATACTGGCGTATCTTTGAGAAACTCCAGCAGAGTAGGGACTGATGACTGTAAAAATAACAGTGGAATAGACATAAAAAACATGACTAACTTCCTGCAACAACAGATTTCTTGATGAATAATCAAGACTCTACTAGAATTTGTGACTCATGGAAGAGGTCAAAACGTTTTTTATGTCTTATCCCACTGCAATTATTTAACTACAGCTACTAATTAGCGGTAGCTTTGGGGATAAATTCATCAGAATTTACCTTAAACTTATCCCTGATAGGTGAAAAAATTTATTCTTCTGCGTCTGATTCATCAGCATCATCAGACTGGATTAATTGTTTATCACTTTCACCAAGCTGAATCAAGTGAATATGTTTGTAACCGAGTCTAATTTCAAATTCGTCACCGGGCTTTAGGTTCATCGCTTTGGTGTAGGTTGCACCAATCACAATTTGACCATTTTGATGAACACTGACCCGGTATGTCGGTTCGCGTCCACGTCCATCTTTTGGTGCTTCTGGGCTGAGGGGAATACCTCTAGCTGACAATAAAGCATCATAAAAGTCTGTTAAATTAACCCGAACTTGGCTATTTTTAGTAACGGTGTAATAACCACATTGCTTTGCTCTTTCCCGACGTGGCAAAGTAGAAAGTTCTTTAACTTTCGCCAGCAAAGTTTTTCCAGTTAATGGGGCAGTTGCAGTTTCAGTCATTATGCTCTAATTTTCCTTAATCTCTTCAAATTGATAGCGTAACATGGACTTAGGCATTTCAGAATTTTCTTGTGTGTCTAGTATTGAGCAATCAGCGCAACTGGACTTCAGAAATCAACAAAACATGAGGGTGATGGGTGAGTTCCTGCTGATATAGCAGCAACAGAAGACTCTATTATAGTTGTCCATAATAGGTTGATAAGTCATAGTTGCCACAGACATTTATTTCAGTAATTTTACGGCGTTTTTAACCATCATTGGCCATCGGAAATTAAATTATTTTCTCTTTGGTCACTGTTGTAACGGTGTAACTTCAAGCCACCTTTACAAGTCAGGTTAGTTCTACTCCAAAAAAGATAAAGCAGTCCGGTCTTGAGGTTTCCCCAATTAGAGGAACTGCCGCGTAGAGCCAATAAATTACAGGTTTTTCACATTCACTGCTGATCTCTCTTGCCTTTGAGTTACAGGACTAAAGACAGCATAGGATTTGTATGTAGTCTGACGGACATACACCCTTTTATTTTGCCAGTAGAGACATGAATTTTCTAGTCTCTACATTACGAAGAAACCAAAGAAGTATTAGCCGTGCTTATGCGGTTATTGTTCCTGATTTTGTTAGTTCGTAATTTTCTATTAAATACTAGCATGAAATAATAATAGCAAAATATTTTTTGAATTTAAAATTCATATTACAACTAAATTTTGATCTAGATCCCTGGAGTTGAGTAGCTAAAATACAGTAGAGATTTTCCTCAAGCTTGATACTGTCGTGAGGGTGATGCCAGGACTTTTATAAAAGTTAATCTAATTTAGACGTGCTTTGTGTGAGTGAGTCAGTTAAATTCTAGAGTTTCTATAGCTTCACTACAGGAGCTATCTGAGACTATAAACAAAAAGTGGGGTGAAAAATCCCTGTTGTTAATCATTATGAGATTCAAAGCTGTGATAGCGAAGCACTCCGCAGGAATCAGATTATCTACGTCTGTCTAGGGGAAGAATAAATTTACCATATCTATGGGATATTTGATAGCCACTCTTCTTAGGTGTTCACTTGCTTTAACACTTATATATATTTAAGGATGTAGAATTTTTATAACTGGGGCTTGACGAAAGAACTATTAAGTGTAAAGGATTAATGGTGAAGGCTGCTGTCAACTCAAGCGTAGGAGAAAATCTATTTTTATACTTTACGCTTCATACTTCATCCTTCCCTAGTTTCATGATTTTTGAGGTAGGTAAGGTAAGAGAGAAGATTTGAACCCAAGATTTGGATTGATCATAATGGAAGTTATTTTTAAGATTACTCGACAAGAAGAAAATTCTCACCCTGTTTTCAAGTCTTATGTTTTGGAGGTAGAACCAGGTAATACTATCCTGGATTGTCTCAATCAGATTAAGTGGGAACAAGATGGAACTTTAGCATTTCGCAAAAATTGCCGCAATACAATTTGTGGTAGTTGTGCTGTGCGGATTAATGGGCGTTCTGCTTTGGCTTGTAAGGAAAATGTGGGGAGTGAACTGGCTAGACTGGAGAAAATATCATCATCTGCAAATCAGCCTCAAACTACTCCAGAAATTACAGTTGCACCTTTAGGGAATATGCCTGTAATTAAAGATTTGGTTGTAGATATGAATAGTTTTTGGCATAATTTGGAGAAAGTTGCCCCTTATGTGAGTACAGCAAGTAGACAAGTTCCTGAAAGGGAGTTCTTGCAAACGCCACAAGAGCGATCGCTTCTTGATCAAACGGGCAATTGTATTATGTGTGGAGCTTGTTATTCTGAATGTAATGCTGTGGAGGTCAATCCTGATTTTGTTGGTCCCCATGCTTTGGCTAAAGCCTATCGCATGGTGGCAGATTCCCGCGATAATAATACAGAACAAAGATTAGAAACCTATAGCACGGGAACTCAAGGGGTTTGGGGTTGTACTCGTTGTCTTTATTGTGATGCGGTTTGTCCGATGGAAGTTGCCCCATTAGAACAAATTACGAAAATTAAACAGGAAATTCTGGAGCGTAAACAAGCTGATGACAGTCGGGCAATTCGTCACCGTCAGGTTTTGGTGGATTTAGTTAAACAAGGTGGTTGGATTGATGAACGCCAATTTGGGGTTCAAGTGGTTGGTAATTATTTCCGCGATTTGCAAGGTTTACTCAGTCTTGCACCTTTGGGGTTAAGAATGCTAGTTAGGGGTAAATTTCCTCTTTCTTTTGAACCGTCCGCAGGAACTCAGGAAGTGCGATCGCTCATCGAATCTGTACAAAATAGTGATTAGTTAGTTGTCATTAGTCAGTTGTTCGTTGTCAGTGATCAATGGTCAGTTGCAAAAGAATATTTTCCTTCGTTACTTTCTTCTTTCTGACTCCTGACTCCTGACTTCTGACTTCTGATTGGGCGCAAGCCCTGCGCCCCTACCTCCTCGATTAACTGGGATCTTGGGGAATATTTAATTTTCGCCCAAATCGGTCATACACTAAAATATCCCATTGTCCATTATTACTGTACTCAAAGGCGATTCTACTACCATCAGCACTAATTGTGGGATTGCGGACTTCTCCTTGGATATCACCTGCTAAATTTCGTGATTGACGGACATCTCGATCATAAAAAACAATTTGTGTTCGTCCTTGACGACTAGCAGCAAAGACAATAAATTTACCATTGTCAGAAGCCGCAGGATGGGAAGCAATTGTATCAAAGGAATTTAAACCAGGTAAGTCTACCAAATTACGAGTCACTGTATCAAACATATATATATCTTGACTGCCTCGGCGATCGCTCGTAAATACAATATATCTCCCAGAAATTTGCGGATTTAATTCTGACGAGAAACTATTTAAACTCCTTCCCCCGGAATCAAATGGGTAACTGAGTAAGCGCGGGTAGCCAAAACACCCAGTTAACAGAGTTGAACATAAAACTAAAATTACTGATAATTTATAATTCATAGGATTGTGAAATAAAAAAATTCCCCCTCTCAAAGGAAAGGGGAGAAATTAAAGATGAACTTACAAAAACCAACCGTAAGAATGTAAACCCTTACCCAGAAGATTCACTCCCAGGTAACAAATCCAAACTACAACAAACCCAGCAGCGGCTAAAATTGCCGGTTTTCGACCTTGCCAACCGCGAGTTATTCTAGAATGTAGGTAAGCTGCGAAAACTAACCAAGTAATTAACGCCCAAGTTTCCTTGGGGTCCCAACTCCAATAAGAACCCCAGGCTTCATTAGCCCAAACCCCACCGGCAATAATCCCAATTGTCAGGAGAGGAAATCCTAACCCAATGATGCGATAACTGATATTATCCAGGGTTTCAGCTAGATTAAGACGTTGAGGTGAGAGGATTTCAGCAGTTTGAATGGGGGTAGTTGTGACTAAATCTAAAACCGCAGTCCCATTTCCATTGTTATTGCTTTCAACGCGAGAAAAGCCATTAGTTTCCACACCAGGTGTGGATGTAACTAACTCACCAGCTTTAAGTAATTTATAACCATTACTCCGATAACCGCCATTACCAACGGAACTACCTTGTAATTGGATATTTTGCCCGCGAGTCACAATTAAAAAAGCGATCGCTAACAATGCACCCACCATCAAAGCTGAATAACTCAACATCATCACACTGACGTGCATCATTAACCAATTTGACTTTAAGGCCGGGACTAAAGGCTCTGATACCTGCATATTGGATGGTAAGGTCAACGTAGCAAAAGCTGTAATTCCCATCGCTACAGGTGCAGTTACAACTCCCACCAAACGGCTACGACTGCTATTTTCGGCAATTAAATGGACAGCAGTAATTCCCCAAGTCAAGAAAAATAAAGATTCGTAGAGATTACTCAGGGGGAAATAACCCGCTTCGATCCATCTTGCTCCTAATAGAGTCGCCATACACAAATTAGCGCTCGCCATGCCGGCTGTTCCCAAAGCCGCTGTCACCGACAAACTCGGAAAAGCCGCTCCCACCCAATAAACCAACATCGTACAGAATAAGACAGCAAAAGAGGCATTATCCAGCCAGTTCTGGAGTACAACCAGATTCATAAACACTTCTCTCCAGTGGATGCTTGAAAATATCAATTCCGATTATCTTGATCCTATCTGGTTTTGGGGATTAGTCATTGGCAAGATTAACTTTCATAATTTATAGCACCCATATATAGAGTTAGGATATGTAGTACAAGATAATATTAATGTCAAGAATTTGATTTTAAAGAATGGCGATTTGTGTGTATTCCTGGATGCTGAAAAATTAGCAGGTAAGCCGATAAAATTAGTCAGAATGCTTATAGCAGTTAAATCTGTGAAAATTCTAGATTGAAATATAAGGTGAATGAATTAAAATTATTGCTATGCTAAACCGAATCAAAGATTTAACAACAAACATATCATCCCGCTTAGTTGAAATCCGTCGCCATATTCACGCACATCCAGAACTTAGTGGCGAAGAATATCAAACTGCTGCCTTTGTTGCAGGTGTGTTATCTGCTAATGGCTTGCACGTAGAAGAAGGTATAGGTAAAACAGGTGTCATTGGTGAATTACAAGGAACTCAATCTAGTGATACAATCTTGGCAATTCGCACTGACATGGACGCTTTACCCATTCAAGAACGCACAAGTTTAGAATATGCTTCTCGGATTGAAGGAGTCATGCACGCTTGTGGACATGATATTCATACTACAGTAGGTTTGGGGACAGCGATGGTACTTTCCCAAATTGCCCCAGAATTGGGTGGAAAGGTGCGGTTTTTATTTCAACCCGCTGAGGAAATTGCCCAGGGTGCAAATTGGATGGTAAAAGATGGAGTAATGAATAATGTCGCAGCTATTTTAGGGTTGCACGTTTTTCCTTCGATTCCTGCGGGTTCAGTTGGTATTCGCTACGGTGCGTTAACAGCCGCAGCAGATAATTTAGAAATTATTATTATTGGTGAGTCTGGACATGGTGCGCGTCCCCATGAAGCCATAGATGCAATCTGGATTGCAGCACAAGTGATTACATCATTGCAACAAGCCATTAGCCGTACTCAAAATCCTTTGCGTCCTGTAGTGTTGAGTATTGGACAAATTAATGGGGGAAGAGCGCCAAATGTAATTGCTGATAAAGTACAATTATTGGGAACAGTGCGATCGCTTCACCCAGAAACCCGCGACAAACTACCACAGTGGATTGAAAATATAGTTGCTAATGTTTGTAATTCTTACAATGCAAAATATCAAGTTAACTATCATCGAGGTGTACCCAGTGTCCAAAATGATAATGCCCTAACACAATTATTACAATCATCAGCGGAAGAAGCTTGGACTAATAATTGTGTACAAATTTTACCAGAACCATCTTTAGGTGCAGAAGATTTTTCTGTTTATTTAGAACACGCCCCTGGTTCAATGTTTCGTTTAGGTGTAGGCTATGAAGAGAGAATAATTAATCATCCCTTGCATCATCCCCAATTTGAAGTTGATGAATCTGCTATTATTACTGGAGTAGTCACATTAGCCTATGCAGCTTATAAATATTGGCTAAATTCAGGACTATAATTGGGGTGATTAATGAATTACAACAATCACAGTTCAGATTCTTTAAATAAATTTAAGAAAAATACACTGTCAATCATGCCACCAATCGGAACTAAAGACACAAATTCATCAGAACAAACCACTAATAATTGGTATTTAGTCGGTGTCCGTTCTAAAAAAAGAGAAGTATTTTTAAAATATCTGAATTTAGCTATTGGACAAAATCAATTACAAGATTTGATCATGGAGATAAAAAGTCCCCAAGATGCAGTTTATCAAGATATTGTTTTATTAAAAATCAGTAATTTCCAAACTGCTTGTATACAACTTCAAAAAATAGAATGTTTCCAAAATATTGAACGGAAACCTTTAGCATTACCACAAGTAAATAGAATGTTGGGTATTGGGTGAATTTTGCTACAAATAGCTGATTACCTACTTATAAAAAATGCTTTATAACCGTCAACAAAGCAAATTAATTATCATTTCTACACTCATCGTTATAGCGATGGGTTTTTTCTTTAAATATTATCCAGGAATTGGACATGAATGGTTAAATAATTATGGTGCAGCGATATTTTATGAAATATTTTGGTGTTTATTTGCTTTTGGGTTTTTCAGAAGTAAAAAAGCCGTTATCCAAATTCCTATCTGGGTGTTTATTCTGACCTGCATCGTCGAATTTTTACAACTTTGGCATCCACCATTATTAGAAGCGATTCGTGCTACCTTAATAGGTAAGTTATTATTGGGGACTACTTTCCCTTGGTGGGATTTTCCTCATTATCTGTTAGGTTCTATTTTGGGCTGGTTGTGGTTAGAAAAACTCTGGAGAATAGATCATGCAAAAAAGAGTCAAAGTTAAACCCAACTCCAAACAACAAAAGATTGAGGAATTAGCAGATGGTAGTTTAACTGTACATCTCAAATCACCACCTGTAGATGGTAAAGCTAATGAAGAGTTAATTAAACTATTAGCTAAAAAGTTTGATGTTCCTCAATTCTCTATCTCAATTAAATCTGGGACAACATCTCGACAAAAATTAATTGAAATTGATGGGATTTAGGGACTAGAGACTGGGGAATAGTTTTTATAATTACCAATTACCAATAAAATTAACCACGCCATTTGGCACGATTGCTAGGTATGATATTCTATCTGCGAACATTTAAACATTTACCCAGCAAAACTTGACTATGACTCAAAACTACCGCATTACCTTACTTCCTGGCGATGGCATTGGTCCTGAAATTATGTCCGTAGCGGTGGACGTGCTAAAAGTCGTAGGGAAACGATTTGATCTTAGCTTTGAATTTTCTACAGCCTTAATTGGTGGCGCTGCTATTGACGAAAACGGCGAACCTTTACCTGCTGTCACCCTAGATATGTGCCGCAATAGTGATTCCGTCCTCCTGGCTGCTATTGGTGGTTATAAATGGGATTCTCTGCCCTCGAATTTACGCCCAGAAGCAGGTTTATTAGGGTTGCGGGCTGGCTTGGAACTGTTTGCTAATTTACGGCCTGCCAAAATTCTTCCCCAATTAATTGACGCTTCTACCTTGAAACGGGAAGTTGTAGAAGGTGTAGATATTATGGTGGTGCGGGAACTCACCGGCGGAATTTATTTTGGTAAACCCAAAGGCATTTTTACTACCGAAACCGGAGAAAAACGCGGTGTAAATACGATGGTTTACACAGAATCGGAAATTGAACGGATTGGTCGCGTGGCTTTTGAAACGGCGCGGAAACGGGGTGGTAAACTCTGTTCTGTGGATAAAGCCAATGTGTTAGAAGTATCTCAATTGTGGCGCGATCGCATCACTCAACTTTCCTTAGAGTATACTGATGTGGAATTATCTCATTTATATGTGGATAACGCTGCCATGCAATTAGTTCGCGCTCCCAAACAGTTTGATACAATTGTCACAGGCAACTTATTTGGTGACATTCTCTCCGATGCAGCAGCAATGTTAACTGGTAGTATAGGAATGTTACCTTCTGCCAGTTTGGGTGCTGATGGTCCCGGTGTCTATGAACCCGTTCACGGTTCAGCCCCAGATATTGCCGGACTAGATAAAGCCAACCCTTTAGCACAGGTTTTAAGTGCCGCTATGATGTTGCGTTATGCTTTCAACCAACCAGAAGCAGCAGACTTAATTGAAAATAGTGTGTTACAAGTTTTACAACAAGGTTATCGCACAGGAGATATTATGTCCCCAGGAATGAAACTAGTCGGTTGTCAAGCTATGGGTGAAGCACTCATGGAAATTCTCGAACTAAAATCACATTAAAATATAAATCTGGAAATTTTAGCATTTATTGTGAAAATTTTCAGATAAACTAAGAGCAAATCTATAACTTACATAAAAGCAAATAGTGTACGCTTTACAACAAGAACAAGCAAACTTTACCTCACCAAAAAAGCACCCGTCTTTGATTGATCCTACTGTAATTAGAGCCGCTAGTCATATTTACTATACCTACTGTGAAGTCCATCCAGAAATAGTAGGAAAAGCTACAGGGGTAGCAATTAGTCGGGTAACTCATCGGGGTAAGGTGATTTTTACTCATTACCCAGTGCTATTACCACAGGAATGCTTTGTCCCGTTAAATCAAATTGAGTCCTATATGTATTAGTCAACTAGCAACTGACAAATAACAATATGGACATTTTGATTTATATTCCAGCAAGTATCATTGTTTGTGCTGTTCTAGGTTTATGGCTGTTTGATGCGATCGCCCTTTTAGGTTCTATGGCTTTTGGCAAAACGGTCATGGGTGCAGGTGACGCTAAATTAGCTGCTATGATGGGAGCATGGTTAGGATGGCGTTATTTACTCCTAGCAGGTTTTATATCCTGCATTTTGGGCGTATTCATCGGTGGGGGCGCAATTATCCTCTCCCGTCACCAAATGGGACAAAAAATGCCTTTTGGACCATTCCTGGCGTTAGGTGCAGTCATCACTGTTTTTGGTGGTGAAACTATTTTGTCCCACTATATGAGATTATTTTTGCCTGGATATTAACATCATTTTTTAAATCTTTTTTTCATGCTTATGGTTTTATCAACCCAAACCTGTATCCCCCCTGACTGTAGCTGCTATTACCCCATTGAGATTTGAGATGTTGGTAATATCTAAGTCGGAACTATGATTTTGATGATTTTTATGAATGACATAATCATCCACATAAAAACAGTCCCATAAATCAAATCAATCATCCCAATCAAAACAATCACCCAAATCATAGTTCAGACATTTAATTACCCAAATCATAGTTCTGATTTTGACCTAATACCTAATTACATAAGATAAAAATGGCAAACAACGAAGAATCACGCGGTTTAAAGTCTCTATTTGATTGGTTCGCAAATCGGCGTAAATCAGGAAGTCCCAACTCAGAACGCCAAGAACGGGAAATTGCTGATGGTTTATGGCATAAATGCCCTAAGTGTGGTGTTCTTAGCTATACAAAAGATTTAAGAGCTAATCAAATGGTTTGCGTTGATTGTGGTCATCATAATCGAGTTGATAGTGATGAACGGATTCGCCAATTAATTGATGCTAATACCTGGAAACCATTAGATGAACATTTACGCCCTACTGATCCCTTGCAATTCCGCGATCGCAAACCCTATAGTGATCGCTTACGAGAAACACAAGAAAAACTAGGACTTGTAGATGCTGTCAAAACTGGATTAGGTCAAATTAACACCTTACCCATAGCATTAGGAGTCATGGACTTCCGGTTCATGGGTGGAAGCATGGGTTCCGTCGTCGGTGAAAAACTCACCCGCATGATTGAACAAGCCACCCAACGCCGTTATCCTGTAGTCATCATTTGCACATCAGGCGGGGCAAGAATGCAGGAAGGAATGCTCTCCTTAATGCAAATGGCAAAAATATCCGCCGCCCTCCAACGTCACCGAGACTCCAAACTATTATATATTCCCATTTTAACCAACCCCACTACCGGAGGTGTTACCGCCAGTTTCGCCATGTTGGGTGATCTCATCATCGCTGAACCCAAAGCAACAATTGGTTTTGCCGGCAGACGGGTAATTGAACAAACCCTCAGAGAAAAACTACCAGAAGATTTCCAAACCGCCGAGGACTTACTAAAACATGGATTTGTTGATGATATCGTCCCCCGCACACAATTAAAAACTACCTTGGCACAACTAATTGCCCTCCATCAACCAATCCCCACAACAACACCAAACATGGTTTTGTGGGAAACAATGAAATTGAGTTCCGCTACCGTTGAGTAACAGGTTACAGGTTACAGGTGCTACGCCACGGGGACAGTTAAGAGTGACTAGGAAATGGCGAATTTGACATTGGTAAAATGTTTATCCCTGCTCCCTGCTCCCTGCTCCCTGCTCCCCTACTTGCCCGGTTCTTGGACAAAAATCAGGGGAAGTAGCCCTAATAGTCGGCACAGGCTAGAGAGAGCAAATAAGCCTAATAAACCGCCAAAATTAGGACTTTGGGCAATAAAACCGCCGATTGTTGTTCCTAAAGCTCCACTTACACCCCCGACAGCCGCAACAATGGCAAAATAGATAGATTTATTCTTCGCAGGAGCAATTCCTAAATACATATTAGTGCTACACAAATCAACTCCTGCCCAAGTGATACCAGTAAAAATATGCAAAAGCGGCAACCATAGCCAAGAATCAAGTTGATGATTACCAATTCCTAACCATAATAATGGTGTAATTGCGACTAAAACGCCAACACAGACGAGAATGGGACGATTACCAATTCTATCAGCTAATTTTCCCCACAAAATCAACACTAACAGATTTGCCCCAGTCTGAAGACTGTTATAAATAGTTACTAAAGTCACATCTAAATCTAAAGTATCTAATAAATAGAAGTTGAAAAAAGGTGCGCTCAAATGCACAGCCAACATCCAAATACTGAAATAAAGTAGAAATAGTAAGAATTTAGAGTTCTGCCCAATAATAGTAATCCAATTAGTTTCTTCTTTGTAAATATCTTCAGGAGGATTTTCACAACCATGCAAACTATACTGATTTTGTAATTGCGGATTGACATCTGCTTGGAAATACTGGCAAAACAAACTAATAATTCCGCAAATAGTCCCTAAAGATAGAACTAATCCATAACCTTGGATAGTTCCACCATACCAATGTGATATTATCAATCCCGCTAAAGGAATACATATTAAATTCGTCAGATGACAAGCACTATTCCGAATCCCAAAATATCTCCCTCGTAACCTGCGGGGAACAATAATTGCTAACCAACTTAGCCAAGATGCACTTCCTAATCCTCCTAAAAGATGACTAAAAAGAACAATTGACAGTGTTAATACTACCAACTGTTGGGAATTTAGGACACTGGAATTATTAGCAAAAATACCAATTACCAGAATTAGCCATAATAAACGAGAAGTTCCAAAAGTTAATAGAGAATACTTGAATCTACTGGTAGTCTGTTCGGAAATGTAAGCACCCACAGGTTGAACAAAATTTACCAGCATGGGAATTGACGATAACATTCCAAATATCACGGGAGTAGCCCCCAACTCGACTAACAAATTACTGACTAAAATTCCTCCCGTACTCAAAGAAAAAATAGATGCAAAAATAGCATCTGCCGTAGAAGCTTGTAAACTGGTACGAATATCATTTTTAGTAAATTGCTTAGGAAACTGTTTAATTAGTGAAGAGTCGAGATTGGAAGTCTGAATATCCAGTGGTTCAACTATGTCAACTGGAAGAGAATTCATATTATCATGTCTATGAAACGGATGACGAATTTTAGAGGAAGTAAGTGGGCGTTAAAAAATATAATATAAACCTAACCCCCCAACCCCCTTCCCTACCAGGTAAGGAGGAGTCAAAGCCTCTACCCTGATAGGGGAGAGGTTTGGAGAGAGGTTTTACATTTAATTGTGCCAAGCTACTTATATCTAATCACTGATAAATTGTGATCTTTTGCTTTTGTATTTTTCAACAAAAAGTTTGTTGTTTCAATATCAGTTTGCAGACTCACAGTCTATAAAACACCTCAGAAAATGTCATCAGTATTGCATAATTAGGAGATTAATCGAGTTTTTGCAATTAATAATTGAGGAAAAGATCCAATTCTCCCTTATTTCTCCCCATGAAAATAATTGTTTATATTTATACTGATCCATTATTAGATACTGTTCCCAGCCCAGATGATTGGGGTTGGGAAGTAGATAAAATTTATGAAGATTTGGGAAAACGCACCCAATTACAACAATTATTAATTGATTGTCAAACCGAAACTGTAAATTATCTACTGCTGCGCCGATTAGAAGAATTAGGTGATAGTTTATCCCAAGTGAGCGATCGCCTCAATCAAATAGAAACAATGGGAGTCATGGTCATTACGACACAACAACCTTATGTTTCCAAATCCAATCAAATCCCCACCGAATTACTACAATTATTACCAGAAATTCAATATCAACAACGTAGTCGCCGCATTCGTCAGGGACACGCTCGTAATCGCCTAGAAACCTCACCACCACCAGGAAAATCCCCCTATGGCTACCGCAGAGGACAAGGTAAATATATTATTGATCGCACCACCTCACCCGTTGTTAAAGATTTTTTTGAATATTTTTTACTCTATGGTTCTGTCCGTGCTACCGTCCGTTATATAGGTAAAAAATACAGTAAAAATATTTCTGTAACTACAGCTAGACGTTGGTTAACTAATCCAGTTTATCGAGGTGATACAGCCTATCAAAACAGGGAAATTATCTCTGATACTCATGCAGCAATTATATCCAGAGAAGAAGCAGCGCAAGTTGATAGACTATTGCGACGCAACAGCAGATTACCATCACGGACGGCTAGTGCGCCCCGTTCTTTAGCTGGTTTAGTCATTTGTGATCAATGTCAATCACAGATGATTGTCACCAGTGTTACCCAGCGTCATCAGAATCAAGAGTATTTATATTTACGTGCAACTAACTGTCCTCAACAGCCTAAATGTCGTGCTATCCCTTACCAAGTAGTTTTACAAAAAACCATTGATCATGTTTGTCGAGATCTACCTTTAGCTGTCGCCGGGATCAATTTTCCCCAATTAGATGCAATTAAAAATAGTTTAGGGAATGATATATCTCGTCAGCAAGAAATCCTCCAGCAATTACCCACTTTCATAGAAACGGGAATTTTAGATATAGAAACTGCAAAATTAAGAGCTTACAAACTTCGCACAGAAATTTCTGAACTTCAAGCCAAGTTAGCGATTCTTCCTCCTGTGAATTTGCGTTCCGTAGCTCAAGCTGTTTCCATTCCCCAATTTTGGTTAGATTTATCAGAGGTAGAACGAAGATTTTACTTCCGTGAATTTCTCCAACAAATTCAAATTATCCGCCAAAACAGAGAATGGGATGTACAAATAATTTTTATTTTCTAAACCACAAGATACCCGACTTCTCAAAGAAGTCGGGTATCTGAATTATTGATTATTCATCTTGATTTCTGGGGGACTGTTTGCCTTTTTTACCTGCATTTTTGACATTCATCACTTTTCCTAGTAAATCAAACCAAAAAGGCGCACCCATTGCAATAGCAATACCACTGACAAACCAACCAGCAATCATACTTAAAACACTGAAAACAGGCAACCCATTAACTCTATATTTTGTGCTGTTAATTTGCTGTTGTACGTTAGCACTTGTCCAACCAATTGGTAATTCAACTTCCTTTAAAATCTCGTTAGGATCTATTTTATTGATATCTGAAGGATTAGAGTCTTGTGGTGCTACTTTTACGGCCTGGTTAATAATTATTTCCCGCAATAAAGAATCCTTAGATAACCGGTTAATGATATGAAAAGTATCGGCATTGGTTGTGATAGCTAAAGTTATCCCAATTAAAATTGCCACTCCTTTAGCATTACGTTTATAAACACCACCGGCTCTTTCCATTGAGCTATCAAAACTATTTTCAATTTCTCTCCGCAAAAGAGTAATACCTTCCTCCGTGCTTTTAGCTCTCATCTGGGCGCGTTTTGCCATAGTTTCAATGTTATCAACTACAGAAGTTGGCAAAATATCAATCAATTCTTTAACTTTTTTATATGTTTCACTATCTTTATCTTGGATAGCTGCTATGACTTCACCATGAATATCACTACCTTTCTTGATAGATTTGACAATTTCATTAATATTAGGTTTTAAGCCTCCTATCACTATGGCTTTTTCTGCGCTTTCAAAAATATCTTGTCTTAAGAATTTTAGTTCCCGCAAAGGCTTATCTAAAATATATTCATGATCAGCTATACTTGCTGCAAAACTTTCTATATATTTAGCTAGGCTATCTCCCATCCTATTTATCACCATGTAGATATCATATTTTTCCTTTTTGAATTCATCAATAATCAGGTTATACTCTAAATCCAACCGTCTATAATCTGCGGCAATATTGGTGGCAAATTCATTAGATAGTTCCTGATTATTAATGTAAACTTGTAACTGAATCAAAATTTGTCTAACATCATCTAACCGTTCAGCTTTGAATTGCTCCAACCTAATTTCAGTTAATTTTTCTACCAATATTGGCAGTTGGAGTGTATCCATAAAAGTATTAGCAAAATTTTCACCACCAATATAGGAAGGCGCACTACGTTTTTGATCACCAAACACAGTTTCTTTTTTAAATCTAGAACTAGACTTTCTAAACAGATTAAATAATGAGCCAAATGCCCAAGTCGCTTTCCGAGGTAAAGTTGCCAATAAACCTTTAGCCTCTTGATTAATGTTTTGAATTAAAGGATTACCGTAAATTTTATTGACAAGTTGAATTATTTCCGGATTTTCTGAAGTTTGAGCATCACCAGCTAAAAGAATTTCAATTGATCTTCTCAAGTGTTCAGCCCGCCATTGCAGTACAGTTGTTAATAGTTCTTGAATTTCTGAAGCCAGTAAACTTAAAATTAAGTAAATAAAAATTAAACCCAGTGCCACATCTAAAATAAAAGGTAAGTTCATTGACATTCTCCTTCAGGGTAGTTGACTAAATGCTAATGGTAGTATTTATATCATTTAATCGTAAAGATGCTTGTAAACTTCTTTAAAAAATCAATAAGAAAATCTTCGCCAAAAAATTATCTCTATTCATGATAAACTGAGTTAATTTGGGATTTAGCCATTGTTTTTGAATATAGATTGTTCCTAGATGGCAACATTGGAGATTCGCTTTGATCTCTATGTGATTAAACATAGCAGTTATAAGATTCGCATAGAATATGCAAGAAGGAAGCTTTATTTGGACTCATCTAGAAAAACAGCACCGTGTGATTGAAAAAAAGATTGATTGGCTATGGCTAATCCTATTGTTATTAGCAGCGGTGATCTTGTTTAGTATCAATCTTGGAGGTTTGCCCTTACAAGATGGCGATGAGGCAACCGTAGCCAGGGTAGCGCGGGAAATTTGGCAAGCCCCGGTAGATTCAATGCGTTGGCTTTATCCCACGTTGGGTGGTGAACCATATCATCACACACCGCCCCTTATGCACTGGTTAATTGCTGGGGCTTATTCTTTGGGTGGTGTCAATGAATGGACAACGCGCCTACCTAGTGCAATTTTGACAGCAACTTCTGTACCTTGCTTGTATTGTTTGGGGAGGGAGATATTTCGTCAACGTTGGGCAGCTATTTATAGTGCTTTGATTTATTTAACAATGCTGCCTGTGGTTCGTTATGGCAGGTTGGCAATGTTAGATGGGGCAGTTGCCTGTTTTTTTATTTTGATGATCTGGTTTGTCTTGCGATCGCGGCGGGATTTACGTTACTGCTTAGGAATAGGCATTAGTTTTGGGTTAATTTGTCTAACTCAAAGCATGATGGGTGTTTATTTAGGTGCAGTTGTTTTAGTCTTTCTTTTTTGCGATACACCCAGACTACTCACAAGTTATTACTTCTGGATAGGGATCTTGATCGGTTGTCTACCTGTATGCTGCTGGTATGGGTTTCAATTATGGCACTATGGATATCCCTTCAGTATTGATGTAAATACATCTTTAAGCCATATTCGAACCATTAATAATGGCACATCCCAAGCACCTTGGTATTATCTTTTAGAAATCGCTAAATGGACATGGCCTTGGTTGATATTTCTCCCCCAAACTATCCGCATTACCTGGGAAAATAATAATTTCAGTTGGGCAAAATTAATTATTATCTGGTCTGGTGTTTATCTATTAATTATTTCCCTAATTAGCTTTAAACTCCCCTGGTATATATTCCCCATTTACCCTAGTTTGGCTTTAGCTTTTGGGTTTCAATTAGCCCAGATGGAAAATGTCCCCTTATTCTCAGGCTATCCCCGCGCTTGGGTAACGAGTTTAGCGATATTGGCGGTAGTAGCCTCTGCCAGTAGTATTTACTTTGGTGGCAGAACATTAGACAAAGCCGAGTTACAGATTATTTTTGCCGCAGTAGCTTTAACTATGACTTTATCCGCAATTTTAGCAGAACGCGGTGATAGACAATTTCTGAAGATTTTAATTTGGGGAAGTTATATTTCTCTATTATTATTAATGAAATCTAATTACTGGGTTTGGGAATTAAATACAGCCTATGCCGTTAAACCCGTAGCGGCAATGATCACGAAAATTAATCCAGCAGTTAAGGAAATCTATACATCTTTTCCCTACCATCGTCCTTCCTTGGATTTTTATAGCGATCGCACCATCATTCCTGCTTCTATCGGTGAACTACAATATTACTGGCAGTATGATAGCCAACCTTATTTTCTTATTAACACATCTACCTTAGAAAACCTCCAGTTTAAATCCATCAAAATCATAGACAAAGTAAAAGACTGGCAATTAATTACCAAACAAAATAACTCATTATAAGTTGGTTGGTGTTAAGAATTGTCGTTGTGGGAAGGGAACAGGGAACGGGGAATAGGGAACAGGGAAGGAATTTTCTTCCTTCTCCTGATAGCGCAGCGTGGCGTTAGCCATACTCCTGACTCCTGACTCCTGAACTCTATTTTTCACCCTGATTCATTTTTTCAATTTTAGGAATTTCTTGACCATTACGACTCATATTGTCTTGAGTCATAGTCACAATCCCGAAAAAAATTGCACTTCCCACAACCAAAGACAATAAAGGACGCTTAATGACGATAAAATCTCTGATGATCCTTGCAAAAGGTCGGCTTTGACGACGGAGAGCCGATGAAATCATCATTTGTCTCCAAATAAATGGATCACGCACATAATGTCCACTTTGGCAAACCACTAATTTTTCCTGACAATAAGGACAGGTAAACAAACCAACATAAGACCTTATTAGCTTTGTTCTGTTATTTTTTTGGCAAATTGGGCAAGTAACATAATGATTATGAAAAGTATTTGTACTCATCTACCTCGTCCGCCTAGTCCCTTGATTCTATTTATAACAATATCTGTATTTAATTTTACTGTAAATCTAGTAATCATGCCATAATCACTGATAGTGATCGGCAAAATACTATGATGGAATTTCAGAATGCAATTGATCCAACGACGTACTCCCCTCAATACTAACCCAAGTTGTTAGTACCGCAGGACAGAATTATTTTTTCTAAATATTTTGTGATTTTCGTTAATTAGTTATTGAGCAGGCAGTTTCTCTGATAATAAACCACAATAAGAAATAATAGACGAAAAATGGATTTTTCTGACATTTACCCTGTTTATCAATATCTAAGAATCCTCAATGATTAAAACCCTACTTTCCCCCATATTCCATGCGGTTCACTCAGTTAATTAATCGTTTCCAAGCCTCTCCCGAAACAGTGGTGCTGTTTTTAGCCGTGCTAATTGGCGGTAGCACAGGTATGGGTATAGTCACCTTTCACTATTTAATCCAGCTAATTAACAACTTCATGTTGGAAAATTTGATGGGACAGATTGGGATTTGGGGTGCTTGGACCTTAGCGGCTGTTCCTATTCTCGGCGGTATCATTGTTGGCCTCATGCGGTGGCGAACTCAAGATTTTGGTCCAGGACTTTCATCCCTAATAGCTGTTTCTCAGGGAAAAGAAGCGAAAAAACCCCTGCGACCGGTGACAAAAATGATCGCTGCGGCAGTTTCTCTTGGTAGTGGTGCATCTTTGGGTCCAGAAGGTCCAAGTGTAGAAATTGGGACTAATTTTGGCGTGTTGTTATCGGACATATTACAAGTCTCTCAAGAGCGTCAGCGGTTACTATTGGGGGCTGGGGCGGCGGCTGGTTTAGCGGCTGGTTTTAACGCCCCCATTGCGGGAGTATTTTTTGCCCTAGAAGTAGTTATGGGCAGTACATATTTTGCTACTTCTGCGGTAAGTGTGATATTACTGGCTGCTGTTGTTGCTGCCTTAATTGCTCAAATTGGTTTAGGTTCACAACCAGCTTTTGCTTTACCTGCTTATCAAGTTCGTAGTTACCTAGAATTACCGCTTTATCTGGGTTTAGGTTTGGGTGCAAGTTTAATTTCTCTTACTTATACTGAATCCATTCGTTTAGCTAAATCTATCTTTACTGGCAATTTCTCACGGTTAACGTTATTAGGTAAAATTCCTCAGTCGATTCAGCCAATTTTTGGTGGTGTAATTATTGGTTTCGTCGGTTGGCAATACCCACAAATTTTAGGTATCGGCTATGGAACTGTAGAAGCGATACTACAGGATGAAGATTTTTCTCTTAATTTATTACTCATTTTACTAGTATTAAAACTGCTAATGACAGCGGTAAGTTCAGGTAGTGGTTTTGTGGGCGGATTATTTGCCCCGGCTATGTTTTTAGGTGCTTCCTTTGGGTCTGCCTACGCTAAATTTTTGGCTTTTATTATACCAGGAATTGGAGAGTATATGGCTGCTCCTCCAGCTTATGCAATGGTAGGTATGGCGGCGGTTTTAGCAGGTAGCGTAAGAGCACCATTAACAGCAATTTTAATGTTATTTGAATTAACCCGTGATTACCGCATTGTTTTACCTTTAATGGCGGCAGTGGGTTTAAGTGTTTGGTTAGTAGAACTAATCAAACCAACTGTAGATGCTAATGCTAATCTGCAACAGATTGGTTTACCTGAATTGAAAGATGAAAAGGTAGAACTTTGGCAGCAAATGTTAGTAGCAGATGCTATGTACACCTGTCCCAAAAAATTATCAGCAACTTTAGGCGTATTAGAGACTGCGGTAGTAATGACGCGGGAACGAATACGCAGTGCTTTAATCATTGATGATGATACTGGTAAACTGGTAGGAATTCTTTCCCTAGAAGATATTAAACGAACTTTTTTTATCTGCCAAAATCTTCCTAATTCATTGCCGGAAATTCAGGAATATTTATCTAGTCAAAAACTGATAGATATTTGTACTACAGATATTCTCTATGCTTGGGATGATGAACCTGTATCTGAAGCTTTAGACCGGATGGCATTACGTGGTTTACATCAATTACCAGTGGTAGCTAAAGACAAGCCCGATTTTATTCTGGGTTTGCTAGAAAGAGAACAAATTGAATTAACTTGTAATTTAACGGCAATCAGTAAGGTACTGCACCAATATTCACCAGTGATTCCCACTACCGAATATATAGAGGAAATTGGTAATTGGTAATTGGTCAATATCGTGGGGACAACCCCCCGTGATTGCTTTGATTTCCATACCCATAATTTCTCATGTATATACGGCGTTGCTGATTAAGGGTATGAATTTTAGTCTCTCGCAAAGGCGCAAAAACGCACTGAGGTTTGAGTTTTAAAGGTTCAATTTGGGAATTTCATACCTCAATATGGCTACGCCACGCAGGCTATCAGCAAGCCCTAACTAGATTACCAATGAAGAGCGATCGCTCTTCATTGGTAAAATCTCTTCACAATGCAGCATATTCTAGTCTAAAGCCACCTTAAATAAAATAGCCGCAGCCGCACAGGCAAAAGCCAATTTCGATCAAAGTTATATTAAAGCACCTCAAAATGGTGTAATTTCTGACATTTATAGCCGTGGGGGTGAAGTAGTATCCGGTAACGGCATTGTCGAACTTGGACAAATAAACTCCAATCAGCCGACCCAGCAAATATGTTTGAAATTCCTGAAAATTCCTCTCTGTTGTCTCTGCGGCTCTGCGTGCAAAAAATCAATCGTTAAAACCTCAACTATGCAAACTATTAACCCTCAAAAACCTGTAATTTATATCGAAAATCTTGATCATTACTTCGGATCTGGACAACTACGAAAACAAGTTTTATTTAACATCAACTTAACTATAAATGCAGGGGAAATTGTGATCATGACAGGTCCTTCTGGTTCTGGTAAAACCACATTATTAACCTTGGCTGGTGGGTTACGTTCTGCCCAATTTGGAAGTTTGCAGATATTAGGTAATGAACTATGTCAAGCCAATGCTAAACAATTAAACCAAGCCCGCAGAAATAATGGTTATATTTTTCAAGCCCATAACTTACACGGTAGCTTAACAGCAATCCAAAACGTGAGAATGGGTTTAGAAGTACAGCCGAAAATGTCGGCACAAGAAATGTTAATACATTCCCAAAAAATGTTAGAAGAAGTAGGATTAGGAAATCGCCTTCATTATTATCCAGATAGTTTATCAGGGGGGCAAAAACAACGAGTGGCGATCGCTCGCGCCTTAGTCAGCAAACCAAAAATAGTCCTAGCAGATGAACCCACCGCCGCACTTGATAAACAATCAGGACGGGATGTGGTAGAACTAATGCAGAAATTAGCTAAAGAACATCATTGTACAATTTTACTTGTCACCCACGATAACCGCATTTTAGATATTGCTGACCGCATTGTTTACATGGAAGACGGTCATCTTGTCGGAGAAAAAAGTTATTCTTTGCAAGATGTAGTGAGTTGAAATACCTGGCGACAAAAGCACCGCCAGGATGATATTAATGATTGGCTTGTTGAATTAAACTATCTAACTCCTGCTGCATTTTACTTCTGACTAACTCATAGCATTCGTCCACATAAGTGCGATCGCTTGCAGCCTCTTTTCCATAGCGGGCAAACACAATCGGCGGACAAACCCTCGTATAGATAGTCACAGGCAAAGGAATATTAGGCAGCGGTCCAAAAGCCAATCCCCAAGGTAATCCCAAATAAATAGGAAACACCAAAGGATCAACCCCAAGCAGCCAAGGCATCCCCATTTTATGAAATTGCTGCATGATTTCATACATATCAGCCAAGACAATCAGAGTATCATGTGACCCCCAGGAAATCGCCGGCACAATCGGTACATTCTCCCGCAGTGCCAACTTAATAAACCCCCTCCGCTCGGCAAAATAAATTTTATCCCGCATCGCATGAGGTCGAAAGACATCCTCAGCACCACCCGGATAAACCAAGACACTAGCGCCAGCCCGCAAAGCCTTGTAAGCCATTTTGGGGTGCGCCCTCACTGCGCCAGCTTTCATCGCCATTTCTGCCGCCGGTGGAAACACATCCCAAACCTTAGGGTGCATCAAACCATAAATCTGTCTTTCGACACTAAAGCGACGCAACCAATCATATAACATCATGGAAGTATCAGGAGAAGCCAGTCCACCATTATGAGAACCGACAACGAGAATTTTGCCATCTGGGACATTTTCCCAGCCACTGGTTTGGACTCGAAAATAACAGTTATATAACAAGCCCAAGATAGGCATCATAGATTCGATGAACCTTGGATCTCGTTGATCCAAAGACCACCCTGTGTTAGTGGTTTGAAGATGCTTTAGTTTGAACATCAGGAAATTTTATCAGGATTTATACGGATCAGACAATCCGCTGTTTTGCAGTTTCATCCAGCCTAACGCAATCTTCCAATTGTTTTCCCCACTCTGGAATGATAAAATGTTCAGTAGGAACACAATCTAATTGTTTCCGTCTAAATAAATAATCTGTCAGAATTACTGATTATTTGCTTAATAGATCTAAGACATTTATATATCAATAACACATAAAAAACCTCTTATTCCCCTCTTGAAGAGGCTACCGTGTACACACATCCTTACCCAAAGTAAGTTTTCCATAACGACAATTTTTAACGCCAACCTACTTAACTTCTTCTTCCTGACACCTGACAACGATATAAACATTTAAGAGCATAGAAATAACATGAAAACTTTGAGCCTAGTTACAATTGCTTCCTTAGCACTCACAATGGGCTTATTACTGAATCAGTCCAGCTTTGCTAAAACCCCACAATTAGAAATTAACTCTAAATTTGATAAAGACCCATTAGTATTAAACGGTACATCTGGAGGAGGTGTAAAAAGTAACTGTGGAAATATTAACACCGCACCTAATCAAATAATTGAAGTTACAGAACCATTGCCTTATCTACGATTGACGGTAGAAAGTCAAGGACAGCCAACACTATTGATTGACGGACCAGGGGGGCGATTTTGTATGCTTGCTGATAGTTATAGCGGTGGCAAAGCAGAATTCTCCGGTTACTGGCAGCCAGGCAAATATTTAGTGTATGTGGGTGATTTGTCACAAGACAGGTTCAACTACACCCTCGCCATTTCCCAGCAAAAACAAGCGCCGAAATAGTACGCCTGTAAGATTTTATGGCATCGCTAAAACAACAACAATTTTAGCTTTGTTTCTCCTATCCTAGCTAGAAATTTAAATTACAAGAGTTTAAGGGATCGTATTTTTGGCAACAAATTGGACTCCTAACATGATATTGGTATTACAGTGACTCAATAAAATCTTTGAGGAGAAATATGTTTAAAAGACTAATTGGTGTTGTTGTTGCTACTATTTTGCTGACATTACAGATGTTTGTCGGTACTGCAACAGCTTTAGAACTGGATGAAACTATCCGTACAGTGCCATTAAATGACAAAGGCGATACAGTTGTTCTCAGCTTAAAACAAGTCAAAAAAGGTAAACGACTATTCAATTACGCTTGCGCTCAATGTCATGCTGGTGGAGTTACCAAGACTAACCAAAATGTGGGACTTGAACCTGAAGCCCTAGCAGGGGCTTTACCTAACCGCAATAATATTGAAGGTTTAGTGGACTATATGAAAAATCCCACTACCTATGATGGCGCAACAGAAATTTCGGAAATCCACCCCAGTTTGAAGAGTGCAAATATTTTCCGAGTCATGCGAAATCTGACCGAAGATGATTTGAAAGCGATCGCTGGACACATTCTCTTAGAACCAAAAGTTGTTGGCACTAAATGGGGTGGCGGTAAAATTTATTACTAAACTATCCTGATTCAGTCATACAAATTGTCAGGGAACAGAAAATAGATTCCCTGACCAAATTGTGTGACAGGTGACAGGTCAAAAACTAATTTCTAAGCTGTACAGGCATAGCTAAATAGGTCATTTTCAATCCACCCAAAGGTGTGAAAATTACCGGAGTTAAACTTTGATTTAAGTGCATTTGAATTTCTGAAGATGGTAATTCCTTCAAACCTTCCATCAGATATTTAACATTAAAAGCAATGTCTATATCTTCCCCAGATATTTGTGCTGGCATTGATTCTGTACCACTACCAACATCTTGCGCTTCACAAGATAAAGTAATCTCTTGATTGGTATTATCAATGCTGACTTTGACAATATTATTTTTCTGATCTGCTAACACCGCAATTCGTTCCAAAGTGCTGATAAATTGCTTTCTTTCTAATGTAACTTGGCGTTCAAATTTTCGAGGAATTAATTGCCGATAAGCGGGATATTGTCCTTCTAAAGTGCGGCTGGTAAGGCGTTGATTTTGCCAAGCAAATACTACTTGACCTTGATCAAGATATACGGCTACAGTTTCTTCTGATGTGGAGTTATGTCCTAACATCCGTTGTAGTTCTCGTAATGCTCTTGCCGGTACTGTTACCTCTACTTGTTCGCTACCCTCTACAGGACGCTCATTTGTAGTTTCCAAAACGGCTAATCTGTGTCCGTCGGTAGCAGCAAATTCTAAAGTGTCTTGTTTTAGGGTTAAATGTACGCCAGTGAGGACTTGCTTAGTTTCATCGGAACTGGTAGCAAACAAAGAACCTTTCAATCCTTCAATTAGTGCGGCTGTGGTGAGAGTAATTGCTTCGGCGTTTTCAATCAGAGGTAATTCAGGAAATTCTTCCGCGCCCATTGCGCGGACTTGATAACGTCCGCTCTTAGGTTTGAGAGTGACAAGTATACCTTCTCCAGTATTATCTGCTGATTGATCATCCAGTGTAATTTCCCCTTCTGGAAGACGAGAGGTGATATCTACAAGCAGTTTGGCAGGGAGAGCAATTGTCCCACTTTCTAAGACCTCAGCACTAAAGCTGGTACGGATACCTAAACTGAGATCAAAGGCTGTTAAACTAACTTGATTAGTTTCTGCATCTGCTTGTAATAAGATATTGGCAAGAACAGGATGAGTGGGTCTGGAAGGGACAGCACGACTGACGAGAGAAAGGTTGCTACTAAGATCGCTTTGAGAACAGATTAACTTCATTTTTAAATTCAATAATGGGAAAATGGGTAATTGGTAATTGTAATTGGTAAATAGGCAGGCAAAATAAATTATATAAAAGATTGGGATTTAATGTAGGGGTAGTGCCCCCGTGCCTACCCCAATTAATCGGGTAGTGCCCCGTGCCTACCCCAATTAATCGGGTAGTGCCCCCGTGCCTACCCCAATTCACTGGGCAATAAATTATAAAAGATTGGGATTGAATGTAGGGGTAGCGCCCCCGTGCCTACCCCAATTCATTGGGAAATAAATTATACAAAAGATTGGGATTGAATGTAGGGGTAGCGCCCCCGTGCCTACCCCAATTCATTGGGAAATAAATTATACAAAAGATTGGGATTGAATGTAGGGGTAGCGCCCCCGTGCCTACCCCAATTCATTGGGAAATAAATTATACAAAAGATTGGGATTGAATGTAGGGGTAGCGCCCCCGTGCCTACCCCAATTCATTCGGCGCCCCCGTGCCTACCCCAATTCATCGGCGCCCCCGTGCCTACCCCAATTCATCGGCGCCCCCGTGCCTACCCCAATTCATTGGGCAATAAATTATACAAAAGATTGGGATTGAATGTAGGGGTAGCGCCCCCGTGCCTACCCCAATTCATCGGCGCCCCCGTGCCTACCCCAATTAATCGGGTAGCGCCCCCGTGCCTACCCCAATTCACTGGGCAACCACAGGGGGTTTGCCTCTACGGTGTGATCTTAATTGCTTAAAGCCTTGATAAACCGTTGCAAACTCTTAAACACACTAGGTTTTTTGGTGGGTGTAGCGTCCGTAGTGTTTGCCGTTTGTCCTCCCATAAGAATTGCGTCTAATTCGTCACCGGAGGGTTTTTTGGAGAGTTCAACAATTTTTTGATATTCGTTTTCTATTTCTTGCCATACTTCCCATTGTCCAGGGTAGCAACGGAACAGGGCAGATTCATCATCTACGGGACGGATATAGTAACAAGATTCGATGGTACTAATGAAGCGACGACGGGTTTCTCTGGCTGTATAACCGATACCAACGATACTAGAATCTTCTAGTCGTGGTGTTAACATGATTGTAGGGCGATCGCCGATCAGTTCACACAGCTTTTCTAATTGTGGGACTTCTACGGAGGTGGGGGCGATAAATAGGAAAATTTCATCCTCTGGCTGAATTTTTGCTTCTAGGGATGCAGCCCTACCAGTACCAATATCGGAAATTTTGAATTGTGCATCTGTCCAATCACGACGGGCTAAAGCAGCCGCACCGGCATCAGCAAAGAAGACTTTGAGACGAGATTCGTATTCAGTAAATTGGGGGAGAAATTGTTCTGCAACCGTCATAAATTTGAGTTCGGGAAATAATAACTCAACCTGAATCCGAGTTATACCATCAGCTAAAGCTGATTTTACCGCTTCACAAGATTGAGCGATCGCATCTTCTAAGGTTTTTGGTAGTTCAGCCATAGTTTATCAAGTCGCTGGGTTAATATTTAATTCTCTACTATATTGATTTAGGTAGTATGAAAAATCATCCAATCACTAAAAATTCAATTTATTAGTAATTTAGGCATTATTGTTGAGTGTTATGGCAGGAGTCACTGAGTCAGGAGTAAAAACCTGTTGTGAACGGAGTTTCATGAATACCTACGGTACGTTGACACGAACAATTCATGTCCTAACCACCTTGACCGTTACTATAACTAAAACCTCTTTCCTGTTCCCTGTTCCCTGTTCCCTTACCATAACGACAATTTTTAACGCCAACCTACTTAGAAATTCAGTTGAATAGAGTGCAAACTACATGAGTCAAGGTTTTTTACAAATTGCTTTAACGCTGTGTATTGTCGTATTCATTACGCCTATACTAGGGAAATACATAGCTCGTGTTTTTTTGGGAGAAAGGACAATCCTTGATCCTGTAATGAAGCCCCTAGAGGCAATAATTTATATTTTAGGAGGTGTGGGTAAAAAAAATGATATGACGGGTTGGCAGTATATCCGCGCCTTACTATGCAGTAACTTAGTCATGGGTGTGGGAGTTTATGCGCTGCTTTATTATCAGAAATTTCTCCCCTGGAATCCCAACGGACTGGGGAGGATGAGATGGGATTTATTACTACATACCACAATTTCCTTCCTGACCAATACCGACCAACAACACTACACCACAGAAAATACCTTTAGTTATTTTAGCCAAACATCAGCTTTAGGTTTTTTAATGTTTACCTCAGCAGCTAGTGGTTTAGTAGTGGGAATTGCCTTTATTCGGGGGTTAACAGGGAGAAAATTGGGGAATTTTTATGTAGATTTTACCCAGGCTATCACTAGGATATTATTACCTTTATCTATTGTGGGGGCGATCGCTCTCATCATCGCCGGAGTACCTCAAACCCTAGCCCAAACCATATTAGTAGAAACCTTAGAAGGGAGAATCCAGTACATAGCCAGAGGTCCAGTAGCATCCTGGGAAATGATCAAAATGTTAGGAGAAAATGGTGGCGGCTTTTTTACCGCTAATTCCGCTCATCCTTTTGAAAATCCCAATGGCGCTTCTAACCTAATAGAAATCATCGCCATGTTGGCTATCCCCACCTCCCTAATTTACACCTACGGAGTATTTGCCAATAACCTCAAACAAGCCTGGCTATTATTTTCAATGGTGTTTATCATCTTTGTCGTTCTTATTGGCGTTACAGCCACAGGAGAATTACAAGGAAATCCGCTCATTAACAATGCCTTGCGCTTAGAATTACCCAACTTAGAAGGCAAAGAAGTCAGATTTGATTGGGCGCAAACCGCATTATGGGCAGTTACAACCACAGCCACTATGTGCGGTGCTGTTAACGGAATGCACGATTCCCTCATGCCCAGTGGCACATTTTCTACCTTATTCAACCTATTTTTACAAATAATTTGGGGAGGACAAGGCATAGGAACAGCTTATCTCTTCATTTATCTGATGCTCACCGTTTTTATCACCGGTTTAATGGTAGGGCGCACACCAGAAATTTTTGGGCGCAAAATTGAAAAATGGGAAATTATTCTAGCTAGTGTAGTGCTATTAATTCACCCCATGATGATTTTAATTCCCAGTTCCATAGCTTTAGCTTATCCTATATCCTTGTCGGGAATTAGTAACCCAAGTTTTCATGGAATTTCCCAAGTAGTTTATGAATACGCCTCAGCCTCAGCCAATAACGGTTCTGGCTTAGAAGGATTAAATGACAGCACATTATGGTGGAACTTAAGTACAACTGTCAGTATTTTCCTAGGACGTTATATACCCATTATTGCCCTACTTCTCTTAGCTGATAGTATGTCTAAAAAACAAGCCAGTCCAGCAAGTCGGGGAACTTTGAAAACAGATTCTCTGCTATTTACTGGCATTACTGCTGGTGTCACCCTAATTTTAGGCATCCTCACATTCTTCCCTGTTCTAGCTCTAGGCCCAATCGCCGAAGGCTTTAAACTCGCCTCTGGTAGTTAGCAAAAATGAGGGAATAGAGATAACAAAGATGAAGATAATTTCCTTCTTTCTGTCTTCTTCCTTCTTTCTTCTAACTCCTAACTCCTGACTCCTAAAAAATTACTTATATATGAACTCAGCAACCACCTCTAATTCTAAAGCTCCCCGTCCTCCTTATCGCCGTAAGAAACACAGAAAAACGCGAGTATCTAACAAAGGAATGTATTTCCGGGCAATAGGAGATGCTTTCATTAAACTGTATCCCCAGTATGCCATCAAAAATCCAGTCATGTTTTTAGTATGGATGGGAACAATTATCACTTTCTCAGTCACCATTTACCCCGAATTGTTCGGTCCAATAAATCAAAAAAATCCCCATCTGTTTAACGGACTATTAACGGGAATTTTATTATTCACAGTTCTATTTAGCAACTTTGCCGAAGCCGTAGCCGAGGGACGAGGTAAAGCCCAAGCCGATACCTTACGTTCCACCCAATCAGCCACCATTGCCAAAACTATCACCGTTGACGGCACAATTACAGAAGTTCCTGCCAACAGCTTAAAACAGGGAGACACTATATATGTAGTCTCAGGCGATGTGATACCCGCAGATGGTGAAGTCATCATGGGTGTTGCTTCTGTAGATGAATCAGCAATTACAGGTGAATCTGCCCCAGTCCTCAAAGAATCAGGTTCAGACGTTGCCAGTTCAGTTACAGGTGGTACACGCATAATTTCTGATGAACTGATTATTCGTGTTACTGCTGAACCAGGCAAAGGCTTTATTGACCGGATGATTGCTCTGGTCGAAGGAGCAGAACGGACTAAAACCCCTAATGAAATTGCCTTAACAGTATTATTAGCAGTTCTGAGTTTAGTATTTTTATTCGTAGTAGCCACCCTGCCCGCCTTTGCCTACTATGTGAATAGTCCTGTGAGCATTCCTGTTCTCATTGCTCTTTTGGTAGCCCTTATCCCCACAACTATTGGCGGTTTACTGAGTACCATTGGTATTGCGGGTATGGATAGAGTGGCACAATTTAACGTCATTGCCACCTCTGGTAGGGCAATAGAAGCCTGTGGCGATATTAATACTCTGGTGCTTGATAAAACTGGAACAATCACCCTTGGCAACCGTTTAGCAGAAGAGTTTATCCCCATCAATGGTCATTCAATTACAGAAATTGCTAACGTGGCTTTGGCGGCTAGTATTTTTGACGATACTCCAGAAGGTAAATCTATTGTCCGACTGGCAGAAAAGTTAGGGGCAAATTTTGATTTAAACCACAAACAAGCACAGGGGATAGAATTTTCGGCAAAAACCCGCATGAGTGGTACTAATTTACCTGGGGGTATGGAAGTACGGAAAGGCTCAGTAGAAGCAATTAAAGGCTTTGTTCTCTCCCGTCATGGACAGAATACCCCAGAATTAGATGTTGCTTATGAACAAGTTTCTCGTCAAGGGGGTACACCTTTAGCAGTATGTCTGGATAACAAAATTTATGGTGTTATCTATCTCAAAGATATTGTGAAACCTGGTATCCGCGAACGATTTGACCAACTCCGACGGATGGGAGTACGGACTATCATGCTGACGGGAGATAACCGAATTACTGCTTCTGTGATTGCCCAAGAAGCTGGAGTAGATGAATTTATTGCTGAAGCGACACCAGAAGATAAAATCAGTGTAATTCAACGGGAACAGGCTGAGGGTAAAATTGTAGCGATGACAGGGGATGGAACTAATGATGCTCCCGCTTTGGCACAAGCTAATGTAGGTCTGGCAATGAATACGGGAACGCAAGCAGCTAAGGAAGCGGCTAATATGGTGGATTTAGATTCTGATCCCACCAAATTAATTGATATCGTTAGTATCGGCAAGCAATTGTTAATTACTCGTGGAGCGTTGACGACGTTTTCTATCGCTAATGATATTGCTAAATATTTTGCGATTATTCCCGTACTTTTCACCGCTGCTAATTTAGGAAGTTTGAATATTATGAAGTTGAGTAGCGTTAATTCGGCTATTCTTTCGGCGTTGATTTACAATGCTTTAATTATTCCGGCTTTGATTCCTTTAGCATTAAAAGGTATTCAGTTTCGACCTTTAACCGCTAATCAACTTCTGCAACGAAATATTTTAATTTATGGCTTAGGTGGGGTGATTGCTCCATTTATTGCGATTAAATTAATAGATATGATGATTACATTTGTGGGTTTAGCGTAAATAATTATGTGAATAGGTAATTGGTAATTCTTGCCTTTTACCTCTTGTTATCTTACCTTTTGCTTTATGAAAATAATACCATTTTTCAACCAGAATGATTTTAAATGGGTTACAAAATTTATAGAAAAAGCCATACAGCACTTTTACTCCTATATCCTGACTGGGAGCCTACTTCGGTGAATCCTCTTATTAAATTCAAGATTAAATCAAGATTAAATTATGTCTATTTTTAGAGAAACTTTCAAGGCAATTAGAATAACTTTGGTAATTTGGTTATTAACAGCAATTGTCTATCCTCTTTTTATATTGCTAGTCGGTCAGTCTTTTTTCCCCATTTCAGCTAATGGTAGTATGATTTCAAATATCAATAATCAACTTATTGGTTCGACTTTAATTGGTCAGGGATTTACATCTGATCGTTATTTTCATGGTCGTCCTAGCGCTGTTAGATATAGTCAAGGTAAAAAAGCTCAACCGACTGGTATTTCTGGAGGTAGTAATCTCGCTCCCACTAACCCAGAACTTAAAAAACGTATTCTCAAGCAGGTGGAAGAATTACAGAATCAGGATAAACAACCTGTGGGTGATTTGATTTATACGTCAGGGTCTGGTTTAGACCCACATATTTCTTTAAAAGCAGCACGACAACAAATAGAGAGAGTGGCACAGGCACGGGGTATTCAGGAAGATGATATTATTCCGTTGATTAATAAGTATTTTGATGGCAGGTTTTTAGGAATTTTTGGTGAACCAGGGGTAAATATTTTACGTTTAAATTATGCTTTGGATTTACAAGATATTAATCTTCAGCAAAATTAGTTAGGGGTTGCTGATAGTGAAGCGTGGCATAAAATGTAGGGGCGCAGGGCTTGCAAGGGTTTTCGGCATTCTCCTTATCAATACTATTGCCAAAGCCCTGAAACCCTATTGATACAGCAGATTCCGCTCTAATGAGGTACAAGGTTGAATCATGAAACTCTTGTGGTGCGGGCATCTTGCCCGCTAGATGTGTACCTCATAACACCGGAAAGTGCTGTATCGTCACGATTTTATTGGGTTTCAGACATATTTTGGAAAATTGGCAATAGTATTACTTTATAAAAAGGGATTTTTAAATTCAAGCATAGTCAAAGTATTGTTTTGACATGGGTAATAGGATCAATTACACTACGATCGCAAATTCATAAAAGTATTTGAGTCAATGCAACCGACTCGCGTAATTGGTTTAATGAGTGGTACGTCCGTAGATGGGATAGATACCGCTTTAGTAGAAATTTCCGGTAGAGATTTGGATTTGAAAGTGAAATTACTGGCAGGGGAAACCTATCCCTACTCCCCTCAACTCAGAGAACACATTCTTGGGCTGGGGGCTGGTACGGCGATATCAATGGCAGATTTAGCCGCAATAGATGATGCGATCGCTCATAATTTTGCCCAAGCTGCTCAACATATTCAATTTGGTCATCCCAGAGCCACTCTCATCGGTTCTCATGGTCAAACTGTTTACCATCGTCCACCCCAAGGACTAGAAGAACTGGGTTATAGCTGCCAATTGGGACGGGGCGCGATGATTGCCCACTTAACAGGTATTACTACTGTCAGTAATTTCCGAATAGCAGATATAGCTGCTTATGGTCACGGTGCGCCCCTTGTTCCTAAAGTAGATGCCTATTTACTCAGTCATCTCCAGGAAGAACGTTGTATTCAAAATATTGGTGGTATTGGTAATGTTACGTATCTTCCTGCCCGTAGTGATGATTGGTTGTCGCAAATTCGCGGCTGGGATACAGGTCCAGGTAATAGTTTATTGGATCTAGCCGTCCAGCATTTTACAAGTGGCACTAAAAGCTATGATAATAATGGTGATTGGGCAGCCAGTGGTACACCCTGTTACCCCTTGGTGGAAAAATGGCTAAGTCACGAGTATTTCCATTTACCACCACCCAAATCTACTGGACGGGAGTTATTTGGGATTACCTATTTGCATGATTGTTTAGAGGATGCCCAACCCTACCAACTTAATGCCGCAGATTTTTTAGCAACTATCACAGAATTAACGGCAGTTTCTATTGTCCATAGTTATGATAATTTTCTCCCTAAAAGACCACATAAGGTAATATTATGTGGTGGTGGCAGTCGTAATAGTTACTTAAAAAATCGCTTACAGTTGCTGTTGGGGAATGTTCCAGTGTCAACTACAGATAAGTTTGGCTTAAGCGCTGCATTTAAAGAAGCGATCGCTTTTGCGGTTTTAGCATACTGGCGAAACATCAATATTCCTGGTAACTTACCCGCAGTCACAGGAGCATATCAAGAGATGCTTTTAGGAGAAATTCACGATAATTATCGCTAATTTAGTCTCTTGTCTCTCAAAATACTATGTTAGCAAGTATTTCTAAACTTCGACTGTGCTGGATTAAAACAAGGGATTTAGCAGGTGGGACATACTTTTTTATTAGAACCAGGACGGTGGGTGATCCAAGTTAGTTGGAGCGCAATAGTCAACCAATCCCCTTGAAAGGTTTAACATTAGTGGTTTGGAATCGAGATAATTGGTTCTCTATAGCTACAAAATTAATCTTTCCTAACAGCGATCGCCCAGAAATTTCTTTCCAGTATAAAGGACGACTTCATGAAGGAGAGCGGCAGTATACTTTTCTGCTTCAACATAATTATCTCGGACAAACATTAAGTTAGTTACTTGGCTTTCACTGCGATACAGGAGAAGTGACTCATTAGTAACTCTATGCCATATTGGGATCTGATTCTAGACCCCATTGGTGTTTGAGCATTTCTTGGTAAGTTGCTTCACGGACGACCATTTGCTCATACAGTTTAACCAAAAAATCCTGAGCTTGTTCGTGGCTCATGTGTTGGACTTGTGTGGCAAAGGAGCGAATGCTAAATTGCTGTTCCAAAGATAGTTCAGTTCGTTGATTCATAATGAACTCCAAAACAAACAAGGTTTAAAGTCGAAATAAATTGATAACAGAATTGAAAAGTTGGAAGTCACGATTTAAAGGTTAAACAGGTTGTTGCTTGTTATTTAAATTCCTGAGTTCCTTTATTTGCAATCTGTTGAATTACATAGAAGTCCGAAGAGGTAATCCTTGGGCTAGATTTTGCTTAACATTTGTCTCTTTATATTAAGAAAGATAACAAGTATTTGACAATTTGCCCATCTTTTTGAATTTATTTTTCTGGGGTATGTATTGGTACTGAATCTACTTATACAAGAATCAACTCCGCAGAGAGCGGATTTGTGCAAGTTGGATGGTTTGATTTTAGTGAAGATTCTTTAAGTTAAAGTAGTTAAGGGTTGGTTGGTATTTAGGGGTTATCGGTGAGAAATCAAGAGACAGGCAAGTTTAATGTTTGGCACTGATATTGATTCTTTGATGTCTTAACCGCTTATTTGCTATTTATTTAAGGCAGACTACAAAGTGCAATCTGTCAATTGTGGAAATTATAGAAATTTAAGCTCCTGTGGTAATTTTTGGAGATTAAAAATATTTTTATCAAATTACTAATATAAAAAATGCTCAATTTGAACAAATTGTTAAGTATATTTACTTTTTTTAGGGAACAGGCAGGGGGAAGGTGACAGGTGACAGGTAATAGGTAATAGGGAAAGAATTTTCTTCTTTCTCCTGATAGCGCAGCGTGGCGTTAGCCATACTCCTAAACTCCTGACTCCTGACTCCTATAGCGGTTCTCGATTGAGTGAGATACAAGAACCCCAACCCCAACCCCCTCCCCGCAAGCGATGAGGGGGCTATGATGTATCTCATGCAAGTGCATACCGCTATATTAGTTTTCTACAGACACGAGGACGACGGTAATATTATCGTGTCCACCTTTTTCTTTAGCGGCTTCAACTAGGTTATGAGCAGCTTGTTCTAAATTAGGTGCGTCCTTGATGTATTCAAAGATTTTCTGATCTATGAGTTCTTCTGTAAGTCCATCACTACAGAGAAGTAGGCGATCGCCCTGTTCTAGAGTTATTGGTTGAATATCAATGTGATGGAGGTCTTCTCTGCCTAAACAACTAGATAAAACGTGGCGATAGGGATGAACTCTGGCTTCATCAGCAGTAATGTCGCCAATTTTCAGGGCTTTGGCGATCCAGGTATGGTCTTCTGTAATTTGTTCTAATTGTGATTTTCGCAGACGGTAAAGACGGGAATCGCCAACATGACCACATACAGGTAATTCATCTGGACGAATCATGATGACTACGGCTGTTGTTCCCATATCAGCACGTTCGGGATGATTTTGCTGGTCTTTAACTATGGCTTGATTGGCGGTGGATAAAGCTTGTTCTAAAATTTCCGAGGAAGATTGGGGGGATTGCCAATTTTTGTCTAGATATGAACGAATTTCTTCGGTAGCGATGCGACTGGCTTCTTCTCCTCCTGCATGACCACCCATCCCGTCAGCGACTATAAAGAATCGCCCTGCGGGATCAATATAGTAGGAATCTTGATTATAAGCACGAATACGCCCCCGATCTGTACAACCGGTAGATTCAAGTTTCATAGATTTTTGGTGAACAATTAATTAATACATCCGATCATAACGGTCGAGGCGTAAAAGCAAGCGAACCAGCATGAATGAAACTGATGCGGCAATTAGACCAATCAGACTTGCTAACCATACATAATGGCTAACTAGGAGAATTGTGGCAGCAATTGTAAAACCACTGATAATAAGAGCATAGCTTATTCCCAGTTGAATATTACCCTGTCGCCGTATCAGGCGTTCAGTTTCTACGGAGCGAACTCTTAGTCGAATATCCCCACGTTCTATTTTATCTAGGGTATCTTCTAATCTTCGTGGTAATCCTAAAGCAGTGCTACTGACTTGGACTGCTTGACGGCTTAATTCATTCAAGAAGCTATTCCCCTCAGAAATACTGTTATTTGTCATAAGCTGCATTGCGTAAGGCTGGGCAACTTCCATAAAGTTAAATTCTGGATCTAAACCTTTACCAACTCCTTCAAGGGTAGAAAAAGCCCGCATGACGAAGGTAAAGGTTGCTGGAAACCTAAATGGTTGATCATAAGCGAGTTCATACAGGTCTTCACTGATGGCTGCCACAGATTGGTTTTCAAAGGGCTTATCCATGAAGTTATCCAGCATAAACTGGACTGAACGACGGACAGGTCCCATGTCTTCAACTGGGGCGATCGCTCCTAAACCAACTAGAGATTTTACCACACGGTCGCCATCTTTTTGGGCGATGCCAAATAAAGTTTCCATTAATCCTTCGCGGACATTGGATTTAATTGTTCCCATCATCCCGAAGTCGTAGAAAATCAAAGCCCCGTCGGGACTAACTGCCAGATTACCAGGGTGAGGGTCAGCGTGGAAGAAACCATTGTTAAGAAGTTGATGTAGATATGCTTGTGCGCCGTAACGAGCGATCGCTTTTCTATCCACACCCGCTGCATCTAAAGCATCATATTGACTAACTTTAATCCCCGGCACATACTCCAAAGTAATCACTCTAGAGGTAGCATAACGCCAATAAACTCTCGGTACTTTTACCCAATCATAAATACGGAAATTCCGGCGAAAAGTATCGGCGTTGCGTCCTTCATTCAGATAATCAATTTCTTCCCAGAGAATCCGACAACATTCTTCATATATACCCATCCAATCTCTCCCCCGTCCCCATTTGGGATGGTTTTGAAAATAGCGAGCAATACCTTTAAGAATGCCTAAATCAATTTCAAACAGCTTTTTGAGTCCAGGGCGTTGCACCTTGACAACCACTGATTCACCAGTATACAAAATAGCCTTATGGACTTGACCCAAACTAGCAGCAGCCAAGGGAACAGGTTCAAAATCTTGGAACAGGACGGAAATTTTCTTCCCTAATTCCTGCTCAATAATCCCTTCTACCTGTTCATAACTAAATGCCGGGACTCTATCTTGTAACTTAGATAACTCCTCCACATATTCAGCAGAGAAAATATCCGCACGAGTTGAAAACAATTGTCCAATCTTAATAAAAGTCGGACCCAAATCTAAAAACGTCGTTTTAATCCAGATTGCTTGGGCTTTGCGTCTAGCTGCTTGCTTGGCTTCTGTTACACCACCGGGGTAACTCCAAGCCTTGTTATAGCGCCAAATTTTGAACATCAAGGTCAAGACAAAAGACCAAATATCCACAAAGCGGCGTTTGCTAGAGTATTCTTCCCGATTCCAACGGTATGCTTTGTCTGAGTAACCTTGTTCCATATTTTTCTTATACCGTCGGGTTGTTACGGAGGCAGGAGGCAGGGGGGCAGGGCTGACAGATGTAGGTTTTTTACATTCTGGTGAGGGCAAGACTTGGGCGACAAGGTGGACAAGGTGACAAGGGAGGAAAACCCTACAGGATGATGTTTTTTGGCAACAATAACACACCGTTAAAAGACTATTGTGCGTATAAACTCTTCCTTGTCTACGTTCCCTCCAAGTCTTCCCAGTCTTGCCTTCACAGACAATATTAAAAACCTACCCTTGTGAGGGGGGGCAGGGAGAATATTTTTCTATTACCCATTACCCATTACCCATTACCTATTACCTATTTTGCAGCATTACGATGCTTCTGCAATTCACTTCTTAATAGAGCAATTTCTGCCCTTAATTCGTCAATTTCAGTCTGTAAGTCTACTGAATCTCCCCCAGATGAACTATTACCTGTAGTTGTTCCAGTTGCAGACGATTCTGCAGCCCGATTAGCTCGTGCCATCACTTCTTCTGTAAACTGGCGTAGTTGCTCTTTAGCTTCAGCATCAAATTTGCCTAATTCACTCAAAGCATCAGTCAAGGCGACTTCTACACGCTCATTAATCACTTCAGCTACTGCTCTGCCTACGAAAAAGGCTTGCACAAGGGGATTACTCATAAATTTTTGTAAAGTTGCTCCGCAAAAAGAATTATAACCTGTATATAGGCCGTCATGCTTCTATCTGAAAGTTTTCTCAGTTGGTGAAATACAACCACTCTAAACAGGTGTCTCTCGTCAGAGGATGTTTGAAAAATTTCCGGCGATTATAAATCACGACTACACAAACAAAGTCCACCTGCGTGGACTAATGCAAATTCAAGGCTTTTAAACCCACGTATCCCTTACGGGACCGAAGGAATAGGTGGGTTTCGTCTGGGTGGACTAATGCAAATTCAAGGCCTTTAAACCCACGAAGGTGGGTTTCGTCTGTGTGGTTCCGCGACTTCTAGTAGCCTGGTGGATAATAAATAGACTTATTCAGAATATCGTTTAAATAGATGAAAACTGCTGTAACATAAGAAATATTTACTTTTTAACAGGAAATAGTAAAAATGCTGGCAAGTTACATTGATAAAGCAATGGAATTAGCAGTTTATGAAATTATTGAAGATGATGGTACTTATTGGGGTGAAATTCCAGGTTTGCAGGGAGTATGGGCAAATTATAAAACCTTAGAAGGTTGTCGGCGCGAGTTAAAAGAAGCACTTAGTGATTGGTTGGCTTTACGTTTACGTTTAGGGTTAAATATTCCTTTGATTGAGGATATTAACTTAAATCAAATTACAGAGCCAGTATAAAAACCTAAAAATACAAATATATTTAAATGTTGTGGTGCAGCTATGTCTAGACTCCTGGTGACACAATATCAAGCCGAAGTAGAAAAAATCATTCAATATGGTGGTTCTCGCAAAGAAACATCCATTCGCGTCGCTTTCCAAAACCTGTTAAACGAATATTGTAAACCTAGAGATTTTTTACTGATTCCTGAATTAGATTATAGATTACCCAATGGTAAACTTGTTTATCCTGATGGCACAATTAAAGACGCTTTGCGCTTAGATTGGGGTTATTGGGAAAGTAAAGACCAATACGACAAATTAGACGAGGAAATAGAAAAGAAATTAAATAAAGGTTATCCCGATAGTAATATACTATTTGAAGATTCTCAAACTGCGGTTTTAATTCAATCTGGACAAGAAACCCAGCGCGTGACTATGGGCGATGCTGACGCAATAGATGGTATTATTAATAACTTTATTAATTATGTCCGCCCTGAAGTACGGGACTTTCGGGAAGCAATAAGTATATTTAAGCAAGATTTACCCACTGTACTAGATTCTCTCAGAAAGTTGATAAAATGTCAAGAGGGTAATAATATATTATTTGAAACCGCCAGAGATAAGTTTTTTAATATTTGTCAAAAGTCTATAAATCCTGAAATTACCTTGTTAGATATTCAGGAAATGATCATCCAACATATTTTAACAGAAGATATTTTTATTAATATATTTAGCGAGTCACAATTTCATCAAGAAAATAACGTAGCGCGGGAATTACAAGGGGTAATTTCCACCTTTTTTACTGGAAGTTTAAAAAGAAATACTTTAGGAAGTATTGAAAGATATTATGCAGTTATTAGACGCACTGCGGCTAATATCGTTAATCATCAAGAAAAACAGAAGTTTCTCAAAGCGTTGTATGAGAACTTTTATAAAGCTTATAATCCTAAAGCTGCGGATAGGTTAGGAATTGTCTATACTCCCAATGAAATTGTCCGGTTCATGATAGAGAGTACAGATTTTTTAGTACATAAACATTTTGGGAAGTTGTTAGCAGATAAAGATGTAGAGATTTTAGATCCTGCGACGGGAACGGGGACTTTTATTACTGAGTTAATTGATTATTTACCAACCCATAGTTTACAGCACAAATATAAACATGAGATTCATTGTAATGAGGTGGCTATTTTACCTTATTACATTGCAAATTTGAATATTGAATTTACCTATAAGCAGAAAATGGGGGTGTATGAGGAGTTTGAAAATATTTGTTTTGTGGATACTTTGGATAATACCTCTTTTGAGGGTAAGCAATTGGATTTGTTTGCTATGACTGTGGAGAATACTGCGAGAATCAAAAGACAGAATGATAGAACTATTTCTGTGATTATTGGTAATCCTCCTTATAATGCAAATCAACAAAATGAGAACGATAATAATGCTAATCGTGATTATCCAGCAATAGATAAGTTGATTAAAGAAAGTTATGTAAAACATAGTAATGCTCAGAAAACGAAAGTTTATGATATGTATACTCGTTTTATTCGCTGGGGTACGGATAGATTAGGAGATAATGGTATATTAGCATTTATCACAAATTCTTCCTTTATTGACAAGACAACTTTTGATGGATTTAGAAAGGTTCTTGAGTCTGATTTTAGTGAGGTTTATATTATTGATTTAGGAGGTGATGTTAGAAGTAATCCGAAATTATCAGGGATGAAAAATAATGTCTTTGGTATTCAAACAGGTGTAGCTATTAGCTTTATGGTAAGACAGGATAATAAAAAGAATCTTCCTTGCAAAATATACTATATTCGTCTTCCAGAATTTGATATCGCAGAAGAAAAGTTAAATTTCTTGGTACACAATGAGTTCAGTAAATTATCTTTTGAACATATTAGTCCAGACGATAAGTATAATTGGATTAATAAATCTAATACAAATTTCAACGATTTAACTCCTCTGATTGATGATAATAGAAAAGGTATCAACTCTATTTTTTCCTTTATTTCCAATGGGGTTGTAACTGCAAGAGATGAATGGGTTTATGATTATAATGAAATAAAATTGATGGAAAAAATAAATTATATAAGTACATTCTATAATCAGAAAATAGAGAACTTCCCGTTAAATACAATAGATGAAACTGGTGAATATTTTGATGAAACAATAAAATGGAGTGATTCTTTAAAAGCTAGTTTTCGATCAAAAAAAATGGCTTTTATTTCTCAAGAACATATTAAACAAAATATTATTGAGTCATCATATCGTCCTTTTACTAAAGTTTACTATTATGCTGATGTATTATTTAGTGATCGTTTAACTTCTGTACATAATAAATTATTAGGATTAAATTTAAGAAATCATAATTTGATAATTTCTGTAACCTGTCATAAACAAGTACCTTTTGTTGTTCAATGTACTAAACAAATTTATGATTATGGTTTTGGTTCAAGAGATACTAAGGGATTTTCATTATATAAATATGACAAAGAAGGAAAACGCATTGATAACATAACCGACTGGGGACTAAAACAAATTCAAACCCATTACCAAGATGAAACAATTACCAAAATAGACATCTTTCATTATACCTACGCAGTCCTACATAACCCAGCTTATCGCAGCAAATACGAACTCAACCTCAAACGCGACTTTCCCCGCTTACCATATTATGAAAACTTCCGAAAATGGGTTAACTGGGGAAAACAACTCATGGAATTACATATTAACTATGAAACAGTTACACCTTATAACCTAACCCGTCTTGATATTCCCTTAAAAGACAACCAAAAAACACCCAAACCTAAACTAAAAGCTGATAAAATCAAAGGTAGTATTATCTTAGATGATGTCACCACATTAGAAAATATTCCGAAAATCGCGTGGGAATATATGCTAGGTAATCGTTGTGCGTTAGAATGGATATTAGATCAATATAAAGAAAAGAAACCAAAAGATCCAACCATTGCGGAAAAATTCAATACCTATCGTTTCGCAGATTATAAAGAACAGGTGATAGATTTATTAATGAGAGTCTGTACCGTGAGTGTAGAAACAATGAATATAATTAGAGAAATGGAATAATCATGTATTCTTGTAGGTTGGGTTAAGCGACAGCGCGACCCAACATCTTAATAAGTAGTCTAAAATTAACATAGTCTAAAATTAACATGATGAAAATAATAATGTCTGAATCAGGATAACCAGGATTTAAGGATTTATAGGATGAATGATTTTTGCTGAATAGGATAGCTGTATATTATAATTGAAGAATAATTTGAACTATCAGAGATGCAGTTTGAGTGGGACGAAGCGAAAAATTTAGAAAATATCCGTAAACATCAGATTGACTTTGAAGATGTTTATAAAATCTTTGAAAGTCCAATGCTGATTGAGGAAGATGAACGTTTTGACTATGGTGAAGAAAGATGGTTTGGTATTGGTTTTTTAGGAAATGGAGTCGCTGTAGTTGTTTGGACCGAAAAACAAGGCAATGTAATTAGAATTATTTCAGCACGAAAGGCAAATCGTTATGAACGAAAAAAATTTGAACAATATCTCACGGACTAATTGGCAAGCATTAGATTCAATGTCAGATGAGGACATTGACTATTCTGATATTCCACCATTAACTGATGAGTTTTTTGAAAAAGCAACTTTGCAAATTCCCGCAGCACAAGCCAAAAATGTTATTCAATTAGAACCTGATATCATAGCTTGGTTTAAAACCCAAAATAAAGACTATCAAACAGCTATTAATCAACTTTTACGTCGTCATATCGAAAGTAGCAGTAATCAAAAATCTGCTTAATAATGTAGGTTGGGTTAAGTGACAGCGCAACCCAACAACTGCTTTAATGAACTAATAATGAAAATATCTGAATCAGGATGTCCAGGATTTAAGGATTTACAGGATGAAGAGATTAAATATTTTTGACAATCACCAAATTTTGTGTATATAAAAATTCTGGGAATGATGATAAAAATATCTGAATCAGCATAAATAGAATTACATTACTTTCAGCATCAAATATTTTATTCAGCAATCCCATATCCGGCAAATCTACCCATATAAATCCAAATCCCAACAAAAATCCTGTACATCCTTAAATCCTGAAAATCCTGATTCAGAAAATAAATGACTTTCTCTAAGCCACTCCATAATCTGTATATGGACGTTTATAAGGAGGATGTAAACCCAACACGATATCTTCTCTGGGAACACCCATTTTTACTAAATCTTCGGCGGGATTTTCTTCTGTTAAATTCTGTTGTAACCAAATTTTGCCATTTTTAATATCGAAGTGAATCACAGTCATATACACGCGATTTAAAGTCTAAAGCACAGATGTAGCTGACTTAGGAAGCTACATCTTCAAGGGTTTTCGGCATTTCCCTTATAATGTTGGGTTTCCTTGCGTCAACCCAACCTACGTAATGCTATAATCAATAAATAACTACTTGGTATCATATCATGATGATTACTCAAGCATTAGAATGTAAAGAAAACATCTCTCAAGATGTGATTTTTCCTCCGAGTGATTTATATAGTGATGAACCTCCCGTGGAAACAGAACTACATCTAGAGCAAATTATGCTCTTAATCAAATGTCTCAAATGGTTGTGGAAAGATAAAACTGATTTCTATGCTGCGGGAAATCTCACCATTTATTATAGTCCTAATCAGAAAAAATCAGAATATTTCCGAGGTCCAGATTTCTTTGTTGTGCTAGGAACAGAACGCAAAACTCGGAAAAGTTGGGTAGTTTGGAATGAAGACGGTAAATATCCTAATGTAATTTTAGAAATTCTCTCACCAACTACAGCGAATACAGATAAAGAATATAAAAAAGAACTTTATCAAAATACTTTCCGCACACCGGATTATTTTTGGTTTGATCTTTATACACTAGAATTTGCAGGTTTTCATTTATTAGATGGAAAATATCAACCTCTAGAAGCAAATGAAAAAGGACATTTATGGAGTGAGCAATTAGATTTATATTTGGGAATTCATGAGGGATTATTGCGGTATTTTACACCAGAAGGAAAGTTAGTTTTTACCCCTGAAGAAACCGCAGAACAGGAAACCCAAAGAGCAGAAATACAAGCTAAAAGAGCCGAAAAGGAAGCGAGAAAATCAGAACGTTTAGCAGCAAAATTACGGGAGTTAAATATAGATCCTGATATAATTTAATCTACAATCAAATGTAGGTTGGGTTAAGCGATAGCGAAGCGCTCCGCAGGAATCACGCAACCCAACAAAAGTTTTAATAATCAGGTTTAATAATGTTGAGTTTTAGTCAGATCCCCGACTTCTTAAAGAAGTCGGGGATCTTGCAATTCGATGCTATAATCAACAAATAACTACTTGGTATCATATTATGATGATTACTCAAGCATTAGAATGTAAAGAAAACATCTCTCAAGATGTGATTTTTCCTCCGAGTGATTTATATAGTGACGAACCTCCCGTGGAAACAGAACTACATTTAAGACAAATAATTCTCCTTTTCAAATGTCTAGAATGGTTGTGGAAAGATAAAACTGATTTCTATGCTGCGGGAAATCTCACCATTTATTATAGTCCTAATCAGAAAAAATCAGAATATTTCCGAGGTCCAGATTTCTTTGTTGTGTTGGGAACAGAACGCAAAACTCGGAAAAGTTGGGTAGTTTGGAATGAAGACGGTAAATATCCTAATGTAATTTTAGAAATTCTCTCACCAACTACAGCGAATACAGATAAAGAATATAAAAAAGAACTTTATCAAAATACTTTCCGCACACCGGATTATTTTTGGTTTGATCCTTATACACTAGAATTTGCAGGTTTTCATTTATTAGATGGAAAATATCAACCTCTAGAAGCAAATGAAAAAGGACATTTATGGAGTGAACAATTAAATTTATATTTGGGAATTCATGAGGGATTATTGCGCTATTTCACACCAGAAGGAAAGCTAGTGCTTACCCCTGAAGAAACCGCAGAACGTTTAGCAGCAAAACTGAGAGAATTAAATATAGATCCTGATACAATTTAATCTACGATCAAACGTAGGTTGGGTTAAGCGATAGCGAAGCGCTCCGCAGGAATCGCGCAACCCAACACAATCTTTAATAATTACGTTGAATAATGTTGGGTAACATACGTCAACCCAACCTACTGGAAATTTACACCTTCATAAATATCACTGAAGGGGATTTGAAAATCTATTGATTTTAAAGACAATATATCATTTACTGATTCATATTCAGTTAATACCCATTGTCCTTCGGCATTTTTGGCAAATTGTTCAATAAAACATTCATATTGGTTAATCATAATATATTCTTTTAATTCAGGAAGAGAACGATAAAATCTAAATTTGTCGGTTTTATCATAATTTATAGTTGATTTAGATAACACTTCGACAATCATTAACGGATTTGTTACTTGAGTAGTTCCAGTTCCTTGATATATTGGTTCTCCTTGAATTACCATAATATCTGGATAAGTATAGATTTGATAACGTGGTATCCATAATTTAACATCACCCATATAAATCTTGTAATGTTGATTCCGCATTTTTAATTTAAAATGTAGATAAAAATTACCTGCGATTTCATTATGATTTGTAGTTCCACCAGTCATTGGTATAATTTCCCCGTCTATATATTCATTTTTAAATTCTGATTTTTCTTCTAATTCTAAATATTCTTCTGGAGTGTAGTATTTGCTAGATGTTTGAATTTGCATATCAACCTCATATTTTTAATATCAATTACCGAGGATAATGCTTGGTTAGAAATTCTTGTGCTTCTGCTTTATCCTTAATTATACCATCTACAGTAGCAGTCAATAAATCATCAAGCATTTGCTTATATTGGGGACTAGGTTTATAACCCAATTTTTTTAAATCATTCCCATTTAATAAGGGTTGAATATTTCCCCAATTGGTTAAATATTGCCAAATGCGTCTTCTGATTTTGCGGGGACTTTGTAAAGCGATTAAGATTAAAGTTTGCAAATCATATTTTCTAAGTAAATAGAGTGTTTGACTAGGTTTTTCAAAAGTCGGTAATAATGTAATTATCTCAGATTCAACTGTAAATAATTTTTCTAATCTAATAATACTATCATCCGTTAATTGCAGATTTTTAGCTACTTTTCCCCGATATTCTGGTTGTAAATAGGCAATTAATACTTCTAAACGCATTTGCCAATTTATTAAAGTTTGTTTTTTGTCAAATTTTCTTAAACAGTGTTTTAATAAATTTAATTGTCGAGAAAGTTCTGCATCTAACTTTAGAGTAGAATGAATACATTGTAAAGCCCCTAAATTATCAAGCAATTCTAAAGCTGATTGCCAATAAGGTGCTGCTAATATATATTTTAATTCAGTTTTTAACCGAGTTTGCAAAGCTGGAGTTTTACTATTTTCCTGACTTGTTCGATCATAAACTCCGCTATTTATCGCATAACGAATATAAGTTTCTGTTTGTGGTTCTAGGGAAAATCCAAACCGCACTGCAAACCGTACTCCGCGATAAATCCGAGTTGGATCTTCAATAAAACTATTAGGGTGTAAAATCCGAACTTGCTGATTTTCTAAATCTATAAAACCACCAAAGAAATCTAACAATTCACCAGCACGGGGAGAAGTTAACCGCAAAGCCATTGCATTAATCGTAAAATCTCGCCTATATAAATCTTGCCGAATAGAACTAGCTTCAACTTCTGGATTAGCTGCTGGATAAGGATAAAACTCGGTTCTTGCTGTGGCAATATCTACCCATAATGAGTCTAATACTAAATCTTTATGCCATAATAAAGCCGCAGTTTGAAAAGCACCATGAATTTCTAATCTCGCATTTTGATAAATTTGCTGTAAGGCTTTAGCTAGTTCTACACCTGCACCCACATCTGCGGTTTGATGAAAACCATCAACTACTAAATCAATATCATTAATCATCAAGTTGCGAGTTTCCGCTTCTGCTAATAGCAAATCTCGAACTGCACCACCTACTAAATAAAGATGCCAACCGCGTTTTTCTGCTTCTTGAGATGCGATAGTGAGTAATCGCCAAAGCTGAGGAGTGAGACGTTTTTCTAATTCAGTATTGAGTCCTAAATTTCGAGAATAATTATCAGGTGTTAATTCTATATTTTGAATGGTTAATTGATGTAATTCTCTTAAAATATCGGTGCGGGTGACAATACCCACTAATTGCCCATGATCTAATACTGGTAATCTACCAATATCATAAGTCACCATTAAAGACTCAATTTCTGGTAAAGAAGTATCAGGGGTAATTGTCTTTAAATTACCTGTCATATAACCTTTAACTGGTGCATGACTAAACCCATGATGTAAAGCAATATCTAAATCCCGACGGGAAATAATTCCGATTAATAAATCTTGGTTATTAACTACAGATAAACCTGAATGTCCATAACGCAATAAAATCCGTTGGGCTTCAGCTATAGTAGTATCAGGGCGAATTGTCCGCACTGGCGAAGACATCAAATCTCTAGCTGTGGGAGGATGGGGAATTTGGGCTTTTAAACTATCTAATAATTCTTGTAAAATTTGTTGGGAATCTGTGGTACGCAGATTAAGAGATGCAGCTTGAGAATGTCCTCCACCACCATGAGGTTGAAATAAGGAATTAAGATTTGTTTGGGGAATTTTTGTTCTCCCAATTACTGTGAATCGCCAATCATCTTCACCTAAAGGATATTCATTTGCCAACAGTACAGCATCGGTTTCTGTTAAGTCAATGATTTCCGTAGCTAAACCTGATAAACCGGGGACAAAACCATCGGTTTTTAGTGTAACCCAAGCTATGGTATATCCCCGCAAACAAAGATATTGTAAATTCTCTAAAGCTGTACTTAATAACTGTTGTAATTGTGGTGATAAACCAGGATCTCGATAGGTAGAAATTACTGATAAATTTGCTCCTTGCTGCATTAACCAAGCTAAAGCTAAAGCGTCTCTGGCTGTAGATTGTTTATAGGTTAATGAACCTGTATCCACATGAATACCCAAAGCCATTACGGTTGCTTGGGCAGAATTTAAAGCAATATTATTTTTTTGCAATTCTTCTACAATTAAAGTAGTTGTAGCACCTACTTCGTCAATATATAATTGGGTACTGGGAATGTCTCTATCTTGTCCAAAATGATGATCGTAAACGATAACTTCCTGGACACTGGGTAAATCAAACCAGATAGCGGCCTTACCCAAGCGATCGCGCTTTTGAGTATCCACAACCATTAAAGAGCGAATATTTTCAGGATTTACAGAACGTCTTTCAATCAACGGATACTCATCACGGTGTAACGCCAAAAAGTCCCGCACGGGGGGATGTGCGCCCCCAGTCAAGACAATTTTACTCCCTGGTTTGAGACAAGTTAACCCTACCGCTGCCCCCAAAGCGTCAAAATCCGCAGTTGTGTGACAAATAATTAAATCCATATATTTTAAGATAGGAGTCAGGAGTCAGGAGTTAAGGAGTTCAGGAGTATGGCTAACGCCACGCTGCGCTATCAGGAGAAAGAAGAAAATTCTTTCCCTATAAAGTAAATATACTAGGACTTACGCACGCTCACTAATTTACCATGATATGAATGAACGAAATTGCGTCGTTTTCGGCTTTGGGAATAACTTATTGAGTAGGGTGTGGTTCGGCAAGCTCACCAACCACGTCAGATAGAGGGAATCTGTTTTTTTGTCAAAATATCGTGTCTGACGCACCCTACAAGGGATAAAATTTACGTTACATATTTGGGGAATCTTGTCAATGCGTAAATCCTATTTCTATCTTAATCATTTTCCCCATCAGCGATCGCCAGTCCCCAATCAGCGAAAGAAAAAACAGATTGGAAGATCAGAAGTGAGCAACTGTTACAAACCAGACGTAAAATATTAATTGACCAGGCGATGCCTTGTGAGTTCATAAGGTTCCCTGAAAACCCTAAACTGTTTATACAGCACAGTTTCGGGAAAACTAAGATTTAGTTATGTTGGGAAAAACAAAATGAGCATAGTATTTCAAATCGCTTTAATATCATTAGTCCTGTTCTCCTTCGTGCTTGTGATTGGTGTACCTGTTGTTTACGCTACTCCTCAAAACTGGGTAGAATCTAAAAAACTACTCTGGGTTGGTTCAGGAATTTGGGCGGCTTTAGTCGTGTTAGTTGGTATATTAAACTTTTTTGTGGTTTAGTTGAATGCTTTAAATATTCACTATGGCATACCATACACACTTTTAAGAGCAAAAAAGCTCAGGTAAAGAGTCAAAAAGAAAAAACTTTCTTTTTTCAATATCTTCGCCATTTTTTGTAGGTTGGGTTAAGCAACAGCGCAACCAAAAGCATTTGTCGGGTTTCCTTACGTCAACCCAACCTACTAATCAGGCTTTTTTCAATTTTGCGAAGGTATTGATTGTTTTCTCAACAACTTTTTCCTGATTGTGCTTTCCTGCTCTTCTATTTTCATTGCAGAAAACTATATTGGTAAAGCAGTTATTCTAAATTTATTTAGAGGCAGTTATGGCAGTTTTTGAAGGAAATTTTCAGCACACCGAGTCTTTGCGCTTTGCATTGATCATCGCTCGCTTCAATGATCTTGTCACCTTAAAATTAGTAGAAGGATGTAAAGACTGCTTAAAGCGTCATGGTATAGATCCTGACCCCGAAGGACAGCAAGTAGATTATGTATGGGTTCCTGGTAGTTTTGAAGTTGCCAATGTGGCCCGTCAGTTGGCAATGTCTGGCCGTTATGATGCCATAATTTGCCTCGGCGCAGTCATTAAAGGACAAACACCGCATTTTGATTATGTATCCTCAGAAGTTTCTAAAGGTGTTGCTGCGGCTAGTTTCCAAACAGGTGTACCTGTAATTTTCGGCATTTTAACCACAGATACCATGCAGCAAGCCCTAGAACGAGCCGGCATCAAGAGTAATCATGGTTGGGAGTACGCTATGAATGCTATAGAAATGGCTAGTCTCATGCGGCAATTACGCCCGAATTTAGCAGGTTAATTGGGTGATGGGTAATGGGTAATAGGTAATGGGTAATTGGTTAAAAATTCTTGCCACTGACAACTGAAAAAAAAGTTTAGCTAAGGGGTTGACAACTGAGAATAAATCTGAAATAATAGTTTTATTGGTGAGTTCGCGGGTGTAGCTCAGTGGTAGAGCGCAACCTTGCCAAGGTTGATGTCGTGGGTTCGAATCCCATCACCCGCTTTCTAGTTAAAGTTGATATATTAAAATAACAGTAAAGATATTCCATCACCACTAAATTTGTAAATGATGGATATTCAGTTTGGGAGTTTGTGAGAAAACTTTCCCAGCTATATTATTAGACGCAATTTCAAGGTTTCCCATACTGATTTTCAGGAAAATTGGGGAATAATGTAAAAAACCGCCCAAGTTATTTATCTCGCTTGTGCAACCTCAAAAACCAGATAAAATTGACTTAAATACGGAATACGCTTGTCCTTGTCGTCGCAATGGACATTTAATTCCTATTACACTCACAGAAGCGTTTGGATGCGATCGCTGTCAGCAGATTTTTGTAGTCGAAGAAAATGGGTATGTATTGGAACAACTTTCTACTACTTATCCTTACAAACGTGCTTGGCGCTGGAAAGGCAATAATTGGCAAATTGTTCAACCCCGATTAGGACAAAACTATTTACCAATAGCACTCAGCATTATTTTTGTGTTAGTGATTATATGGCTACCATTAGCTCTACGATTGGCTAATAGTTCCAACATCATAGCTTGGGCAATTGTAGCAGTGCTATTGGTAATTCTGCCAGCACTAATGGTCTGGCTTACTTACAGACGTTAACTCCATGACAGGTGAAGTGATTGATGATTACCCCGAACCGATGACAAGCGCTAACCGCGCTTTCCAGGCTTCCCTAAAATTGGGAACGACGAAGGGGATAGATAGGAGTCGCGCTGTGTTAGCAATGGCACAAGCGATAGAAAGTGATTTTGATGAAATTCTCGAAGCTAATACTCTGGATTTAGAAGCAAGTCGAGAAATGGCAGTTCCCGAATTAATTTTGGACTGGTTGAAGCTAACTCCCTTTCGGTTGGAGAATACTATTAAAATTCTGCAACGATTGGGGGAATTATCTGATCCTTTACGCCGGGTGAGAACTGCTGATTATCAACAGGAAGACTCCCAAAGTTATACTCAACTGATGCCTTTGGGGGTGATTGCCTTTATTTATGAGGCTTTCCCGGATTTGGGGGCGATCGCTGCTGGTTTTTGCATAAAAACTGGCAATAGTATTATTCTTAAAGGTAGTACGGAAGCTAGTAATTCTAATACAGCGATCGCTAACGCCCTGCAAACAGCCATTACCAAAGTCGGATTACCCGCAGGTTGTGTAGAATTAATCACCGCTGAACATGGTGCTTCAGTGCGAGACTTAGTTACCCAAGATCAGTATTTAAGTTTAGTTATTCCCTATGGACGTTCCAGTTTAATTCAACAGGTAGTCAGACAAGCAACCTGCCCAGTGTTAAAATCAGCAATGGGTAATTGTTATCTGTATTGGTCAGTAAATAGTAGCTTAGAAATGATTCGCTGGATGATTATGGATAGCCATGAAAGCGAACCAGATCAAGTCAATGCCATTGAAAAAGTTTTAGTGCATCGTCAAGCTTTACCATCTTCCTTATCAGTGCTGTGGAGTAGTTTAAAAGAAAAAGGTTTTCAACTTAAAGGAGATGCAGAATTAGTTGGAGCATTTCCCCAATTGCAATTAGCCAAAGATGAAGAATGGGGAACACCGTATTTAACCAAAACAGTAGCTTTTAAGTTAGTAGATAGTTTAGAAAGTGCGATCGCTTGGATTAATCAATATAGTAGCAGTCATGCCGATAGTATTGTCACAGAATCCTACCAAGAAAGTCGCCAATTTGCATTAGGAGTAAATAGTGCCTCCACCTACATCAATGCTTCCCCTCGTTTTTCCCGTCACTCCTCACGGGGAGAGGCTGTGTTTTTAGGAATGTCCAATCAAAAAGGACATCGCAGGGGATTTATTAGTTTGGAAACATTGACAACGGTGAAGCATATTGTTCAGGGAAATGGACGGTTTTAATAGTGAGTTGTGAGAAATAGAACTGTTATATATTTATAATAGTCATTAAAGATATTCAGCTATTTCTCACAATACGCACAATTTCGTAAACAGAGAGTTTAAGTTATATGTCAAACCGACTAAAGCTTTTTAGAGAAAGAATGGCAGCTTTTGAGGGTGCAGCAAATCCATCAGAAGCAATTGAAAGTGGTTATTATGTCCACGCACCAGGAAAATTACTTGTAGACAATATCTCAAATCGTATAGCTTTGCGTCCGTCATCTTCACATCTTCTTTTAGGAGGTATTGGATCTGGGAAAACAACTCAATTATTAGTTGCTTGTCAACAAATTAATGAAATAGAAGATATCCATGCAATATATGTAGACGTTAGCCGATATACAGATATTTCTAAAATAACCACTGGTGTTTTAACTGCGATCACTGGATTAGAACTTGCTAAACTTATAAAAGATAGTCAGGACAAAAATGTTATAGAATCTATCAAGTTAATTCGTAATCTGGCACATGGTTATACAACAGAATATGATCCCTACGATGACTTCTACGATGATGGAGGACAGTATATCGCTGTCAAAGGTATTATTCCCAAGAAAACAGAAGGATATGGAATCAGCTTACAGTTAGTAGAAACGGTAAGTAAATTAGCTAAAGCTACATTTAAAAATTACGTAAATCTGGTTCTTCTATTTGATGGATTAGATAAACTTGATGATGCTAAAGCATTTATGCAGGTTGTGTATTCAGATGCAAAATCAATATCGTCTTCTGGTATTGGTGTAGTATTAATAGGGTCATTAACTGCAATTTATGGTGATTATCATGATACAGTTGATAAAAGTTTAGACTATTTATGCTATCAGCCATTTTTTGATGTCGAAAATGATCCAGAAGCTTATAATTTTTTTGAGAAAATTATTCAAACTCGCTCATCAAAAGATTTTATAGAAGAATCAGCAATTAAAGCTTTGATTCACTTTTCTGGTGGGGTTTTACGAGACTTTATTACCCTGACACAAGCCTCCATTGAGGAAACATATCTATCAGGTGAAGATAAAGTACAAGAACAACAAGTTTTAAAAGCTGTTGATTCAACTGGTAGAAATCAATTACTTGGTATATCAGATAATGAACTGAAAATTATTAAGCAAATTCTCCAAACAGGAACATTTATTCCTAGAACTGATGAAGATTTAAGATTATTAGTAAGACGAGTAATTCTTGAATATAGATATCCAAAACTACGTTATGCAGTTCATCCAGCCATGAAACCATTAATTCAACAAATTGTAGATTAAAATGAACTTCGATGAAAAGTGCTAACTTCTTGCGAAGTGAGATTTTGAGGTGTTTAACAAAAGCCTGTGATGATAAGCTTTTAAACAAAGAATATTATTCTAAAATTCATGAACTACTCAAAAAGACACCAAAGAGTAAAGGACTTATTGAAATAACTGGAGGACAAAGAAACTTTAAGCGACTTAAAGAAATTCCCCATTTTGAAAGATTTGATGGTTGCTGGTTTGATTTTGCAATTTTAGTGGATGAAAATATTAAACCTGCTGAAATTATTGCTTTTGACTTTGAGATTAGATTTTTAGAAGATAACCCAACTAAATTTTTACGATTTGATCTAAATTTACCAGAACACAATAATGACAATCAAGGAAAACGATTTCATTTACATCCAGGTAATGATGACTTAATGATTCATGCTTCCCCAATGTCACCACTAGAAATTCTGTATTTATTTTTATATGACTTAAAAATGCCTGAACGTCCTCGCAGTTCATGACAACACTTTTTATTAGCTGCTTTAATTCTCTCCTCCCAAAATCAAATCCATAGCTTCCTGAATTACCTCATCTTGATTAACAAAATTCCCTAATTCATCTGCTGTATACCTGCCTTCAAAAGCCTCCAAAGCAGCCTTTCTTAAAGCCGATTCGTAAGCATCTTGTAAAGTTTCTAATAATTCATCCTCCTGCAAATAAAAACCCTTACCCTTGGGACGTTGATTAGTGCGTTGAATTTGCTTAACAGAATTAAAAATAGAAGTTTCCCAAGAACGAGTAGAACGTTTTTCAGCCCCTTGTTTAATCAAATGCAATAACAAAATAATCCCATAACTAAAAATCTTATTTAACTTATCAGACTTACTCATTTCCTCCAACTCTTCCACCAAATCCAAAGCTTCTAAAACTTTCCCTTCATGCAATAATTCTTTTAACATTAATAACTCTTCCATACTCCCTTTCCTCCTCTGAGTCTCTGTTGTTAAATTGGAATAAGATATATATATATATATATATATTTTCTATGATAAGCTATGGCTATCAACGCAGCTTGACAATATATCCTGAAAATCCTCAAATCCTGGAAATCCTGATTCAGACATATTTATTTTCCGTAAATCAAGGTAGAATATCGGATAAATGTGCTACTTACCAAGATTATGAGCCTGTGCATCAATCCTAGCTGCTCAAAGCCGCAAAATCCAGATAATCTCCTCTTTTGTGAAACCTGTGGTTCAGGGTTGTTGCTACAAAACCGCTATCGGGTAGTAGTTAGACTGGGAGGTGGTGGTTTTGGTGATACATTTGAAATCAATGAAGTCAGAACCAATAAAACCAAAGTTCTCAAAGTCTTAACTAATAATAGCCAGAAAGCCATAGAAGCATTTAAACAAGAAGCCGAAGTTTTAAGTCAACTTAATCATCCGAGTATTCCCAAAGTAGAACCAGGCGCTTATTTTGAACATTATTCTCGCAACAGCAAAACCCCAATTCATTGTTTCGTAATGGAAAAGATTGAGGGAGAAAACTTACATGAGTATATGAAAAAAAATAGTTTGCGTCCCATTAATCAAACTACAGCAATAGAATGGTTGAAAGATTTACTGATTATTTTAGAACAAGTCCATAATAAAAACTTTTTTCACCGAGATATCAAACCATCTAACGTCATGTTGAGGGTTGGAGATACTCAACTAGTATTAATTGATTTTGGCACGGTTAGAGAGGTGACAAACACAGTCATGATTCAGCAAGGTGGAGTTACCGGATTTAATTCTCCCGGTTACACACCTTCGGAACAATTGACTGGTAACGCTGTAAAGCAATCTGATTTCTTTGCTTTAGGACGGACATTTGTTTATTTACTCACGGGTAAAGAACCACTTGATCAAGAAATGTATGATTCTTATCATGCGACATTAAATTGGCGTAATTATGCACCGCAAATATCAAAAATGTTGGCAGATTTGCTAGATGAGATGATGCAAACTTTATATAAGGGTCGTCCTCAAAATACCCAAGAGATTTTACAAAGGATAGCGAAAATAGAAAAAGCTTTACAACCACCACCTCCAAAACCTCAACTACAACCTCAACCTATTAAATATCAACCGAAACCAATTTCTCAGAAGCAGAAAAATACAACTCGTCGAGATTTTATCCAAACAGTGAGTTTAGTGGTTGGTGGTGCTGTTATCGCAGTTGTAGGACAAAATTTATTTTCTGGAAATAAAAATCAAACCTCAACACCAAAAATTACAACTTCTCCAAATACTCCAACACCAGAACCTACAACATCTCCAAAACCAACCCCACAAAATACAACTTCTCCAAATACTCCAACACCAGAACCAACTCCAGAAATTACCACTCCCCCACTTCAAACCTTCAGTTTTGAAGTTGTCACCACAGACGCAACTGGAAGCATCACCAACCGCCGCAACGCCAGTGCAAAATACTTCACAGAAGACTTAGGAAACGGTGTTTTCTTAGAAATGGTGGAAATCCCAGGGGGAAAATTTATCATGGGTTCACCCGCAAATGAAGCACAACGACGTTTAAATGAAAGTCCCCAACACCAAGTGACTGTTCCGAGTTTCTGTATGGGTAAATACGAATTGACACAGGCGCAGTATCAAGCTATTATGGGAGATAATCCTGCTTATTTCAAAGGCAATAACCGCCCAGTTGAAAATGTGAGTTGGAATGATGCAGTTGCTTTTTGTGAAAAGTTAAGTCAAAAAACAGGAAAAAAATACAGATTACCCAGCGAAGCCGAATGGGAGTATGCTTGTAGAGCCGGAACTACCACACCATTTTATTTTGGTGAAAGTGTTACCCCTGATTTGGTAAATTATGATGGTAATTATACTTATGCTTCTGCACCCAAAGGTCAATATCGCCAACAAACCACAGATGTAGGAACTTTTCCCTGTAACGCTTTTGGTTTGTACGATATGCACGGGAATGTTTGGGAATGGTGTCAAGATGATTGGCAAGAAAATTATATAAACGCGCCTATAAATGGCAGTGCTTTAATTAGTCAAAGCAATATAAAGACGCTGCGCGGTGCTTCGTGGTACGGCAATCCTGAAAACTGCCGTTCTGCCATCCGCGACAACTCCTACCGCGATAACAGGTCCTTCAATATCGGTTTTCGCGTTGTCTGTTTTAGTGCGGCGATGACTTAGTAGCCCTTTACACTCTTGCTCTTTTGCCCTCTTCTCTTTTTTTCTTTTCCCTTCTTAACCCACCGCCGTTAGGCGGAAAATATTTTTTTCTACAAAAAGCGGATTTTGGTGTCTTGATTCAGTATAGCACACATTTTCCATTTTGTCTGAATCAGGATTTCCAAGATTTAAGGATTTACAGGATTGAAGAATAGGTAAGATGTGAAGATAAGGAAATCCTGTTCATCTTCTAATCTTGTACTTCGACTTCGCTCAGTAACCGTAAATCCTGATTCTGACAATAATCAAATACAGTTGTAGAATAGAAGAAAGATATCAATAATACCTGACAAATTGTGAATCAATTTTCATGAAAAATCCTGAAAATCCTGATTCAGACAAATTCCTATCCTGAAAATCCTAAAATCCTGTACTTCGACTTCGCTCAGTAACCAGACATCCTGATTCAGACAAATTCCTATCCTGAAAATCCTAAAATCCTGAAAATCCTGATTCAGACAAATAAATAATATATAGTAATTTACAGGTAAAAACCATGAATACACTGTACAATTCTGATTTTTATGGATGGGCAAAAACACAAGCACAACTACTCAGAGAAGAAAAATGGGAAACACTAGATAAACTCAACTTAATTGAAGAGATAGAAACATTGGGAAGACAAGAAAGAAGAGAATTAACCAACCTTTTAGCCTTGTTATTAGGACACTTACTAAAATGGCAATATCAACCATAAAAACGTAGTAATAGTTGGTTAGCAACAATTCGAGAACAACGGACTCAAATCAACCGAATATTAGCAGATAGTCCCAGCTTAAAATCCTATTTAGAAGAAGCCTTTTGATTAGGTTATCAAGACGGAATTAACTTAGCAGTCAAAGAAACCAACCTCCCCTATGAAACCTTTCCAGAAAATTGTCATTATGAAATCACACAAATATTAGAAACTGAATTTTTACCAGAATCATAACCTTCTTCCTTTGCGTCTTTGCGCCTTTGCGTGAGAAACCAAATTAACTCAACCGTTCCCGCAACCACAAAGCCAACAAAGGCATAGCTAACCGATAACCATTTTCAGCATCATAAATCAAACCCTTATGCTGCAAACCAGTTAACGCCCCTTGTAGACTTCCACCCCGTGAAAGTCCATGCTTTTGAATATACTCCTTACTCTGAGGTTTATCAGTCGGATCAATAGCTAAAGATTCCAATAAATGTACCTGATTTGCTGGTAACAACATCAGCAAAGATTCATAAGTCATAGATAAATCTTTCAATAATCCTGCTATAGCCTTTTGCACATCTTCCTCCCTAATTAATTCATCTGCACAACGCGAAGCAGATAACCGCCGAATAATCGCCATCCCATCCCCAATATGTCCCTGTACTGCCTCTAAAAATAGCTGTAAGGCTTGACTATGACAATCAAAGGTGAAACCTTGCGTATGTAAAATTTCCCTCGCCCACAAGGCTACAACGTCCTTAGCTAAAGGGGCTAATTGAATAGTTTCTATCGGATAATTAGTATCATCTGGCTGTTGGCTAGACTCAGCAATCGTGGCTATTAATACATAACTAACATGAGGATAAGCCTTAACTTCTTTCCTAAATGTAGTTTCCCATAAACCATGACGATCCCAAGAACGAATATGGGGAAAACTTTCTAAAATCAGCAATATGCGTTGATTTAAATCAACCGCCATTATTTCTAACAAGTTTAACAAATTGGCGAAGGCTTGCCACAGTTGTTCTTGTTCCAAAGAGAGAATTAGTTTTAGTTGACTTTCAAAATTAAAAGTAAAAAATGCCGAATTATTTTCATTTAACCAGATTTGAATTTTTTCCGCTTCCCAGTTTTGACTAATCGCTTCCGCTAAGAGTTGCACAAATCTCTCCGCTTCTGTAGCGCGAATGCAGTCTATTTCTAAGATAACTGTATTTACCTCCTGTGCTGCACCTCTGACTAAAGTACGTCTTCCACTACCAGGAACTCCAGTAATTAACAAATCACCATCTTTTGCCAGTATTTCAATAATCCGCTGAAACTCTACAGAACGCCCAATTAATTGTAAGGGAGTAGACAAATTTAAATTCACTCGGTTCTCGCTTTTGCGTAATATATTATAATAACTATAGGAATAATATTTGATTTATGAAAAGATACGTAGGGTGCGTCAGACCTCATAAATTCTATCAATAAACAGATTTGTAATATCTGACGCACTCTACAATACCTAATTTTTTTCAAAAATCAAATATGAGTTCTATATTAAGCTAAATTTAAAGGCAACTATGGTTAGTACAATCACTAAACCAAATAATATTACCCCAGAAACTACCCCAGCAGAACAGCGAGTAGTTTTCCACAATATCAGTTGGCAAAATTATCAGCAAATTTTAGCAGCATTAGGGCAAAGTCGTTCTTCTCGACTTATCTATGATCAAGGGACATTAGAAATTACCATGCCTTTAGAAGAACATGAAAGTGCTACCAGATTAATTGAATTATTCATCCGCATTTTGGTAGAAGAAATGGGGTTGAAAATTAAAACAATGGGTTCAACTACCTTAAATCGTGATGATTTACAAAGAAGTGCTGAACCGGATAATTGTTATTACATTCAAAATCAACCTCAAGTAGTTGGAAAAAAAGTTGATTTAAACGAAGATCCACCACCAGACTTAATTGTAGAAGTAGATATTACCCACACTGACATCAATAAACTTCAGTTTTATGCCAGCATGGGTGTACCGGAATTTTGGCGTTATAACGGTGAAATATTGCAAATTTATCAACTTCAAAATCATCAATATGTTGAAGGAGAAAAAAGTCCCACATTTTCTATAGTCACCAAAGCAAAACTTTATCAATTTTTGCAAGATTGCCAAATAGATGAAGTCCAAGCTAGTAAATCTTTTCGTGCTTGGGTACAACAGGAAATACAGAATTAAGATATCCCCAAACAAACCGTAGGGGTGGGGTTTCCCTACCCTGGTATTACTTTTGTGTTACCCTGGGTTTACCCACCCTTGTAATTTGCTTAACTAGCTAACAGTGTCTTTTCTAAAGGTGTCCAGCGGAAAATGCGATCGCCACCTCTCTCAATAACCACCTTAACCCTTGGTTCTAACTTAGGCAAATCCATCAAATACTCAACTTCCTGATCAGAAAGAATATATCCCTCAATAATCCACAACACCAACCCCTTAGACTTAGGAGGTAATTGTGCCAAATGGGAACTGATCATTGGTGGTAAATAATATACATCACCCACAGCCGCACCACTACTATTACTTCTTTTGCCTAAATGTGGTGGTCTGACACCATGAACTTGCGTCAGATACGCAGCCACATCACCCAGTCCTCTTGCAGTAATGTGGAGGCTAACATAGCCAGCCGCCCGTAATCGGCGCAGATACCGACCTTCATAGCCCCCCTCCAGAGGAACATAAACACCCAACGCCCCAAATTTCTCCAAATTGCGGATGAAACCGTTGCCAGTGGTAATTAGTGCCATATATTTTCTTCCTATCCCACTTAGATATCTCTATTATTCACTCTCTAGTGGTAGATTAAGTTAAATGAACCTGCATATTTTCAACAATTTTGAAAATTCACAGCCGGAACATGGGTGATTTTCCCTACCCACACCTCAGCATCCCATAACAGAGCAAAAAAAATACTAGACAAAAATTAACGAATAGTTTATATTATTAGATTGTGACCGAATAGTATAATTAGATAGCCATCTTTCTTATTTAGACTTCCTAGTTAGTCCTAGCATCTGAGTTTCTAGTTAGTTTCCCCAAAAGAATAAAACTGGCTCACTTCATAAGAGACTGCTAAACTAAAAAAGCTTTCAGGTCAAATAAAGAGCCAAAGTCATATTTAAGCTCCCACACCAAATCACTCCCGTAAATCCTAAAAAAATTAGGCAAAACCTTAAACAATAGTTTAGGGCATGAAAATAAGTAGTTCCTTAGCAGTAATGTTGGTTTCATGGCATTATGTTAAGACTGAGGAAAAGGATACTGAGGGTCAATAACCACTTAAGTCCTGCTACCACGGTAGAGTGCCAAAGCAACTGCTTGGACGAAAGCATTGCTGCACACAGCGCAAAGCCATCAAGCCTCGCATTGAATTCCAGAAGTAATACCCTCTCAATAGAGTAGGAAGTTATTCCTGTTATTGTGATTGAGTAAGTGAAAATAAACAAATTCACTAAAACAAAAGGGACAAAAACTGTTGCGTCGCCAAGAATTTACACTGTCTAACGCCAGTCCAAATTTTAGAGGTAAAGTTTACACTCAAGCGACAGTAGCAAAACCAGTCCCGATTCGACTTCCAGGTTTAGCCCAAAAAAATAAAACGAAAGGAGAACCAGTAACTGTGTCTGTAGGTATTCTCGGCACCAAACTGGGCATGACCCAAATCTTTGATGAAGCAGGAGTCTCCATTCCTGTTACCGTCATCAAAGCCGGTCCATGCACCGTTACGCAAGTTAAAACGAAACAGACCGACGGTTACTCTGCCATTCAAGTTGGTTATGGCGAAGTCAAACCCAAGGCACTGAACAAACCATTGTTGGGACATTTGGCTAAGTCATCCGCTCCAGCAGTCCGTCATCTAAATGAATATCGCACCGATAGCGCTGGTGATTATGCTTTAGGTCAAGAAATTAAAGCAGATATTTTTAGTGCAGGTGAAATTGTAGATGTAGTTGGTACGAGTATTGGTCGCGGTTTTGCCGGCAACCAAAAGCGGAACAACTTTGGTCGCGGTCCTATGTCACACGGTTCCAAAAACCATAGAGCGCCAGGTTCTATCGGTGCTGGTACAACCCCAGGTCGTGTTTATCCAGGTAAAAGGATGGCAGGACGTTTAGGCGGTACTCGTGTCACAATTCGCAAATTGACAGTAGTACGAGTAGATGCAGAACGCAACTTAATCCTGATTAAAGGAGCAATTCCTGGCAAACCAGGAGCCTTAGTCAGCGTCGTTCCTGCAACTATAGTTGGTAAAAAATAGTCATTTAGTCATTGCTTAGTAGTAGTCATTGGTTAGGGGCAAAAAAAGACAACCGACAACTGACAACCGGCAACTGACAAAAGACAACTGACAAAGGACACAAAGATGGTAGAGAGTGTAATTAAAAATTGGCAAGGAGAGCAAGTTGGAGAAACAAACTTCGACTTACGAGTTGCCAAAGAAACAACAGCGGCGCATATCGTACACCGCGCCCTAGTCAGACAAATGACCAATTCTCGCCAGGGAACTGCCAGCACCAAGACTCGTGCAGAAGTTCGTGGTGGTGGTCGTAAACCTTGGCGGCAAAAAGGCACAGGTCGCGCCCGTGCTGGTTCTATCCGTTCACCACTGTGGCGTGGAGGCGGTGTGATCTTTGGACCAAAACCCAGAGATTTCGACCTAAAAATGAACCGCAAAGAACGCCGATTGGCATTGCGGACAGCCTTTATTAGTCGTGCTGAAGATTTAATTGTTGTTGAAGAATTTAGCAACGAATTACAGCGTCCTAAAACCAAGGATCTCGTAGCAGCATTAGCTAGATGGGGTGCTGCACCAGAACAAAAAGCACTATTGATTTTGTCTGAAATCCCAGAAAACGTGCTTTTATCAGCTCGCAATATCGAAAACTTAAAACTAATTCCTGCCGACCAGTTAAACGTTTACGATTTGCTCCATGCTGACAAAATTATCGTCACATCATCAACCCTAGAGAAGATCCAGGAGGTCTACAGTGCCTAAAGTAGTTGCCACCCGTGATCTGCCGGATTTAGTGCGTCGCCCCATTCTCACCGAAAAAGCGACCATGCTCATGGAACAAAACAAATACACATTTGAAGTAATTCCTAAAGCCACCAAACCACAAATTAGAGCCGCAATTGAAGACCTATTTGCAGTTAAGGTCGTCAAAATCAATACCGCTAACCCACCACGCAAACAAAAACGGGTAGGTAGATTTATTGGATACAAACCCCAATACAAGCGAGCTATTGTTACTGTTGCTCCTGGGGACGAAGAAAAAATCAGAAAAGTTCTCTTCCCAGAAGTCTAAAAATTTGAGATTTTAAATTTGAGATTTGAGATTGGGCTAATAAATCAAGAAAACGCCAAAGAACAATTAAAAATCGGAAATTGAAATCAAAAAATTCTGACTCCAAAATCAAAAATCAAAACTCCAAAACTGAACTATGGGTACTCGTTCTTATCGCCCTTATACCCCCAGTACTCGCCAAGTAATCATCTCTGACTTTGCCGAAATTACGAAAACTGAGCCAGAAAAATCATTAACTGAATCAGTTCATCGTCCCAAAGGTCGGAACAATCAAGGGCGGATAACCAGCCGTCGTCGGGGTGGCGGACACAAACAACTTTACCGCATTATTGACTTTAAGCGAGATAAGCGGAATATCCCGGCTATAGTTACAGCCATTGAATACGATCCTAACCGGAATGCGCGGATAGCTTTGTTGTTGTATGAAGATGGCGAAAAACGTTACATCTTGCAGCCAAATGGCATGACTGTAGGGACAAAGATCATTGCTGGACCTGAGTCACCCATCGAAGATGGTAATGCCTTACCTTTATTGAATATTCCCTTGGGTACTGGTGTTCACAACGTCGAAATGACCCCAGGTAAAGGTGGTCAAATTGTCCGTGCTGCTGGTGCAGTAGCACAAGTTGTTGCTAAAGAAGGCAACTATGTGACATTAAAGTTACCTTCAGGTGAAGTCCGGTTGATTCGGCGTGATTGTTACGCCACCATCGGACAAGTCGGTAATACAGACGCAAGAAACCTCAGCGCTGGTAAAGCTGGACGAAATCGCTGGAAAGGCCGTCGTCCCAAGGTTAGAGGTAGTGCCATGAACCCAGTGGATCACCCACATGGTGGTGGTGAAGGTAGAGCGCCTATCGGTAGATCCGGTCCTGTAACACCTTGGGGTAAACCTACGTTAGGAGCGAAGACACGTAAACGCAAGAAAGCCAGCACTAAGTTGATTATCCGTCGTCGTCGCAAATCCTCTAAACGTGGTCGTGGTGGCCGTCAGTCTTAGAATTTTAGATTTTAAATTTTGGATTTTAGATTGAGTCTATTTTTAAGCATTCAAAGTTTTTGAAGCCTAATATTAAGACAGCTTAATTATCCAAAATCCAAAATCCGAAATCCAAAATAGGTAAATCCAAAATCCAAAATTGAACTATGGGTCGTTCTTTAAAAAAAGGTCCTTTTGTTGCTGACCATCTGCTCAAGAAAATTGAGAAGTTAAACGCAAAAGATGAAAAACAAGTGGTTAAAACTTGGTCGAGAGCTTCGACCATTTTGCCCTTGATGGTAGGTCATACTATCGCTGTTCATAATGGACGGCAGCACGTTCCTGTATTTGTCAATGAACAAATGGTAGGACATAAGTTAGGAGAATTTGCTCCTACCCGTACCTACAGAGGTCATGGCAAAAGTGACAAAAAATCAGGGAGATAGTCACTAGTCAGTAGTCAGTGGTCATTTAGTCCTCTTGCAACTGACAACCGCTGACAATAGACAACTGACAAACATAGAGTAAGTTATGAAAATGGCAACTGACACTACTGAAGTTAAGGCGATCGCCCGTTATATACGCATTTCTCCCTATAAAGTGCGCCGTGTACTTGACCAAATTCGCGGGCGTTCATACAGAGAAGCACTAATTATTCTCGAATTTATGCCCTATGGTGCTTGTGACCCCATCTTAAAGGTTCTCAGAAGTGCCGCAGCTAACGCAGAGCATAATGCTGGTTTGGACAGAGCCAGTTTGGTGATTAGTCAAGCCTATGCTGACCAAGGCCCAGTGCTAAAACGGTTTCAACCCAGAGCCCAAGGTCGAGCTTACCAAATTCGCAAACCAACGTGTCATATCACTGTTGCTGTTTCCGCTGGCTCTACTGCTGAGTAAACAGCCATACAGGCACAAAAAAATTGCGTACAGTAAGAAATTTTAGAGGAAGCTTTTGTGGGACAGAAAATTCATCCAGTCGGCTTTCGACTGGGTATAACTCAAGAACACCAATCCCGTTGGTTTGCAGAACCTGACCGTTATCCAGAACTTCTACAGGAAGACTACAAACTCCGTCAATACATTGAACAAAAACTAGGTAGATACGCTCAAAATAACGCCGGTATTTCCGAAGTGAGAATTGAGCGCAAAGCGGATCAAATTGACATAGAAGTTCGCACAGCTAGACCAGGTGTGGTTGTAGGTCGGGGTGGTCAAGGTATTGAATCATTGCGCCTTGGACTACAAGGAGCTTTGGGTGGTAATCGCCAAATTCGTATTAACGTTGTTGAAGTCCAACGAGTTGATGCTGATGCTTACCTGATTGCTGAGTACATTGCTCAACAATTAGAGCGTCGGGTTTCCTTCCGCCGAGTTGTGCGTCAAGCAATTCAACGCGCTCAAAGAGCAGGTGTACAAGGAATCAAAGTTCAAGTCGGTGGTCGGCTCAACGGTGCAGAAATTGCCCGCTCTGAGTGGACTCGTGAAGGTCGAGTTCCTCTCCACACCTTACGGGCTGACATTGACTATTCTGGCTGCACAGCTAAGACAATTTACGGGATTCTCGGAATTAAAGTTTGGGTATTTAAAGGAGAAATTATTCCTGGTCAGGAACAAGCTCCCGCCCAACCAGCCAGAGAACGTGACCGTGATCGTGGTGATCGTGACCGTGAACGCGAACCCCGTCGCCGACAACAACAACGTCGTCGTCAACAGTTTGAAGACCGCTCCAATGAATCCTAGTCAATGCTCAATAGTCAGTGGCAAAAAAACTGACAACTGACAACTGACAACTGACAACCGACAACTGACAAATCATGTTAAGTCCTAGAAGAACTAAATTCCGCAAACAACAACGCGGACGCATGGAAGGTCTTGCCAGCCGAGGCAGTACCCTCAACTTTGGGGATTTTGGACTCCAAGCCCAAGAACCATCTTGGATTACCTCACGGCAAATCGAGGCTTCCCGTCGGGCAATGACTCGGTATATTCGCCGGGGTGGCAAAATCTGGATTCGGATTTTCCCTGACAAACCAATTACCATGCGTCCTGCTGAAACCCGGATGGGTTCTGGTAAAGGTAACCCAGAGTTTTGGGTAGCCGTAGTCAAACCAGGCCGGATCATGTTTGAAATTGGCGGCGTGACTGAAGAAATTGCCCGCGAAGCTATGCGATTGGCTGACGCTAAGTTACCAATTAAGACCAAATTTATTGTGCGCTCTCAACCACAGGAGCAGGAGTAGGTTATGCCTCTTCCCAAGATTGCGGAAGCTAGAGAATTAAATGACGAAAGACTGGCCGAGGAAATTGTCGCTGTTAAGAGACAATTGTTCCAGTTGCGCTTGCAAAAAGCCACAAGACAGCTAGAAAAGCCTCACCAGTTCAAACACGCACGCCATCGTCTCTCCCAATTGCTGACAGTAGAAGGAGAACGGAAACGGGCAGCAAGTCTTTCAGACCAAGAGCAAAAGTAGGAAATTATGGCAGTCAAAGAACGAGTTGGCTTGGTAGTGAGCGATAAAATGCAAAAAACTGTGGTAGTAGCCATAGAAAACCGCGCTCCTCACCCCAAGTACGGCAAAATCGTAGTTCAAACCCGCCGCTATAAAGTTCACGACGAAGAGAATACCTGTAAAACAGGCGATCGCGTGCGGATTCAAGAAACCAGACCCCTGAGTAAAACCAAGCGTTGGCAAGTTACAGAAATTCTGAACACCAAAGCTACATAGTAAACAGTTGTATTAACTTACAACGACCCCAAAAGAGAGACCAGTTGTGATTCAACCCCAATCTTATCTGAATGTCGCAGATAATAGCGGTGCTAAAAAACTAATGTGCATCCGCGTATTAGGTGCAGGTAACCGCCGTTATGGTGGCGTAGGCGATAGAATTATCGCCGTTGTCAAAGAGTCTTCACCCAACATGGCTGTTAAAAAGTCTGATGTTGTAGAAGCGGTAATTGTACGTACACGCAAGGCTATTACTCGTGATAGTGGAATGGCTATCCGCTTTGACGATAATGCCGCAGTGATTATCAACAAAGAAGGTAATCCTAGAGGTACACGGGTATTTGGACCCGTAGCTCGAGAACTGCGCGATAAAAACTTTACTAAAATTGTTTCTCTGGCTCCGGAGGTGCTGTAATGGCAAAGCGCCCACAACCCAAAGTTTTTCATAAAATGCACGTCAAAACTGGTGATACTGTGCAAGTCATCGCGGGCAAAGATAAAGGTAAAGTTGGTGAAGTGATTAAAGCACTACCACAACTGAGCAAAGTTCTTGTCAAAGGTGTCAACATTAAAACCAAGCACGTGAAACCCCAGCAGGAAGGAGAATCAGGGCAAATAGTCACCCAGGAGTACCCCATTCATAGCTCCAATGTGATGCTCTATTCCACCAAGCAAAACGTTGCTAGTCGCGTCTGCTACACTTTCACTGCCGAAGGCAAGAAAGTGAGAATGCTCAAAAAAACAGGTGAGATTCTTGATAAATAGTCATTAGTCATTAGTAAAAAACAACTGACAACTGACACTGACAAAGAACTTTCCCTGACCAAGACCAGGGAATAACAGGACAAACACTATGGCCATAACACGACTCAAAACCGTATATCAAGAGACAATTACTCCCAAATTGATTAATCAGTTTCAGTACACCAACGTGCATCAAGTGCCAAAGGTGATTAAGGTAACTATCAACAGAGGTTTGGGAGAAGCTGCTCAAAACGCTAAATCACTAGAGGCATCCATCAGCGAAATAGCCCTGATTACTGGACAAAAACCTGTGGTAACACGGGCAAAGAAAGCGATCGCCGGCTTTAAAATTCGTCAAGGTATGCCTGTCGGGATTATGGTGACACTAAGAGGCGAACGGATGTACGCCTTCTTAGATCGTCTAATTAACCTGACACTACCCAGAATCAGAGACTTTCGCGGTGTCAGCCCCAAAAGCTTTGACGGTCGTGGCAACTACACTCTGGGTGTGCGCGAACAGCTAATTTTTCCAGAAGTGGAATATGACAGAATCGATCAAGTCCGGGGTTTAGATATTTCTATCATCACCACGGCAAAAACCGACGAAGAGGGCCGCGCCTTACTTAAGGAAATGGGAATGCCCTTTCGCGATCAATAAGTTCATCTAAAGAGGGAACGATGGCGGCTAACGACACAATTGCAGATATGCTGACGCGCATCCGCAATGCCAATATGGCAAGGCATCAAACTACGCAAGTACCAGCTACAAAGATGACCCGTAGTATTGCTAAGGTACTGCGAGAAGAAGGCTTTATTGCGGAAGTTGAAGAAGCAGGAGAAGGAATTAAGCGAAACCTGGTTATTTCCCTGAAATACAAAGGTAAAAATCGCCAACCCTTAATCACTGCCCTAAAACGAGTGAGTAAACCAGGTTTGCGTGTTTACTCCAACAGAAAAGAATTACCAAGAGTGCTAGGCGGTATCGGTATTGCCATTATTTCTACATCCAGTGGGATTATGACTGACCGCGAAGCACGCCGCCAAAATCTAGGCGGTGAAGTGCTTTGCCACGTTTGGTAGTCGTCATTGGTCATTGGTCAGTGGCAAAACAACGAACAACTGACAACTGACAAAAAACAACTGACAAAGAACAAAAAATCATGTCTCGTATTGGTAAACGTCCAATTACCATTCCCGCCAAAGTGCAAGTGGCGATTGATGGTGTCAAAGTAGTGGTGAAAGGTCCTAAAGGTGAACTTTCCCGTCAACTACCTAACAATGTCATACTCTCCTTAGATGGAGAAACATTGCTAGTTACTCGTCGTGATGAAACCCGCACCTCCAGACAAATGCACGGTCTGAGCCGCACCTTGGTGGCCAATATGGTGGAGGGAGTATCTCAGGGTTTTCAACGTCGCTTGGAAATCCAAGGGGTTGGTTATCGCGCCCAAGTTGAAGGCCGTAACCTAGTTTTAAATATGGGTTATAGCCATAAAGTGCAAATTGAACCGCCAGAAGGAATTCAATTTGCAGTAGAAGGTACTACTAATGTCATAGTCAGCGGTTATGACAAAGAAATTGTAGGAAATACAGCAGCTAAAATTCGTGCAGTCCGTCCGCCTGAACCTTACAAAGGTAAAGGTATTCGCTATGCAGGTGAAGTGGTCAGACGCAAAGCTGGTAAGACTGGTAAGGGTGGTAAGAAGTAAACATGAAACTTACACGCAAAGAATCAAAACAACGTCGTCATCGGCGCGTTCGTGGCAAAGTCACCGGTTCTCCAGAACGTCCCCGCTTGGCTATATTTCGATCCAATGAGCATATTTATGCTCAAGTAATTGATGATACCAAGCAAGAAACTATAGTTGCCGCATCAACCGTAGAACCAGAATTGAAATCTAACATAGCTTCTGGTGCTAACTGTGACGCATCAGTACAAGTTGGTAAATTGGTAGCTGTGCGCGCTCTAGAAAAAGGCATCACTAAAGTCGTTTTTGACCGTGGTGGCAACCTCTATCATGGTCGCATTAAAGCACTGGCTGAGGCGGCACGCGAAGCTGGTCTAGATTTCTAAGTCCGTCAGTAGTCAATAGTCAGTAGCAACTGACAACTGACAACTGACAACTGACAACTGACAACTAAAAGAGAGCATTGATTATGGTAACCGGTCGTCGTAAAGCAAGCCGTACAAAAAAAGAAGAAACCACCTGGCAAGAGCGAGTTATTCAAATCCGCCGGGTGAGTAAAGTCGTCAAAGGTGGTAAAAAACTCAGCTTCCGTGCCATTGTCGTCGTTGGTAATGAACGTGGACAAGTCGGAGTCGGAGTAGGCAAGGCATCAGATGTAATTGGTGCAGTTAAAAAAGGTGTCGCTGATGGTAAAAAACATCTGATTGACATTCCTATCACCAAATCCAATTCTATTCCTCACCCCATTGATGGCATCGGTGGTGGAGCTAAAGTGATGATGCGCCCAGCCGCACCAGGTACAGGGGTAATTGCCGGGGGTGCTGTACGGACTGTACTAGAGTTAGCAGGAATACGCAATATTCTTGCCAAACAACTAGGTTCAAATAACCCTTTGAACAACGCCAGAGCCGCAGTTAACGCTCTATCTACCCTGCGGACATTAAGTGAAGTTGCTGAAGATCGCGGTATCGCCATTGAGAAACTCTATATTTAGTCACCCTTTGTATCAGATTCTCAATCTAAAATCCAAAATCTAAAATCTAAAATCCCAAACCAAAATGAGACTTAATGATGTTAAGCCCCAAAAAGGCTCTAAAAAACGCCGTAAGCGTGTAGGTAGAGGTATTTCTGCTGGACAAGGTGCTAGCGCTGGTCTAGGGATGCGTGGTCAAAAATCCCGTTCTGGTAGTGGCACAAGACCAGGTTTTGAAGGTGGTCAACAGCCATTGTACCGCCGGATTCCTAAACTCAAGGGTTTCCCTCTGATTAATCGGAGAATTTACACTACTATCAATGTAGAGAAATTAAATAATTTACCTGCTAACTCAGAAGTAACTTTAGAGTCATTAAAACAGTCCGGTATTTTAACCACTGTTAAAGGTGAACTGAAAATTTTGGGTAATGGTGAATTGAATGTTTCTCTTCAGGTAAAAGCTGCTGCTTTCACAGGCCAGGCTCGCGCCAAAATTGAGGCTGCTGGTGGGAGTTGCGAAACTGTATAAAAGATGAAGGGTGCGGACTGCCGATAACCTCGTGATTGGGGGGAAGAGGTTATTGTTCACAAGATACCTTAATCATCTTCATCACATTAATCACGTAAATCATAGTTAGGACTTCAAAGGTAAAACTCTATGATCAGTCGAGACAAAGCCCCAACGGCTCAAGAAACTTTTATGCAGATGGCGCAAGCAGCCGGACTGAGAGGTAGGCTGCTTGTCACTGTCGGTATTTTAATTTTGGTTCGCCTGGGGATATTTTTGCCTGTTCCAGGAATTGATAGACCTAAGTTTGCTGAGGCTATATCGGGCAACAATTCCATCTTCGGTTTATTGGATATATTCTCTGGGCGCGGACTCTCTACTTTGGGTATCTTTGCTTTGGGGATTTTGCCCTTTATTAATGCCTCCATTATCATCCAATTGCTCACTGCGGCTCTGCCATCTTTAGAAAACTTACAGAAAAATGAAGGGGAAGCAGGTCGGCGGAAAATATCACAAATTACCCGCTATGTGACTGTAGTTTGGGCAATCATTCAAAGTGTGGCTTTTTCGGCATTATTCCTCCAACAATTCGCTCTTAACCCCGGTCCGATATTCGTAGCAGAAACAGCGATCTCGCTAACTGCTGGTTCAATGTTCGTGATGTGGGCATCGGAACTAATTACTGAACGGGGTATCGGGAATGGCGCATCTTTGTTGATTTTTGTCAACATTGTGGCTTCTTTACCTAAATCTCTGGGAGATACCATTGACTTGGTACAAGTTGGTGGACGAGAAATTGTTGGGCGTGTCATCGTCCTGGTCCTGGTTTTTATGTTCACAATCGTCGGGATTGTGTTCGTACAGGAAGGAATGCGCCGCATCCCCATTATTTCGGCTCGTCGTCAGGTAGGCAGAAGAGTTTTAGCAGAACAGCGGAGTTATTTACCTCTACGCCTTAATTCTGGCGGGGTAATGCCGATTATTTTCGCAGCCGCAATCCTGAGTTTGCCACTTTTAGTCGCAAATTTCACTAAAAATCCTGAATTAGCAAACATCGTTAATACCTATTTAAGTCCTGGTGGTTCTGCACCTTGGGTATATGCTCTCGTTTACTTAACTTCCATTGTTTTCTTCAGTTACTTCTATTCTTCGTTGATTCTCAACCCAGTAGACGTGGCTCAGAATTTGAAAAAAATGGGTTCTAGTATCCCCGGTATTCGTCCCGGAAAAGCCACTAGTGAGTATATCGAAAAGGTCACAAACCGACTGACTTTTTTAGGGGCTATCTTTTTAGGTTTAGTGGCAATTATTCCCACAGCCGTAGAAAGTGCCTTAAAAGTTCCCACCTTTAAAGGACTGGGTGCAACATCTTTGTTAATTCTAGTTGGTGTGGCAATTGATACGGCTAAACAAATCCAAACTTACGTTATCTCTCAGCGATATGAAGGAATGGTGAAACAATAGTGACGCGATTAATCTTCTTGGGACCACCAGGCGCTGGTAAAGGAACTCAAGCTAAAACCTTGGCTGCATTTTTGCAGATTCCTCATATTTCTACAGGTGACATTTTACGCCAAGCCATTCAAGACCAAACAAATTTGGGAATGCAAGCCCAAGGTTTTATGGATAAAGGCGAGTTAGTGCCAGACAAATTAGTAGAAGATATGGTCAAGGAGCGTCTGCAACAACCAGATGCTATAACAGGTTGGATTTTAGACGGCTTTCCTCGTAAAGTTACACAAGCAGAGTTTCTGGCAGAATTACTCACAAGTCTAGGACAGGGTGGTGAAAAGGTAATCAATCTGGATGCACCAGATGAATCTGTCATTACCCGGTTACTAGGACGCGGACGAAAAGATGATACTGAAGAAGTAATTCGTCGCCGCTTAGAAGTATACCGCGATGAAACTGCACCCTTAATTAACTATTTTACAGATCGCCAAAAACTCCTCACAGTCAACGGTAATCAGTCCCAAGAAGAAGTTTTTACTGATTTGAAAAATATCATAGCTGCTTAAAGAAACTCAGGGGTAGCGGTTTATGTCGGCAGAAAGAAAAAACAAAATTTTCCATTGCCTATCACCTCTCCCCTATCTTCCAAGCTAGGCGCAAGTCAATTTTAGCTAAGATGTATTAATAAACTGTTGATATTTTCTCTAATTGTGTTCTTGATGCCCATGAAAGTGGACAAGGACAATAGGAGATTGTTGAGTTGAGGAAAAAACTTGTCTAAGCAAGATCTAATTGAAATGGAAGGGACTGTCACCGAATCGTTGCCTAATGCAATGTTTCGTGTTGACTTAGATAACGGCTTTAATGTCCTAGCACACATTTCTGGGAAAATTCGCCGTAATTACATCAAGATTTTACCTGGCGATCGCGTCAAAGTTGAATTAACACCCTACGACTTAACCAAAGGTAGAATCACCTATCGTCTGCGGAAGAAATAAATCTATAGCAGGAGTCAGGAGTCAGGAGTCAAGATGTAAAAACCCTTGATGCTTGGTTTTTGGTTAAAATTCTGTACTTAGTTTACCTACAATCTGCTGTAATCACAGAATCTTACCACAAACTAACTGGTATTTTTCTCGTTACATAACTGAAATATTTCTTCTAGAAATGCTATAATTTACTATTTGGAGTCAATTTTAAAAGGCATGAAAGTCAGAGCCTCAGTTAAGAAAATTTGTGAAAAGTGCAGCGTGATCAAGCGTCGAGGTCGCGTAATGGTGATTTGTGAAAATCCCAAACACAAGCAACGCCAAGGATAGAAGCTATCTATCAAAGCAAAGTCAAATCCGCGACAATTAACCGAACAAGAAAAAACTATCGCACTTTGCTAACTGCAACTACGAAAACAATAGGGAGAGATTCATTGTGGCACGGATTTCCGGCGTAGACCTTCCCCGCGATAAGCGTGTAGAAATTGGTCTAACATACATTTACGGAATTGGCTTAACTAGATCACATCAAATTCTCGCAGCTACTGGTGTTAACCCAGATACCCGCGTCAAAGACCTGTCCGATGCTGATGTGGCAGCCCTCAGAGGAGAAATCGAAAGCAACTATCAAGTTGAAGGAGATTTACGCCGTTTAGAAGGACTAAATATTAAGCGTTTAGTTGATATTGGCTGTTACAGAGGTCGGAGACACCGCATGGGCTTACCAGTGCGTGGGCAAAGAACCCGTACCAACGCTAGAACCAGACGTGGTAGAAGACAGACAGTGGCTGGTAAGAAGAAAGCCCCTGGCAAATAATTTTTCTAAACTTGCTGGAATTAGCAAGTTGTACCTTAAATTCACTAAAGAAATATGGCCAGACAACCAACAAAAAAATCCGGGAGCAAAAAGCAGAAACGGAACGTACCCAATGGGGTTGCCTACATTCAGTCTACCTTCAACAATAGCATTGTCACGATTACCGATCAAAATGGAGATGTTATCTCCTGGGCAAGTGCTGGTTCTAGTGGATTTAAAGGGGCAAAAAAGGGAACACCCTTTGCCGCACAAACCGCTGCGGAAAGCGCAGCTAGACGAGCCACAGACCAAGGAATGCGGCAAATCGAAGTTATGGTGAGTGGCCCCGGTGCAGGTAGAGAAACCGCTATTCGGGCGCTTCAAGGTGCAGGATTAGAAATTACACTCATTCGGGATATTACCCCAATTCCCCACAACGGTTGCCGTCCACCCAAGCGCCGTCGAGTTTAAACTTTTCTCATCTAACAGTTAACTGTCAACTTTTGACTGTTGACTGTTGACTTTTGAATTTTGACTTTACGAAGTGAGGGAGGCTACTCCGTGGCGCAGTTTCAAATTGAATGTGTAGAGTCTAATGCTGAGGAAAGTCGGAGCTATTACAGTAAGTTCGTTCTAGAACCCCTAGAGCGCGGTCAAGGGACAACTGTTGGCAACGCGTTGCGGCGAGTTTTACTTTCTAACTTGGAAGGGACATCAGTGACAGCAGTGAGAATTGCTGAAGTTAGTCATGAGTTTGCAACAGTTCCAGGGGTAAGGGAAGACGTACTGGAAATCCTCATGCGAATGAAGGATGTCATTCTTAAGAGTTATTCTTCTCAACCCCAAATTGGTCGTTTACTTGTGCATGGACCAGCAACAGTAACTGTGGCACATTTCGATTTACCTAGTGAAGTAGAAGTGATTGACCCGACTCAGTATATCGCCACCATCGCTGAGGGTGGAAAACTGGAAATGGAATTTCGGATTGAGCGAGGCAAAGGCTACCGGACTGTAGAACGAGGCAGAGAAGAAGCCACATCTTTGGATTTTCTCCAAATTGACTCAGTGTTTATGCCCGTGCGAAAGGTTAACTATAGTGTTGAAGAAGCCCGTGGCGATGGCTCTTTGAAAGATCGACTTCTTTTGGAAGTATGGACTAATGGTAGTATTTCTCCTCAAGAAGCACTATCATCTGCTGCTGGAATTTTGGTAGATTTATTTAACCCATTAAAAGATATCTCCTTAGAACCAACAGACACGGGTTCAGATATCCCAGATGATCCCACCGCCCAAATCCCCATTGAAGAGCTACAGTTATCTGTTAGAGCTTATAACTGTTTAAAACGCGCCCAAGTAAATTCCGTAGCCGACTTATTGGATTACACCCAAGAAGACCTGTTAGAAATCAAAAACTTTGGTCAAAAGTCAGCGGAAGAAGTAGTGGAAGCTTTACAGCGTCGCTTAGGTATTACCTTACCTCAAGAAAGAAGCTCTAAGCCCAGCTAAGTCAAAAACCAATAAATGAAACTTCATTAGTGCATTGTTATGCGTCATCGTTGCCGAGTCAAAAAACTTAGTAAACCAGCGGATCAACGTAAAGCTCTTCTCAGAGCCTTGACAACAGAGTTGGTACGTCATGGTCGAATTACTACAACTTTAATCAGAGCTAAAGTTGTACGCAGTGAAGTAGATAAAATGATTACCCTAGCTAAAGATGGCTCTTTAGCATCTCGTCGAAAAGCACTGGGTTATATCTACGACCAAACTTTAGTTCATGCACTATTCGAGCAAGCTCCTACTCGGTATGCTAACCGTCAAGGTGGTTATACTCGCATTTTGCATACCGTCCCCCGTCGAGGTGATCATGCTGAAATGGCGATTATTGAACTAGTTTAAAGTTATTGGCAAGAGGGAACAGGGAACAGGGAACAGGGGAAAATATCCACTGACTACTGACCACTGACCACTGACCACTGACTAAATTATGTTAGAAAGCCGCCAGCAAAATCAGACTCAGCGAGTAGCCTTAGTCATTCAGTATATAGGTACTCATTTTCACGGTTGGCAAAGACAAAAAGGACAGCGAACTGTTCAAGAAGAGATAGAAACAGCAATCGCAACTGTTCTAGGGTATCATGTGACACTCCACGGAGCAGGTCGAACTGATTCTGGAGTCCATGCTGCCGCTCAAGTAGCTCATTTTCAAGCCGCAAGTTTAATTCCTGCTCACAGGTGGGCAAAGGTGCTAAATGGGTACTTGCCCCCAGGTATATTAATTAGGGCATCAGCAGGTGTAAGTGGCAGTTGGCACGCTCGTTTTAGCGCGATTTATCGTCGATATCGCTACACTATCTACACTGAAGAGTTACCGAATTTATTCGCGCAACCTTTTAGTTGGCATTATTATTATGCCCCTTTAGATGAAGCCTTAATTACGTCTGCCTTAAAACCACTGCTGGGAAAACACCATTTATCTGCTTTTGAACGGGCTGGGTCAGCGCGATCGCATTCCTGGGTAGAAGTGCAAGCAGTAGAATGTCGTCGGAGTGGATCATTTATCCATATTGAAATTCAGGCTGATGGATTTTTATATGGCATGGTGCGGCTGTTGATAGGAATGGTAGTACAAGTAGGTTCTGGTCAGCGGACTCTAGATGACTTCACTGATATCTGGCAACAGGAACGCCGGGAAGAAGTGAAATATTCTGCACCTGCTCACGGGTTATGCTTGTTGAGAGTCGGTTATCCCGATTTTCCCTTTCCGCCAAAAATTTGGTATGACACCCAACCATACCTAGTCATGGGTCATAAATCATGAATCATGACCAAAGACAACTGACAACTGACAACTGACAAAGGACAAAAAATGAGTAGTAAAACCTACCTTCCCCCTCAAGCATCTCTTGAGCGTGATTGGTACTTAGTAGACGCGACAGATAAACGTCTGGGTCGTCTGGCGAGTGAAGTCGCTATGATCCTCAGAGGCAAAAGAAAAGCCGAATATACTCCCCATTTAGATACGGGGGATTTTGTCATTATTATCAATGCTGAGAAAGTGGCAGTAACAGGTAAAAAGCGCACTCAAAAGCTTTACCGTCGCCATTCTGGTCGTCCCGGTGGTATGAAAACAGAAACTTTCGCCAAGTTACAACAGCGATTACCAGAAAGAATTCTCGAACACGCTATTAAGGGTATGTTACCTAAAAATAGTTTGGGTAAACAGTTATTTACCAAACTGAAAGTGTATGCAGGTCCAACCCATCCTCATGCAGCACAACAACCCAAAGAAATCACAATTAGTACAATTCCTGGAGAAAACTAATGCAGGTAGCAGAAATTACTAGCGGACGTGCTGTTTATTGGGGTACTGGTCGTCGGAAAGCCTCTGTCGCTAGAGTTCGTCTAGTTCCCGGTGAAGGGAAAATGACTGTTAACGGTAAAGATGGAGATTTGTATTTCCAATTCAATCCTAACTACTTAGGCGCTATCAAAGCTCCTTTGGAAACCTTGGGATTGGAAAGCGAATACGACATCGTGGTCAAAGCTGAAGGTGGTGGCTTAACTGGACAAGCAGATTCTATTCGTCTAGGTGTGGCCCGGGCTTTATGTCAACTTGACCCAGACAACCGTTCACCGCTGAAAACTGAAGGCTATTTAACTCGTGATCCACGAGCTAAAGAACGGAAGAAATACGGTTTGCACAAAGCCCGCAAAGCTCCTCAATACTCGAAACGCTAAGATAGGAGTAGGAGTCAGGAGTTCAGAAGTTCAGAATTCAGGAGTATGGCTAACGCCACCCTATGCCTTCAGCACACTACGTGAAAGCTATCAGAATTCAGGAGTTCAGAAAGAGGGAAAAACTTTTTACCCAGTATCCAATCTCCAGTTCCCTATTCTCAGTTCTAAATTTATATAGATTCCCCACAAAAAAACAATGGCTAAACCTGATATTCATCCCAAATGGTATCCAGACGCTAAAGTCTACTGTAATGGTCAAGTAGTTATGACCATTGGTGCTACTAAGCCCGAACTCCACGTAGATGTTTGGTCTGGAAATCACCCCTTCTACACTGGTACTCAAAAAATGATTGATACTGAAGGTCGTGTAGAACGCTTCCTGCGTAAGTATGGTATGTCCAGCACTCAAACTGGCGACGATAATCAAAAGTAGCTGGTTGGCTGTAGCTGTTGATAGTGTGGCGGAAGCCACAGACGACCCTGCATAGTGCTGGGTCGCTTGTCATTTAATGCTTGAGCCAACTTGTTATTTTTTAGGAGCATTTATAGTCATCATGGCAGAATCATACTTACTGGAGAAACTTAAATCTGTTGAACAAACTTTTCATGAATTAACACGCCGTTTAGCCGATCCTGATACTGCTAGTAATCCCGATGAGTATCAAAAAATTGCTAAGTCTCGTTCTTCTTTGGAAGAGGTAGTTAATACCTATGAAACTTGGAAAACAGTCCAGGATGAATTGGTAGGGGCGCGTCAGATCCTCAAAGAGTCCAATAGCGATCTAGAGTTGCATCAAATGGCGGCCTTGGAAGTTAGTGAATTAGAAGAAAAGCTAGAATATTTGGAAAGCCGCTTAAAGGTGTTGCTGCTACCCCGTGACCCCAACGATGATAAAAACATTATGTTGGAAATTCGCGCTGGTACCGGTGGTGATGAAGCTAGTATCTGGGCTGGGGATTTACTGCGGATGTATTCCCGCTATGCTGATGTCCAAGGTTGGAAGGTGAAGCTAGTTAGCGAATCCTTGGGAGAAATGGGCGGGTTTAAAGAAGTAATTCTAGAAATTCAAGGTGATAGTGTTTATAGTAAGCTGAAGTTTGAATCTGGTGTACATCGTGTTCAGCGTGTACCAGCAACGGAATCGGGAGGTAGGGTTCACACTTCAACGGCGACTATAGCGATTATGCCAGAAGTGGATGAAGTGGAAATCCACATTGACCCGAAAGATATTGAAATGAGTACGGCGCGTTCTGGTGGTGCGGGTGGACAAAACGTGAATAAGGTGGAAACTGCGGCTGATTTGTTCCACAAACCCACTGGGATTCGGATTTTCTGTACAGAAGAACGGAGTCAGTTGCAGAATAAGGAACGGGCGATGCAAATTCTCCGGGCTAAGTTGTATGAGTTGAAATTGCGAGAACAACAGGAGGCTGTAACTTCAATGCGGCGATCGCAAGTTGGTACAGGTTCTCGTTCGGAAAAAATTCGCACCTACAATTATAAAGATAGTCGGGTGACAGACCACCGTTTAGGTCAAAATTTTACCCTTAACCCTGTTTTGGAAGGTGATATAGAGACGGTAATTCAATCTTGTATATCGCAAGATCAACAAGAACGGTTAGCAGAATTAGCCGCTTCTGGTTCTAGTAGCTAATTAACTTCATTAACTTCCTAAATATCTTAGAAAACCGCTTGTTGTTATTTTCTGCACTTACAGGCGGTTTTCTTATGGGAAGGGAGATGAAGATTTGTTTACTGTTGTAGAAACACATTCATCCTCAATATGACATTTCCACAGAAACAATGATAAAATGGCTTGTGGATAAAGTCTTTGTTTGTGCCTATTCTCAATTCAATTTACAGGGAATATAAATAATTATGCTATCAGTTGAAGAATTAATTTACGAAGCCTTGTCTTTACCCAGTTCTAGCCGAGTATTTTTAGTAGAAAAACTAATTGAAAGTCTAGAATCTGATATTGATGAAAACATCCAAAAGAGTTGGAACACAGAAGCTAAAAAACGCAGAGATGAAATACGGAATCATACCGTTGATCCAATTTCTGGAGAAATAACTTTATGACTTAAAATAGAATTAAAAAACGCATGATTTACTTAATTAGGAGTTTCTATGATGACTTTACAAGAAATTATTAATTCTATAGAAAATTTACCCACAGAAGATCGAGAGTATTTATTTGAGTTTCTTCAAAAGCAACGAATTGAGAAAAAAAGGACTGAAATTTTAACTAATGCGGAGGAAGTTAAACAAGCTTTTAAGAATGGTACAGCAAAAAAAGGAAGCGTTGATGATTTAATCGCTGATTTACTGGGAGATGATGATGGAAGTTGTCTGGAGTAGTGGATTTAAAAGGTCTTTCAAGAAGATTACAAACAAAAACCCACAATTAAAAAATCAAATTATTAACGTATTAAGACTTTTGGCAAATGATCCATTCACACCGTCTTTGAAGTCTCATAAATTAGGAGGTGATTTAGCAGGTTTATGGTCTTGTTCTGTTGCTTATGATTGTAGAATTATCTTTAATTTCTCTGAGGATGAAGAGTTATTAGAAGTGGTTATTTTATTGATAGATATTGGCAGTCATGATGAAGTTTATTAAAATGAATTCTTCTAACAGATGATAATATAAAAACAGAGTTTTATGAAAAACATTATGCAAGCATATAAACTTGATCATACCACAGACCCAACCAGTGAACCAGCGCCAGAAACACCAAAAAGACGAACTAAAATCAAGACTTTGCAAAACTGGTTTGAAAAAACCCAACCTGCACCTCCTGATTTTGATCCAGATCAAGCTAAATGGGAATATTTAAAGGAGAAACATAACTTGTGAAAGTCTTGCTTAATACCAACATAATTATAGATGTTGCCCTAGAACGACAACTTTATGACTTTACAGGAAATTATTAATTCTATAGAAAGTTTACCTACAGAAGATCGAGAGTATTTATTTGAGTTTATGCAAAAGCAACGAATTGAGAAAAAAAGGACTGAAATTTTAACTAATGCCGAGGAACTTAAACAGGCTTTTAATAATGGTACAGCAAAGAGAGGAAGCGTTTATTAAATTTAGCTGCGTAACAGCTTATCAGGTTTAAGGGCTAAATACTTTAAACCACTTATTTAAAACTGTATTGATTGTTTGTTTAATTTGATGGTTGCGATTCCATCTTTGAAAGGCGATTTCGTAATCTTCACCTTTGGTTTGAAAAGTATTCCAAATATCTAAGGATATGGCTAATCCGCAAGCGAGTAAGATATAAAGTGACCAAGAAATACCGCCACTAATGGCATCCATACCTAGGAAAAAAATATTAATAATTGCGTAATTGCCTAAACGTTTTTTAAATTTACTTTGGCGATAAAGATTAAAAGCTTTACGCTGTTCAACTTCGTTTTGTTTACCTAACCAATCCCGTTCCGCTTGTTGGAGGATATCGGGTGATATTTGTAACTCTGTGGCAATTTCCAGGATTTGCTGATAGGAAAATTCTTGATCATTATCGTCTACTTGACGAGCGATCGCTAATTGCAGAATTTGCTGTACATCCTCTTGGCTGTAGGAACGCAGGCTGTTAGGGTGAAAGGTTGTCATAATTGTTGCTCAAATAATAGTTTTAATAGAAAAATGCACTACCATCAGCAATATTTACACTACTTCTAGATTAGCAAATTTAAATCAATCTGGTGTTCAATTAGTTATGGTTGGGAAAAATATCTATGGTGGTTATTAGCAGTTCGATGAGAAGAGGGCGGGGAGACCCCGCTGACAGGTGTAGGTTTTTTACATTCTGGTGAGGGCAAGACTTGGGCAACAAGGTGGACAAGATGACAAGGGAGGAAAACCCTACAGGATGATGTTTTTTGGCAACAATAACACACCGTTAAAAGACTATTGTGCGGATAAAATCTTCCTTGTCTACTTTCCCTCCAAGTCTTCCCAGTCTTGCCTTCACAGACAATATTAAAAACCTACCCTTGTGAGGGGGAGACCCCGCCCCTACGGATTGAAAATCCGTCTGTTTCAATGCTGTTCTTTCTCTGTCCACCATTCACATCTGGGAGAGGTTCATGAAAACATATCCTGTGGACTCTAATTTAGCAACGTAATATCGAAAGAAGTTGCAAAAAACCAAGAAAATCTTATGTTAGAAGATAATGGATCTATTCGTACTTTATCTGTAGATATTGGCGGTAGTGGGGTAAAGGCAATGGTTTTGGATATTACAGGCAAGCCTTTAACCGAAAGAGGCAGATTAGAAACCCCCCAACCTGCTACACCAGAAGTAGTAATCAACACTATTGTAGTCTTAGCCGCCGCTCAAGGTGAATATCATCGGGTATCAGTAGGTTTTCCGGGTGTGGTGCGTTATGGAGTCACCGAAACCCCTGCTAATCTCCATTGTGATTGGATTGGGTTTGATTTAGCTACAATATTATCTCAACAGTTAAATAGACCTGTTAAAGTCATTAATGATGCCGATATGCGGGGACTAGGGGCGATCGCTGGTAAAGGTGTAGAATTGGTCATTACCTTGGGTACAGGGTTTGGTTCAGCCTTATTTGTAGATGGTACGTTAGTTCCAAACATGGAAATGGGACATCACCGATTTCGCAAAGGGGAAACCTATGAAAAGCAGTTAGGACGGGCAGCATTAGATAAGATTGGTGAGAAAAAATGGAATAGACGCTTAGAAAAAGCTATAACATCTTTGCAACACTTATTTAACTATGATTGTCTTTATATTGGTGGTGGTGAAGCAGTGCGAATCAATATGAATCTACCATTAAATGTGAAATTAATCCCCAATATCACGGGTTTATTAGGTGGTATTGCTTTGTGGAAAGATTAGGCAAAATTAAACTAAATATAACTTTTGTGGGGTGGGTTTCTAGACCGCCCTATTTTACAATATTATTTGATATTTATTGATATAAGACCAATCTCTGTACAGGACAAAAAATAGAGAAAAAGCTTGCAAAGGAAACAGAGAAAGGGTTTCATAGAAAGTTACCACACAATCAAAGAAACCCCTATGAACCAGATTAACCTATTACGAGACACACTAAAACCACATTTGGAATGGCATGGAGCGCGTCTAAGCTTTTTAGCGTTATTTTTAATATCTTTATTAAGAGTAAAGACAGTGAACTTGGTAGAATTAGCAACTGGTTTTCGCAACTGTGCTAAAAACGAATCCAATTACAAACGGTTGCAAAGATTTTTCCGAGATTTTGATATAGATTATGCAGTCATAGCGAAAATGATTGTAAAAATCATGAACATTCCCCAGCCTTGGGTGTTAAGTATTGACCGGACTGAATGGCGTTTTGGTCAAATATGGTTAAATATCCTCATGTTGGGAGTAGTACATAATGGTGTCGCTTACCCCCTAGTTTGGCAGATATTGGAGAAGAAAGGTAACTCCAACACGGATGAACGAATGGATTTACTTGACCGATTTGGACAACTGTTCCCAGATGCACAAGTTGACTATATCAGTGCTGACAGAGAATTCGTGGGGGCAGAATGGTTAAGTTATTTACTGCTTGAACCAAATATTCCATTCCGAATCAGGATTCGTCACACTGATTTAATTAGTGATACAGAAAAGACTCTTCCAGGTAGCGTCATTTTTGCTCATCTGGCTGCGGGTGAATCTCAGGTTTTATCTACTCGTCGTTGGGTCTGGGGTCGTTCAGTTTATGTAGCTGGTTTACGTCTTGATGATGGCAAGTTATTAATCGTGATTTCTGATACTTCTCCCCAAACCATAATTGCTGACTATGGCCGTCGTTGGGGGATTGAAACTTTGTTCGGTATGTTTAAAACTCGTGGTTTTTGCTTGGAATCTACACATTTTATTGATTCTAACCGATTGAGTAAGCTCTTAGCTTTACTGTCATTAGCTATGTGTTGGGCTGTCAAGACTGGAGAATGGTTGCATCAACACCAACCTATCAAAATCAAGAAACATGGACGTTTTGCTAAAAGTGTTTTTCGTTACGGTTTAGATTATCTGCGTTCTCTTGTTACTGATTTAGATTTGAAATATGACGACTTTCTTCTCTCTCTCAATTTTTTGTCCTGTACTTAGAAGACCAATATTTGATTTATGAAAATATCCGTAGGGTGCGTCAGATATTACAAATCTGTTTATTGATAGAATTTATGCAGTCTGACGCACCCTACAATACCTAATTTTTTTTCAAAAATCTAACATGAGTTCTATATTTATTTCCGTCCATCTATTTACCAAGAAGTCAAAAAATTCCATCCTTCTTTTTCGTCTCCTTCCTCTTTTCCTTTTGGAGTATTGACATTTTCTCCTTGCAGTACATGATTGTATTCTCCAGAATCAACCCATTTTAACAATTCACCAGTCCGCATTACTAACCAAGAAAGATTAGATTCTGAATAACTTAATATTTTCGTAACTTGATCTAGACTATCAACACTATTAGAGGCAAATTCACGGGATTGAATCAGGAAATCTTCAATCACATCAGGAGTTAAATACTCTTCTGGTAAACCTGCAAGTTTCATCAGTGCGGTAGTTGCAATATCAATATCTTGACAAGCTAATAACCCAGCCCGATCTGCGGTGAACTTTGCCATCATTACCCAATTATATAATGCTAATTCTACACCACTAGCTATCAATCCTCCTAAGCCTAATGTGGTACTACTTAACCATATTTTTAATGCTGGCATCACAATTGCTATTTGATGATAAATTATATGTTGACTTTTAATTCGAGCAATTTCGTAGCCAAAAATAAACAGTAATTCATCATAATTCAACCATTCCATTGCTTCAATATTGATACCAATAATAGGTTTTTCTAGGCCAATAATATAGGTTTGAATATGCCCTGTCCCTCGAAACAAATACAATTCAGGAATAGTTGTCACATCAAGAATTTGGCAAGCTTCTAATAATGGTTGATACAATTGGGGAAAATTCCGGGGTGTGACTCTGATTTCACTAGCAATACTTTGTAATCTCAGTAAACGATCAATCCCATATTCGTTGACTTTTTTGAGCAAAGGAGAAATACCGGGCATACTTTGTAAAGAAGCCAAAGCTTTCCGATCAAATGGGTGTTCGTAAGTTTGTGAACTTAGTCCAGTTAATATTTTTTTTGTCATGGGTAGTGAATTATTTTGGCACAATAATTAAATTATATTGTTTGATTTTATAAAAAATCCAGGGAATAAATTCCCTGTCTAATAGCTATAGTCGGTTTTAACCGACTATTTTTTCTTTATTTATTCTATTTAGAACATGAAGTTCGATTTTTAGAGGACTTTTGCAAAACAGAATAAAAGAATCATACTTAATTAGAGTGCGTTAAAACGCACCTCAGTTATGAGCCTGGGAATTCATTCCCAGGCTTTGGCTATTTTTGTCAACCATTTCCAATCCAGGTTTTGGTTTAAATTGTTCTATAACGTACTCAATAACTATAGGTTGCAAGGTGTATTTACCTGCTTTCTCCTCAATGAAAGAGCGTGAATGTAGCCTTTCTATTGCTTGCCAAAAATGGGATCTAGAAACATGAGGTAATATATTTGCTAAATCAGTAATTGTTGTTAATTGCGAGTTAATTGCCAAATAGTACATGATTTCCCGTTCTACATCACAGAGACAACTTAACTGTTGTTCTAACAATCTGCGAAGATGATGACTGACCAATAGGGTATTCTCTGCTAGAAATTTGTTAATATCACTATTAAATAATTGAATGATAGTATTAACAACTATTTTAATTTTTAAAGGATTATTACCATATAAATCGCATAATTCATATTTTTGTTGTTCTGTCCCCAATAGTTGTTTTGATTGCAGTAGGGAAAAGGCTACTTCTGAAGAACCAAACAATCTCAAAGAACCTATTGAAGATGACCAGTTTTCCAGTAAGCTGATTCGGGCAGGTTGATCTCGACTGCTGAAAATTAGACAGCTTTGATGACTGGTTTCGGCAATTATCTGGATAAAATGACTGTATTCGATGTTGAGCGCATCTAAAGCTGTTTTGATGTTATCCAATATCATGAGACAACGATAAGTACGCAAATAATGGATAATTCGATTGATGTGGGGTTTGCTTTCCTGGCAATTGGAGAAAAGGAAGAGCATATCCTTAATCATCTCATCAAAGGATAGGACTGTAGGCACGGAACGCCAAAAAACGTAATCAAATTCACCCTGAATTTGTTGTGCTAGTTGGGTAGCTAAGGTTGTTTTTCCGACTCCACCCATACCAAATAATCCTATCAAGCGACAGCGATCTTCTAAAATCCATGATTTTAGCTGTGTCAGTTCTTGTCTGCGTCCATAAAACACTGAAACATCAATTGCAGTTCCCCAGTCTAGGAATTGATTTGAACTTGGTTTTTTTTCGTATTTGTGCGCATGGGGGGTGGGTTTAGATGTTATTTCAACCCTGGTAGTAATTTCTCGCCAATCTAGATTTAATCGCCGGCACAATTCTTCAAAGGTTGCATAACTAACAGGTTTACCAGTCAGGAAGTTGCTAATTGTAGCTAAGGACAAGCCAGTATCATAAGCTAAAGCTCTTTGGCTGGAGTAGCCATTAGCTCCAAGTGCCATATTAACAAGTTGAACATAGTCATTGCTTACATTAAGCGACTTCGACATAATTTTGAAGTTATGTTAAATAACGTACGTAGAGACGGCAATAATCCACTCTTTCAGGCAGATTTGACTAAATTTTAGACGTTATAGGTGATATTTTCTCATGATGAATGCGCCATGTAAATATATCTTTAGATAGATGACAATGGTTGTTTTGTTTTTTGGTGTCAAATTAGCTCTGAATTTAGATGAAGTCAGATTAAGTTAGTATTTCTCAGTACGGAGGTCTGTACAGGGTTGGGTATAATCAGGAAAATAAGTATTCAATTACGAACTAATACAGGGTTACAGGGTTATAATCATGGCAAAATCTACCAAAACCGTCGTTTTCATTGATCCCAATGTCCCAGATTATAAAAATATAGTTGATCAAGTTAAACCTGGTACACTGTTGTTTCTTCTCAGCGCCAACCAGGATGGTATTAGGCAAATTACTAAAGATTTATCAGGACTTAGAGACATTGATAGCCTTCAGATTATTTCTCAAGGGTCAGAAGGCAGTTTGTCACTTGGTTCAACCGTCCTCAACTCCGCAAACCTCAGCAATTATACCTCACAATTGCAGCAGTGGGGTCAATCTCTCACCGCCACAGGAGATATTCTGTTGTATGGTTCCAATGTTGCTCAGGGTTCAGCAGGTAAAGCTTTTGTCCAGCAAATTAGTCAGTTGACCGGGGCAGATGTAGCTGCATCTGATGACTTGACTGGGAATACTGCATCAGGTGGAGACTGGGTGTTAGAATACACTACTGGATTGATTGAAGCACCTCCGGCGCTGGAAGTTGCATCTATCACCTCGAACGGAAATAGTCAAGATACCGTAGGAAAATATCCAACTCCGCAACCAGCCTATGCCTCTGATAAACTGATTGTCAAATTTAAACCAAAAACCGATATCGCTCAAGCCAATGAGATTAAAAACACCCTGGGAGTAGTTAGCACAAAAACTATTGATCTCACAGGCGCTCAAATATGGACATTATCTGGAAAAACCTCTGTAGAAACTGCCCTCGCTACATACAGAAATAGTTCCCTATTCGAGTACATCGAGCCAGATTATATTGTCACCAAAGCAGCCACCCCCAATGACCCAAGCTTTGGTCAACTATGGGGATTACATAACACAGGTCAAAGTGGAGGAACTCCAGACGCAGACATTGACGCTCCCGAAGCCTGGGATATCCAAACAGGCAATCCCAACCTGGTCATAGGAGTGATTGATACAGGAGTTGATTATAACCACCCTGATTTAGTAGGCAATATTTGGACTAATCCAGGAGAAATCGCCGGAGATGGCATAGATAACGACAATAACGGATATATAGACGATGTTCGCGGTTGGGATTTTGCCTATAATGACAACAACCCCAGTGATGTTGATGGCCACGGAACCCATGTTTCGGGAACTATTGCTGGTAAAGGTAATAACGGCGTTGGTGTCACAGGGGTGGCCTGGAATGCCAAGATTATGCCTCTGAAGTTTCTCAATGATCAAGGATCAGGAACTCTCTCCGCGGCCATCTTGGCAATTAACTATGCCACAGCCAAGGGCGTGAAACTAACCAACAACTCTTGGGGAGGTGGAGGCTATAGCCAAGCTTTGTATGATGCCATTAATGCAGCAGGTCAAGCTGGAGCTTTATTCATTGCGGCGGCGGGTAATAGTTCGGCTAACGCAGATATCAATCCCATGTATCCCGCTGCCTACAACCTAGCTAATATTATCTCTGTTGCTTCCACCACACGCACCGATTCCCTCTCTTCCTTTTCCAACTATGGATTGACTAGCGTGGATTTAGGCGCACCAGGTTCAGACATTTATAGCACCCTGCCTAACAACAGTTATGGAACTCTTTCTGGCACATCAATGGCCAGTCCCCACGTTGCCGGGGCTGCGGCTTTAGTCTGGTCTCAAAATCCGACTTGGACCGCACAGCAGGTTAAGAATACCTTGATGCAAACCGGTGACTCGATTTCTGCCTTAGCAGGGAAAACTGTATCTGGAAAACGCCTCAATGTTTTTAATGCTTTGGCAGCAGCTAACTTACCTTCTGTAACTGTCAGTGTCAGTCCTGCCACTGTTCAAGAAGACGGTGCGACTAACTTGGTTTATACTTTTACTCGCACCAATTTAAACCTAAGTTCTCCCCTGACCGTTAACTTCGGGACGAGTGGCATAGCAAACGCCGCCCCAGTGGGAAGCGACCCAGCAGACTATAATGTCTTAACCAATAGCAGTGTTACCTTTAATCCGACAACGAAACTGGGAACTGTCACCTTTGCTGCTAATGCCACAACTGCTCAAGTAGTTATTGATCCCATAGCTGATACATTAGCAGAAATTCAGAATGAGACGGTAAATATAACAGTTAATTCCGGCACGGGTTATATCGGTGGGTCTCCAGGTGCGGCAACTGGAACTATTGTTTCGGAAGAAACTTTACCAATTTTCACCAACCCTAATAATATTAGCATTCCCGATAGTGGCGCAGGTAATCCCTATCCTTCAATTATCAATGTCTCAGGATTAACTGGTAACATTACGAGCCTCAAAGTCACATTAACGAATCTTAGTCACACTTATACTGATGACATTGATGTGCTGTTAGTTAGTCCGACTGGAGCCAAGTCCCTCCTCATGTCTGATGTAGGCGGTGTTAATGATTTACAGAACGTGACTTTGACTTTCGATCCCACAGCTACTGCTAACCTGCCTGATGGGGAACAGATTACCAGTGGTAGCTATAAGCCAACAGATTTTGGATCTGGAGACTTATTTAACTCTCCAGCCCCCGTTGGTCCCTATGGTACAGACTTTTCTGTCTTTAACAATACCAACCCCAACGGGAATTGGAGTCTCTACGTTATGGATGACGCGGGTGGTGATGTAGGAAGTATTGCGGGTGGTTGGTCTATGTTGATTGGAACTACGCCAACATTACCAGAAATCACAGTCGTAGCCACAGATGCAGATGCTGCCGAAACCCTACTAGTAACAACACCAAATCCCGGACAATACACCCTCACCCGGACAGGTGCTACCACCAGCAGCTTAACGGTTAACGTTGCCTTGAGTGGAACAGCCACCAATGGCACAGATTACACAACCATTCCTACTACTGTCACCTTTGCCGCAGGTTCTAGCACAGCCTTAGTCAACTTGAACGTCACTGATGACACCCTTGTTGAAGGAGCAGAAACTGCCACCCTCACAGTGCTATCAGGAACAGGCTACACTCCAGCCAGTATTAGTGCCAAACAGGACATAACTGCATCGGTAACAACAAGTTACGTCGGGGCTGCAATCAGTGCAACCATAAATATTGCTGATAATGATGGAGTTAATCCGACCACTATCCTAGCCTCGGATACAGGGTGGTACGACAACACTGGCTCACACAGCCCAACTAATACTAACTATTTTGTGGGTGATAATTTTGATATTGTGTTGCGTCGCAATTGGATGACATTTAACCTGCCTACCCTGGTTCAGCCAATTGTTTCCGCTCAGTTACAAATTAAAACTTATGGCTATCTAAGTAACGATGTCAGTGAGACATACGAGTTACGGGATGTGATCACCCCAGTAACAACACTGGTTGCCGGTGGTACTGGTTTGACAAACATCTATAATGACTTGGGAGATGGCGTTATCTATGGTAGTCGCAATTTCACCAGTGCTGATAGCAATAAAACAGTGACCATCAATTTGAACTCATCTTTGGTGAATGCGCTGAATGCCAAGAGTGGTCAGGCTTTCGCTTTAGGAGGATGGCTAACTACCCTGGATAACAACAATAACTTTGAGTATGTTTTTGGTTTTTCTGGTAATAATCCTGGGGACGATGTTCAATTGCTGCTCACTTATGGTACAACTCCATCACCAGAAATCA
>NZ_AP018316.1:3678930-3725424 GCF_002368115.1 Dolichospermum compactum NIES-806 | reverse complement strand
TTTGGGTGATGACGTTTACATTGTTGATAGTACCACTGACATTATCACCGAAAATACAAGTGGTGGCACAGATACCATTCAATCTAGTACCACTTTTAACATTGCCACCCTAACCAACATCGAAAATCTAACCCTGACAGGAACAACAGCAATTAACGGTACTGGTAACGCAGGTAATAACATCCTCACGGGTAACAGTGCCAATAATACCCTCAATGGTGGGGCAGGCAATGACACCCTTGATGGTGGTGCGGGTATTGATACCTTAATCGGTGGCACGGGTGTTGATACTTTGATTGGTGGTGATGGTAATGATACTTACTATGTTGACAATACTAGTGACACCATTACCGAAAATGCCAACCAAGGAACAGATATAGTTTACAGCACTACCAACTATGTTCTGTCTGGAAACGTCGAAAACCTGACACTAACAGGAACAACAGCAATTAACGGGACTGGTAACGCCGGTAATAACGTCCTTACGGGTAACGCTGCTGATAATACCCTTGACGGTGGGGCAGGTAATGACACCTTGGATGGCGGTGCGGGTATTGATACCTTAATTGGTGGTGATGGTAATGATACTTACATTATAGACACCACAACTGATACCATTATCGAAAATGCCAACGACCTATTAGGAACAGATACTATTCAATCCAGTGTCACCTATAGTCTTGCGGCTCTTGCTAACGTCGAAAACCTGACACTAACAGGAACAACAGCAATTAACGGGACTGGTAACGCCGGTAATAACGTCCTCACAGGTAATGCTGCTGATAATATCTTTGACGGTGGAGCAGGCAATGACACCCTTGATGGTGGTGCGGGTATTGATACCTTAATTGGTGGGTTGGGTGATGATACTTACTATGTTGATGATAGCAGTGATATCGTTACCGAAAATGCCAACGAAGGCACAGATACGATTTTCAGCGCCATTGACTATGCTCTCTCTGGAAATGTCGAAAACCTGACTCTAACAGGAACAACAGTAATTAACGGTACAGGAAACGCAGCTAATAACATCATTGTAGGTAACGCTGCTGATAATATCCTTGACGGTGATGCGGGTGTTGATACTTTGATTGGTGGTGATGGTAATGATACTTACTATGTTGACAATACTAGTGACACCATTACCGAAAATGCCAACCAAGGCACAGATACGGTTTACAGCACTATTGACTATGCTCTCTCTGGAAATGTCGAAAACTTGTTCCTGTTAGGGTTAGCCACTGAGGGTACAGGGAATGCCAGTAATAACACCATCATAGGCAATGAACTCAATAATACCCTCAATGGTGGTGCAGGTGTTGATACCTTAATTGGTGGTGATGGTGACGATACTTACATTGTTGATAGTATTACTGACATCATTACGGAATATTTTGGGGAAGGTACAGATACCATTCAATCCAGTGTTACTTATGATCTTGACCCTCTGAGCAATATTGAAAACCTAACTCTCACAGGAACAACAGCAATTAACGGGACTGGTAACGCAGGTAATAACGTCATCACAGGTAACAGTGCTAATAACACCCTTGACGGTGGTGCGGGTAATGACACCCTAACAGGGGGAACCGGAAAAGATACTCTAACTGGAGGGCTGGGAGCAGACCGTTTTGACTACCGCACCTTAGCAGATTCTGTCTTCAATACCTTTGATGTGATTATCGGCTTCAATGCTAATGCTGGAAATGATTTATTCCTTGTTTCCACTGCCCGCACCGCATTTTCTAATGCAGGAATTGTGGCAACACTTGATACAGCCGGAATTGCAGCTAAGTTAACTACAACTAGTTTTACAGTTAATGCTGCTGCTCAATTCTCCTTTGGTAGCCGCAGCTTTGTAGCTATTAATGATGCTACCGCAGGATTTAGTGCGACTACTGATGCCATCATTGAGGTGATAGGATTAACAGGTACTTTAGGATTAAATAACTTTACAACTACCTTAGCGTAGCTTCTGGTATCCTTTAGGTGAACCACGTTGTAGAGACGTTTTATGAAACGTCTCTACATCATCCTTATGGTTGATGCGATATTATCACGATTCAATTATTAATAACGGCACATTATAATTCTTGTACCTGAGAAATGACAGGTTAAAATTCAAAATTTATTCGAGAATTTCAGATCCCCGACTTCTCTAAGAAGTCGGGGATCTTATTGTTGAGCATAATACCGCGCATATCTCCCTTCTAATTCTAATAATTCCTCATGATTTCCCGATTCGACAATTTGCCCTTTTTCTAACACCAAAATGCGATCGCACTTCCGCACCGTTGATAATCTATGGGCAATAATTAACACCGTGCGGTTTTCCATCAATCTCTCCAAAGCCTCTTGTACCAAAGCTTCTGATTCCGAATCTAAGGCAGATGTGGCTTCATCAAGTATCAATATTTGCGGGTTGAGAAGGACTGCACGAGCGATCGCAATTCGCTGTCTTTGTCCCCCTGATAAATTCACACCTCGCTCTCCTACCCAAGTCTGATAACCTTCCGGTAATTGCTGAATAAATTGATCAGCATTGGCGATTTTTGCCGCTGATTCTACTGCGTTAATATCGAAATCATCTTGTCCGAAAGCGATATTTTGGGCAATAGTTCCCGAAAACATAATCGTTTCTTGGGGAACAATCCCAATTTGTTTTCTTAAACTATTTAAAGTCACATCTCGAATATTTATGCCATCTATAAAAATTTCCCCAAATTCAGGATCATAAAATCGAGGTAACAGATTCACAAAAGTAGTTTTACCAGCACCAGAAGCACCAACCAAGGCAATGGCTTGACCGGGCATGACTAATAAACTAATATTATTTAATACAGTTTCTCCTGATTTATAAGCAAAAGTGATATTGCAATATTCAACCTTACCATGAACAGATGGAAGAGTAATAGCATTAACTTTTTCTAACACCGTTGGTTGAATTGCTAATAACTCAAAAACCCGATCAACTGATGCCTCACCTTGTTTAAATTCATTATAGTTATTAGTAGTATGACCAATAGGATCAATTAACAAAGCTGCTGCTGTTAAATAACTAAAAAATTCACCTACCGTTAAATTGCGTTGAGATATTTGCCAAGTTCCTACCATTAGCAAAGATAACGCACTGACAGCTTCTAAAAATCCCACAATGGGAATTTGAATAGCTTTTAATCTTTCGACTGAATATTTAGCTTTAAAACTGCGTTCGGCTTCATGACTAAATCGCTCTATTTCGTATTTTTCCGCAGCAAAAGCTTGAATTAATCGGATACCGCTGAAAATTTCTGTTAAAATAGCTGATAAATCAGAAATACGACTTTGACTTTTGAGAGAATATTTCCGTAATCTTTCCCCAAACCAACCAATTAAAATTCCCATAATTGGGGCGACAATTACCGTCGCTAGAGTAAGTTGCCAATTCAAATAAATCATGTAAATGGGAATAGCAATTAACTGTAAAGCACAGGGAGTAAAATCATGAAAAAGCTTATTGATAACTTCTCCAACCCTATCAACATCTTCCGTGAGACGATAGGATAGATCTCCAGCCTTAGCAGTTTCAAAATAGCTGAGATTGAGTTTTTGTAAATGAGTATAAACCTGTTGTCGGAGATAAAAAGCCACCCTTAAAGCTGCTTTTGCCATGTACAAATCTTGCACAGACTGAAAAAAGCCCCTGACAAGAAAGATAGCCGCACTGATTCCCGCTAATTGAGCGATCGCTAATACATTACCATTTCCGAAAGGAACTGCCAACTTCCCCGCGACATTAATCAGGGTTAAAGTTGCCAGTACATATCCTAAAATTCCTATAAAACCCTTAGCGATAGTTTCCCACTGGGTGCGGATATAGGGTAAAAGTTGCCAATAATTAGAACGTGTTTTCAAATCGTAACATCCACAAAAAATATAATTATATCTGTAAAATTATACTGAGTTTGGGTTGGGAAAAAGGTAATGAGAAAAGAGTTCATTTTCTTCCTCTTATCTCCTTTTTCCTAACTCGTAATTTATGTGATTAGGTAATAATCTAAAGTTGTCTAACTACAGGTTTACCATCAATAACTTCACCAACGAGAACGATATCTGTACAATTGACGAAAATGCCATTTTCCAGAACACCGGGAATATTATTTAGTGTTTTTTCCAGATTTACAGGATCATCAATGCTATCGAAGGTGACATCTAAAACCATGTTACCTTGGTCAGTGATTACAGGACCTGCTTTTCTCACACCCATGCGTAGTTCTGGCTTACCACCAAGTGCTTTAATGGCATTTGTGACGGGGGTGATAGCCATAGGGATAACTTCAACTGGTACAGCGAAACTAGAACCTAAGCGGTCTACTAATTTACCACCATCAACGACAACAATAAATTGCTTTGCTAGGTAATCTACAACTTTTTCGCGGGTATGTGCAGCACCACCACCCTTAATCAAGTTTTTATGGGGATCTACTTCATCTGCCCCATCTATAGCGATATCAATATGGTCTACAGCGTCTAAAGTGGTGAGAGGAACGCCATACTCTTTTGCTAATACTTCTGATTGAAATGAGGTGGGGATACCGACAATATCTTTGAGTTCACCTGATTTGAGGCGTTCTCCTAAATATTGAATAGTGTAAGCTGTGGTTGAACCTGTCCCCAAACCAACTATAGAACCGGATTTTACCAAATTGGCGGCGGCTTTGCCAACTTCTTGCTTCATCAATTTAACTGGATCTGCTGGGATGGACATTCTTTAACTCCTGAAAAATCAATTAAACGGTTCACTCATCTTACCAGAACACCCGGATTTCTTCCTACTGCCTATTTCTTCTATCCTATCCGCTAAAATACAAGTATCAGGGCAAACACGGGGAGATAAGTCGGGGATCTTGTTGTTAAAAAATCACAGTTTAGACATTTTATCTAACAACTGGCTTACCTTTTTCGCCCTTTCTGGTTGACGCTGTTTTTGCAATAATTCTTTTGCTTGAACTAAATTAGCTTTCGCTTCCGTTTCCTGTTGTTCCTGCATGAGAATATTGGCTAAACGTAAATAAGCATCAGGATTTTTAGGACTGCTATCAATTACTTCACAGAATAATGCTTTTGCTTCGACAATTTGTCCTTTCTGATTTAAAATATCTCCTAATAACAAACGTACCATATCGTTGGTAGAGTTGATAGCAATAACTTTCCTCAAGACTATTTCGGCATTTTCAAAATCTTTGGCTTGATAAAAGTTGATGCCTTTCTGAAATAAGTTGGAGGTAATCAATGTTTTGATACTCAAATAACCAAGAATGGCAAGACCAAAAATAACTACAGAAAGGGCGATAATATTGGAACTAGGAAATGTTTCTAACATGAGTTTAAGCTAATAAACAGGAGACGGGAAAAATTAGGTATTCAATGAAAAACAATTTCCAGATAAATTGATAGAAATTAGTAATGGCTTGTTTGTCTTGTAAATCAACTCCTGCACCTTGCCACCACATCACAATTAAGGCTACTGTATGAGTAATTAAGATGAATATAGTGTTGACTTCCGCAAGATGGAATAAGGCTACTAAAATCATGCCTACATAACAGATAGTTAATACCCAAAGTGCGAGATTAAATACTTTTTTTTGTCCGAGTTGGAGGGTAAAAGTTGTGATATTGTAAAATCTATCTCCTTCCATATCAGGAATATCTTTGAAGATAGCGATCGCAAATGTAAATACTAAGATAAACACTGTTAACGCCCAAACTGCCCCCGGAATCCCTTGGCTTCTTTGCAATACCCAACTAAAATGCAAAAACAAACCTAAATTAACAATAGTTCCCCGCACCGAAAAAATACACAAAGCAGCCCAAAAAGGAAACTGTTTTAAACGAATTGGTGGTAAAGAATAAGCCGTACCAATTGCTAAACTTATTGTCACCATGCCCATTAAAAACGGTCCAGTTAGCCATGCTAAAGCTAAGGCAACAATACCAGCAATAATAACAATTAATTGTCCTTGTCCTCTGGTAAATTCCCCCGATGCTAGAGGTAAATCAGGTTTATTGATTTTATCAATGTCAATATCTTCTAATTGATTCAAACCAACAATATAAATATTGCCACTTATGCAAGCAACCCATGTTGCTAAAATCTGACTAATATGCAAACTAGAAAAATTTGTTGAAGTGACACCCAGGGTAATTAAATATAAACCCAAGACACTCAAAGTTGTTCCCATAATTGTATGGGGACGGGAAAATTTCCAAAAAGAATAAAACCAAGTTTTTGGAGAAATAGCCGAATTTTGTTGATAAAATTGATTCATATTTTGTTCTTTTTTGTTCTTAAGCACCTAAAGGAATTGGACTGATACCATTTCCTTATGAAACTGCGCCGAATTTCCTAAACTTGTCTTTTTCTCCTCTGTGTCCTCTGTGCCTCTGTGGTTGGTTTATTTTTAAATTGAGTACATCTTTACACAAAATTGGACTTACTTTGTTCCCCGTAATAATCCAAACCGAACCAATCCAGTTTCATAACCTCGACGCATTAAACCTAAAGATAATGCCCCCTGAATTGTAGTCCAACCAGCCATTAATAGACCGATAAATGCTTGGGGTGTAAAAGCCGAATCAATTACCACATTCCAAAAAGGAGCAACAGCGGTTGACCAATCAGCCGTGCGAATATTATTTAAAGGCAATTGCCAAGCGATCGCTTCATACTCCGCTAAAGAGATAACATAAGGTAAACAATAGACTCGATAAATATCTTCTAAGTGCTTTTTCTCATCCTTTGTTAGCGGGGACTTATCCGTATTCCGATGACACCATGTCACCATAATCAAAGTTCCACCGGGCTTTAATACGCGATAGCACTCTTGCAAAAACTTGGTTTTATCTGGCATATGTTCACCGCTTTCCAGCGACCACACCAAATCAAAAGAATTATCCTCAAAAGGCATTTCCTGGGCATTAGCAACCATGAATCTAGTCTTTTGACTCAAACTCATTGCCAAAGACCTTTCAGTAGCTCTAGCAGCTTGTACAGGACTCAATGTAATTCCCGTAGCATTTGCCCCAAACTTTTCAGCCAAGTATAAAGAACTACCACCAATCCCACAGCCGACATCAAGAATATTTTCCGCACCCTTAACATCAGCCCATTTTAACAATTCTTCAATTAAATCAATTTGTGCCTGACGGCGTTCTTTCACCTGTTTACCATCTACACCGTAATAACCATGATGCATATGTTCCCCCCAAATCTGTTCCCACAAACTGGAAGAAGCATCGTAAAATTCCTGAATTTGTTTGTAAAGTATTTGACTCATGAATTTAATAATAATAAAGATGACAAGAAACTGCAAAAAAACTTATTCTTAGGCTACCATTTATGTTTTTAATTAGATATAACGGTATGTACTTGAATGAAATACAGTCATAAGCCCCCTCCTCGCTTGCGGGGAGGGGGTTGGGTTCTTGTATTTCACTCAACCAATAACCGCTATAGGGATATTTTTACGCCAGGGAATAACTCATTAATTCTACCTTGGGAATATATAAAAATAACCTAACTGCATGAAATTTCTTCATTTTTAATCACTTATGACTGTTGCGCGGACAATTTGTTTGGGATTTATTGCTGTCATTCTTTTGGGAGCAATTCTCTTGACAATGCCTTTTTCAACTGGTAATGGTAATTGGAATGACCCCATTGTCGCTCTATTTACTTCAACTTCAGCGGTTTGTGTCACAGGATTAGCAGTAGTAGATACTGGCACTGAATTTTCTTTTTTAGGTCAGTTATTTATTGCCCTATTAGCACAAATTGGTGGTTTGGGTTATATGACAACTACCACATTTTTAATATTATTAATTGGCAGAAAGTTTGACCTGAGACAAAAAGTAGCAATTCAACAAGCTTTAGACCGTCCAGGCATGAGTGGTAGCTCTCAAATTATCCGTTCTATTATTGCGACTACCTTATTGTTTGAACTCACAGGAGTATTTTTATTAATGATAGCCTTTGTTCCCGAAAAAGGTTGGCAAGAAGGAACTTGGTTAGCTATTTTTCACAGTGTCAGTGCTTGGAACAATGCTGGATTTAGTTTATTTAAAGATAATTTAATTGGTTATCAATCTTCTCCTTTAGTGATTATCACAATTGGCTGTTTAATTATCTTTGGAGGTATTGGTTATCAAGTTATCTTGGATATGTATTTGTGGTTGCGAGATAGCTTTAGTTATCAGCGTAATCGGATCATCAAAAAAACAAGTTGTTTAATATTTTCCCTGGATTTTAAAGTTGCAACTAGCACTACTTTAATTTTATTAGTGTTAGGAACAATTGCAATTTTCTTTATAGAAATCAGAAACGATAGCGTCTTTGGAAAATTAAGTTTATCTGATAAAATATTAGCGGCTTGGTTTCAATCAGTCAGCACCAGAACCGCTGGTTTTAATAGCATTGACATTGGAAAAATGACTAATGCCGGATTATTTATTATGATTGCCCTCATGTTTATTGGCGCAAGTCCTGGAGGTACAGGAGGAGGAATAAAAACCACTACTTTACGAGTTCTGACCAGTTGTACAAAGGCAATTCTTCAAGGCAAAGAACAGGTATTGTTGTATAATCGTAAAATTGCCATTTCTTTAATTTTAAAAGCTGTGGGGGTAGTGTTTGGTTCACTAGCAACAGTGATTGTTGCAACGGTTTTAATTAGTATTACTGACCCCACATTGGCTTTTATTCAAATTCTTTTTGAAGTAGTATCAGCCTTTGGTACAGTCGGACTTTCCACAGGAATTACCGCTACTGTTTCTACCGCAGCCAAATTAATTTTAATTCTCACAATGTATATTGGTCGCGTTGGTATTTTATTATTAATGTCATCTATCTTAGGTGATCCTCGTCCTAGCAGAATTCACTACCCCGAAGAAAATCTCCTTGTTGGATAAAAGAATTTAGCAACTGAAAACTGACAACTAACAACTGACAAATTATGAACCTTTCATCATTAAAATTTCTTCGCAGTTTACGTAAAGATAACCAACAATTTGCTGTCATTGGATTAGGTCGCTTTGGTCGTTCTGTCTGTTCAACATTGCATAATTTAGGTTATCAAGTGTTAGCTACAGATGTTGATGAAAAACGGGTTTCTGAAGCTCTGAATGAAGAAATAGTTGGTCATGCTTTACAATTAGATTCAACGGAATCAGCAGCACTAAAAGAAGCCGGAATTTTTGAATTTGATACCGTTATTGTCGCTATTGGTAACTACGTTCAGGAAAGTATTATTACTACCTTAAATGTCAAAGAAGGTGGTGTACCTCACGTAGTTGCAAAAGCCTCTAGTGAGGTTCACCGCAAATTATTACAACGAGTAGGAGCAGATCATGTAGTATTTCCAGAATATGAAGCTGGTTGTGCTTTAGCACGAACACTCACTAAACCGGGAATTTTAGAAAGATTTGATCTTGACCCAGATAACAGTATTGTGGAGTTAATTGTCCCTGATGAATTTCATGGAAGAACCATTGCTGAACTTCAACTGCGTAACCGCTACGGTTTAAATATGTTGGCTGTCAGTCATGATGGTAAATTTATCATTAATCCCGAACCAACTAAACGCTTAGAAAAAGGTTCTGCAATGGTTGTAATTGGTTGTAATAAAGATATTAATCGTTTACCAATATAGGGAATAGGGAATAGGGAATAGGGAATAGGGAAGATAAGAAAGTTAGTTCTTATGGGAGAATTAATAATTGCAGGTAAAGTCAAGATTAAAAATGCAGAAGAAGTAGAAACGATACTCATTAATACTTGCTTGTATGTAGCCTTAGCTATGTTAAAAGACGGAGATTTATGGCATTTTTGATACATGACTCACTACCCTTTAGTCATACTGAATCCAATCTAAATTAGATTATCCATCACTTCATCAAAAATTCATAATTGAATACTTTTCCCTTCTGGTAAGATCAACATAGCATCACCAAAAGAGTAGAAGCGGTATTCAAAACTAATTGCCTGCCGATAAAGATCCAATAGTCTTTCTCTACCAATCAAAGCACTAACCAGCATCAATAAACTAGAACGGGGTAAATGAAAATTGGTGATTAACCCCTGCACAACCTGCCATTTATAGCCAGGATAAATAAATAAGTTTGTTTTCCCGACAAAGGGCTGTAAATCCCCAGATTGTGCCGCACCTTCTAAAGCTCTTACCACTGTTGTCCCCACCGCAATAATTCGTCCCCCAGCAGCCTGAGTAGCCCGAATTTGCTCAACGGTATCAGCAGTAACTTCAATCCATTCTTCGTGCATAGCGTGGGTAGTGACATCTTCTACCTCCACCGGGCGGAAAGTACCGACACCAACATGAAGAGTAATAAAAGCTTGATTAATGCCATTATTACGCAATTTTTCTAATAATTCCGGTGTAAAATGTAATCCTGCTGTTGGGGCTGCGATCGCTCCCTGTTCAGCCGCATACACCGTCTGATACTGTTCATCAGCCGCCGTAGAAGCCGTAATATAAGGAGGTAGGGGAATCTGTCCAAACTTCCCTAACACCTGCACTAAAGGAACTGCTGGGGGCAAATCAAACTGTAATAATCGCCCCCCAGTTTCTGGATCTGACTCAACAACTGTCGCCCTCAATTCCTGTTTATTCCCATCTCCCCCCGCTGTAAAAATAATCTCACTACCCACCTTAAAGCGCTTTCCAGGCTTCACCAAAGCCAACCAGCAATTATGTCCTCGTTCCTCCAACAGCAACACTTCCACCCCCGCACCTGTATCCTTACAGCCATATAGCCGAGCGGGAATTACTTTTGTATTATTCATAACTAATAAATCACCCGCTTTCAGCAATTCCGACAAATCACGGAAAATATGATGTAGAGGTGGTATACTTTTAGCAGTTTCGGGAGAATTTACCACCAATAACTTAGAACTATCTCTAGGAACAGCAGGGTTTTGGGCAATTAGTCCTGGTGGAAGTTCGTAGTCATAACCAGACAACGAACAATCTAAATTAACATTTTGTGTTTCTACGTTATCTTGTATTATTTGTTGCTTCATATTAATTAAGTAATTGTTAAATTGTTATAATAGTATGCACTTAAATGAGCTACAAAACTTACTTTAACCGCTATACATCACTTTTACTCCCTCGTCTTTCCATCTTCTTTCCATCTTCTTCATTCTTTATTCTTCATTCTGACTCCTGACTCGGTGACTTCTAAATTATTGGGTAAATCTCCCCATAGAACAATGGGTGCTTTTACCCTACCCAGAACCCCACCCCATTAACGAAGATAGATAGGTAGAACTAAACTTAATCCCATAAAATTATGATGGAATACTTATACTATCTAGGCAATGCCACCCTCACCCTGAGAATCGTTCAATACTTACATGGTAGACCACAACTTCCCCTGTCCTTTGTCAGTGTGATTCATCAAATTGATGGTTGGGTAGTCAGAATTAAACTCAAAGAAACAGTCTCAGATCAACAAGATGGCGATTTTCGAGCTTTCTTGAGTGAATTGGGAATTAGCTATCAGCCACCAATGAGAGTCCAAATGGCATTTTGGAGTTTAGAATCTGGACAAACACCCGTAGACGTAATGCGTCGTTACCAAGTAGCAGTTGTTTCTCATGGTAGCCCGGAAAAAGAAGAAATTGAAGCATTTAGACAACAATTTGTTCGAGGTTTAGGCTACTGTCCAGAAACACTCGCTTAAACAATTCTAAATGAAGTGTCGCAAAGTAAAAATAATTTTGCAATCATGATTACTATTGTTCAAAAGCTGCCTCAATATATTGTAGCAGCTTAAACTCATACCCAGATATAGATAAACGCTCTAAAAATTCTCCGCTAATCATCTTTCTACTTTGTAATTGATAATGAACAAGTGCCACATCAAAGCGACAAGCATAATCAGCTTTTTGTGGATATTTAGCTAAAAATATTTCCGCCGTCCGCCAGATTTTTGCCTGTTTTTGGGGAGTAATGGCATTTTTTCCCCCTTCATCCCAATTACCAGAACTGCGGGTTTTCACTTCAACAAACGCCAGCATTGTATCTTGATATTGGGCAATAATATCAATTTCTCCCCAACGACAGCAAAAGCGCCGCTGCAAAACTTCCCAACCTGTAGATTGTAACCATTTGGCTACTAGGTCTTCACCTATGTTACCAATATCTGCATAATTAAGTGGAGAAGGATTAGCCATTAATTAACAATACCATGAATACTAAGCATCGCAATTGGATCAGTATACTCAGTTTATTACTTTGGGCAATGATTTCCACCACAGCCTTAGTGGCTTTTGTCCCTTCTGCTGTAGCACTGGAATATAACAAAGAAATTCTTATCAGTGCTGATTTTTCTGGACGTGATTTAACAGATTCCAGTTTTACTAAAGCCAATCTTCGCTACAGTAATTTTAGTCACTCTAACTTAAGAGGTGTTAGTTTTTTCGCCGCCAATCTAGAATCAGCAAATTTACAGGGAGCAGACCTAACTAATGCTACGTTAGATTCAGCGCGGTTAATTAAAGCCGATTTAACCAACGCCATTTTAGAAGGAGCATTCGCAGCTAGTGCCAAATTTGATGGTGCTATAATAGACGGTGCAGATTTTACCGATGTACTCCTGCGTCGAGATGAACAAAAGAAACTATGTAACGTAGCAAAAGGGACTAATCCCGTGACAGGAAGGGATACAAGAGATACTTTATATTGTTCTTAGATTCAGATCAGATCCCCGACTTCTCAAAGAAGTCGGGGATCTTACGCTTACAGTATTTATATATTTTGTAAAATTTGTGAAAGTGTTAATTTAAGTTCCGGAAATAATGGCGATATAATTAAATCATCACCTCTAAATTGATTAACTATGTATTCATCATCAACTAAAGAATAAATAGAAATAGTCGGTTGTTTAGGATTACCAATAAATCTTTTACCACCGAAAGCACCATAATCAACTATCCAATATTCAGGAATACCCATTGATTCATAATCGTTGGTTTTATGAGTATAATCTGTTTGCCAATTACTGCTAACAATTTCTATTACCAAAGGAACTGAATCAGCTTGAGTAATAGTTGATTCTTTCTTCCATAAAGGTTCATTAGGTAAGTTAGCAGGGTTTAGTAATAAAATATCAGGTGAATAGGCAGATTCAGATTTTGGTGCTTTGATTAATGTTGTTTTAGGTATGAGGTAAGAAAGATTAAGTCTATCTAATTCTCCTGATATCTTACGTGCTAAAAAACCAATTACGACTTCATGATCTCCTACGGGTGGGTTCATTTCTACAATTTCTCCATTGTGTAATTCATAACGTGATCCTGTTTCTGGATAGGATTGGATAAACTCCTCAAAGCTGACTGATTTGGTTAAGGTTTGAACCACGATTCACCTCTTGAATGGTGATAATTTGCTGATTTTAATTATACTATATAGAAATCTGATATTACAAGAAATTTTGGTTCTAATACTCCCCTTAGAGGGTGTTTGAAAAGTCATGATTGCTGTATCAAATATTTTACCCCTCCCTAACCCTCCCCTTGTAAAGGGAAAGGTGGGTAATAATGTGATGAAAACTACGGGATACCACTTTTAAGACAACCTCTTATGGAAAAGAATATTAATTTAATTTTTGTAGGTTGGGTTGAATGAAGTGTTCGCGTAGCGTGCCGAAGGCATAACCCAACATTGGCGTTAAGATAGTAAGAGTTTTTGGGTTTCCTTGCGTCAACCCAACCTACAATAAATGTTTACATAAAGGGAACGTTAGAGCCGAGATTATTGATTTTATGTAACCAATTTATGATATAAGATTGTTAGTTATCTCCTATAAAATATGCACCAGCAGGAAATCCGACTTAAACCCGGTACATTATGGACAAGTCTCAAGAAAACCACCGAACTGGCTTTAAAATCTGGAGCTTTAAAATCTATTCCCACAGAGGTGGAAATTTTTGAACAAGATGGAATCAAGTTTGTTGTCAGAATTTTAGAAAATATCAATCGCAAAAAAGCTGATCAAGAAAAACAAAATCAAAAAACTGCTAAAACTGGTAAAGAATTTAATCCTTTTTTACCTTATGAAGAAGCTTTATTTGTGGCGGATATCTCTCCTACTCATGTTTGTATTTTAAATAAATTCAATGTTGTTGATTATCACTTTTTGATAATTACCCGCGCTTTTGAACCACAGGAAAGCCTACTTACCCTAGAAGATTTTATGGCTATGTGGGCTTGTTTAGCAGAATTTGATGGGTTAGTATTTTATAACGGTGGTAAACTTGCTGGTGCGAGTCAACCACATAAACATTTACAAATTATTCCTTTTGCAGAAACAGATATTCCCATTTCACCACTTGTAAAAGCTGCAAAATTAGATAATTCCCTGGGAACTATCCCAGAATTTCCCTTTGTACACGCTTTCACTAATATTAACTTGGGAGAAAGTGCCGAAATAACCCTCAAAAAATATCATACCTTACTCCAAACTTTAGGAATTAACCCCATAGAAAATAATATCCAATCAGGAGCATATAACCTTTTAATGACACGAGAATGGATGTTAATTGTTCCCCGACAATTTGAGGAATTTGAATCAATTTCCGTCAACTCATTGGGGTTTGCAGGGGCATTGTTAGTCAAAAATCAACAACAAATGCAATTATTAAAAAATATTAGCCCTATTAACCTTTTAAAGAATGTTGCTTTTCCTATACAACAAAATTAAATGTTAGACTACAATCTACATTAATATATTTCTTCCTTTGCGCCTTTGCGCGAAACAAAAATCATAAAAAAGAGGAAAATCATGGAATCTCTAGACATAAAATGGATTCGTTCCCAGTTTCCTGCACTCACACAAACAATTAACGGAAAACCAGCGATTTTCTTTGATGGACCCGGTGGTACACAAGTACCCGGTGGAGTATTAGACGCAATTAGTGATTATTTAGTCAGGTCAAATGCTAATGCTCACGGTGCTTTTGCTACCAGTATGCGAACCGATGCCTTGATTATTTCTGCCAGGGCGGCGATCGCTGACTTCTTAGGATGCGATAATGATGAAGTAGTATTTGGCGCAAATATGACCACCCTCACTTTCTCCGTGAGTCGCGCTATTGGGAGAGAACTACAAACCGGCGATGAAATCATTATTACAGACCTAGACCATGCAGCCAACATTTCTCCCTGGTATGCTTTAGAAGAAAAAGGTGTGATTATTCGGACAGTTGATATTAATGTTGCCGACTGTACATTAGATTTAACCGATTTAGAAAAAAAGATAAATTCCCGCACCAAACTAGTAGCAGTAACTTACGCTTCCAACGCCGTCGGCACAATTAATGATATCGCCAAAATAGTTAAAATTGCCCATAATTTCGGGGCTTTAGTATATGTTGATGCCGTCCATTATGCCCCCCATGCACCGATAAACGTTCATCATTTAGACTGTGATTTTCTCGCCTGTTCCGCCTACAAATTCTTCGCACCTCATGTAGGAATTCTTTACGGAAAAAGAGAACATTTAACCAAATTTTCCCCTTATAAAGTTAAACCTGCATCAGAAGAAGTCCCTTGCAGATGGGAAACAGGAACATTAAATCATGAAGGTTTAGCAGGATTAGTAGCAGCAATTAATTATTTAGCAAAATTAGGTTGTCATGTTTCCCCAACCTTAGATAACGAATTACTTTCCTCCTTAATAGAAGCCGATAGAGAAGGCCTCACCACCTTCCATTGTCCTCGATTCCTAACCGAAATAGCCCAACCAAACCACGAATTAGCATCAGCCTATCATAGTCGTCGAGCCGCATTATTATCAGCCATGTCAGCCATTCAACAATACGAAAGAGAATTAAGTAAAAAATTGATTTCAGGATTATTAAAAATCCCTGGTTTAACTCTCTATGGAATTACCGAACCCAGCCAATTTACATGGCGCACACCAACAGTCTCTATCCGCATGACAGGAAAAACACCAGCAACCATAGCCAAAATATTAGGAGAACAGGGAATATTTGCTTGGTACGGTAACTTCTATGCAACCAACCTCACCGAAAAATTAGACGTAGAAACATCAGGCGGCTTATTACGAATAGGACTAGCCCATTACAACACAGCCGCAGAAATAGATCAACTTTTACAAACCCTCAATGAAATTATTTAAAATCCGCAAATTACAGCCATTCTCATGTATCTCCTCCTCTGCGCCTGGAGCGCCTCTGCGTGAGATAAAAAGAAAATAGCTGTAACACCCCACTAACCGCAGTCCTCAGCCTCACAAACACGGCGAATATTGAGAATATCACTCATTTTCTTGAGTTGCACAAATAAATGTTCCAACTGAGAACAATCGCGGACATCAATGCCCAAATCCATCAACGCAGGTTGTCCCAAACAAGTTTTCACTTGAGCATGACGAACATTAATACCCTGATCACTTAAGCGTGATAGCACATCTTTTAATACTCCCACTCTATCCATAGCCTCAATTTGCACATTAACCGGATAAGTATGGGGACGGCTGCGGTTTTCCATAGCCAAATTCCAGCGCACTGGTACTAACCGCTCATACTCAATAGGATCTACATTATGACAGCCTTGGCGGTGGATAGAAATTCCTCTTCCTCGTGTGACTACACCCACAATTGCTTCACCAGGAATGGGCGTACAACAGCCAGCAATATGATGAACCAAACCCTCCATACCAATAATCGGGGAATCACTAGCACGGGACGTAATTAGTGATGTATCCCGTGAGGATTTTGGCGCTGGTTCTTTGGGGATAAATGGGACAACATCACTTACCGGTTGTCTAGCTTTCACAACTTCTCGCCAACGGTTCAGCGCTAAATTCGAGGTAATTTCCCCATAACCCAAACCGGCAAGTAAATCTTCCACACTGTGATAATTACATTTTTCCGCGACAGTGTGCATAGCATCTGATTTGAGCAAATTCTCAAAACCAGTTTTCCCCAATTCCTTCTCTAATAAATCCCGTCCTCTAGCGACATTTTCTTCCCGGCGCGATCGCTTGTACCACTGTTTAATTCTATACTTCGCCGCTGAAGTGCTAACAAAATTTAACCAATCCAAACTAGGATGACAATTCTTCTGAGTAATAATATCCACAATATCGCCATTATGCAATCGTGTGGACAAAGGCACAATGCGACCATTAACTCGCGCCCCCGCACAGTGGTTTCCCACCTCAGTATGAATCCGATAAGCAAAATCAATACTTGTAGAACCAGGACTTAAAGGAACAACATCCCCCTTTGGGGTGAAGACATAAACATCATCTTCAAATAGATTATCCTTAACACTATCTAAGTATTCCTGAGCATCTTTTAAATCACTTTGCCAATCTAGCAACTGCCTTAACCAAGTAAACTTTTCATCAGTGCTTGTCACAGGAGTATTTTCAGAACCCCCAGTTTCCTTATACTTCCAATGGGCAGCAATACCATATTCCGCAATATGGTGCATTTCCAAAGTCCGAATTTGCACCTCCAACGGGCGGCCAGTTAAGCCAATTACCCCCGTATGCAAAGACTGATAATGGTTTGGCTTCGGCAATCCAATGTAATCCTTAAATCTACCAGGGATAGGACGAAAAGAATCATGAACAACAGCCAAAGCGCGATAGCATTCTTCATTAGTTTGGACAATAATTCGCAGCGCCGCCAAGTCGTAAATTTCATGAAATTCCTTTTGCTGCCGCTGCATTTTTTGATAAATGCTATAAAGGTGTTTAGGACGACCACTAATTTCTAAACAATTAATACCTGCCTTGAGTAACCGACGGCGCAAAGTATCCGTAGCTTTGAGTAACTTTTCTTCCCGTGCCGTGCGTTTTTCCGCCACACATTTCTGAGTTTCTCGATAAGCATCTGGTTCTAAATATTTAAATGCTAAATCCTCTAATTCCCACTTAATTTGCCAAATCCCTAAGCGATTCGCCAAAGGTGCAAAAATATCTCGCGTTTCTTGGGCGCTACGTTGACGACTAGCTTCTGACATATATTGGAGAGTCCGCATATTATGCAAACGGTCTGCCAGTTTCACCACAATCACCCGAATATCTTGCGCCATAGCCAAAAACATTCGCCGGAAATTTTCTGCCTGACTTTCGGTTTTGCTAGTAAAATTAATTTTCGACAGCTTGGTAACACCTTCTACCAATAGTTTTACTTCTGGTCCAAAACGTGCTTCTATATCTTCACTTGTAACTTCTGTATCTTCCACTACATCATGAAGTAAACCGGCTGCTATCATAGCAGGACTACCACCTAATTCACGGAGTATTTCCGCTACAGCAACAGGATGGGCAATATAAGGTTCTCCCGATTTCCGAATTTGACCCCCATGCAGTTGATATGCAAACTGAAAAGCTCGACAAATTAAGGCATTACCGTTATACGTTCGGTCTTCTTCCTCCGTAAGTATAGGCGCTGGCGGTGCAATTAAACATTTGTTAAGCCAGTCTGGGAGAACAACATCAACAGGAGGTTTGACGGCTACACTACTCATAAAATAAAAAAGGTAATTTGTGGATAGGTGTAAGAGATAAGCAAAAATGACAGCATTTCTATAAGTAGATGCTGTTAACTGAAAGTTTAGAGACAAGGTTGGAGAGATGATGTCCTAACTGCCTGTGGTCATCATCCATTGTAGGTTTCTTTCAAACATAATCATAAAAACCTATTGACGGTAAACCAAGCCTCAAAATAAGATTTGAGACTTGTGATTTGGAGCAGGAACAATGGAAAGCTTGGGGATATAAGAAATTTTTCTTGACATTAATACTATCTTAACTAGCAACAGATGTCTTTTAATTGTGATAAATATCAGGAATTGGCAACATTTCTAGATGAGTTTCGGACTAATGTAACAGCAGGTAAACTCAGTGCGGGGGAGTTACGTCCGCATTTAGCCAAATTACAGGCGTTTTTTAGCCAGCAAATTGTTCCTTTGGTTGATGCTAATTCACGAGAACAATCCTATAAAACGGAAATAAGTAAGCAGTTGCGGCTATTGGAAGTAGATATGATGTTTCTCCAAGGTGCAAAGCAATTAACAACATCACAAGCTAGATTGAAAACTATTGAGGAGCGTATTGATACTCTAATTGGATATTGTCAAGCTATTACCCAGCCAGCAGAAGAGAAGGAATAATTAACCACAAATATACTGAAATTAAATATTTTTTTCACGCAGAGACGCAGAGGCGAAGAGAGGAAGAGTTTGAGAGATGGAATTTTTGCCTCTTGATCGGGAATAATAAAATTATATACTTTGTCACAGTAGAGCAAATTTAAACCAATATGGACTGGACAACACTACATAACTATATAAAACTTAACAAAAAAACCACTAAAGTCATAAGAGAATGGTAAATTAATTTCAGTAACATCCGTAATCAGGTTGTGTTTCTTGATAGTACATCAACTTAAGTACATACAGTTATATGTTTACCAGAATCCGCCGGCTTTCAAATCGGTTTTTTAATAACTCTCGAACGGTAAACAACGAACCACTCAATAAAGTGAGTTTAGTTGTCATTATTTTAGTTGATATTTTTATTTTAATTAATGTTTTTACGGGTTTAAATAATATTAGTGAATGGCATCTTAGCCCGACTCAAGCTTATCCATGTTATTCTGAATGGGATATTTACAAAACCCAAACTACCAAAAATAAAGATTATGAATTTCTGAGGAGTTCATTACCTTATGGTAGCAATGAGCAAAGAATTCGGCAAACATATCAAGATGTAGAAGTCGGACATTTGGGTAAGGTTTCAGAAATATGTTTGAACTATGGTGAATCTAAAGATAAACTGAATAATCCGCAAAATCAGAAAATTCTTACCACAATAAATCAGACACAAGATAAAATTAGTCGTCTTGAACAAGCAAACGCTACCATTCGTCAGCAATATGATTCAACCTTATTAGAAAAAATTGCTGGACAGTCTTCAGGTAATTCCATTAATCAGGTTCGTGCTGAAAAAGCTAAACAGGAATTAACACAAAATATCGAGAAAATTGCCAACTTAAAACAGGAAATTGCTAATCTGCAAAATCAACTGCTGACAAAACCTGAAAGTGTTAATTTTCTGTCTTTTGTCAAAGATGAAACTAAATTTAATGAAGTTAAAAAAGGCTATAAAGATGCTTCCTTTTGGTATCCTAGTATTCAATTATTTTTTCAAGCTATCTTTTTATTACCGCTCATTCTCATTGCATTATTAGTTAACAACTTCAGTCAACGCAAAAGATATGGACTAATAGCGTTAATTAGCTGGCATTTGCTAGTTATATTTATCATTCCCCTAGTTCTGAAAGTATTTCAATTTTTACAAATTGGTATAATATTTCAATTCTTCTTTGATATTATTAGTTTTCTGTTTGGTGGGCTAGTTTTCCTAATTAGTTATGTTTATATTTTGCTAATTCCCTTGCTTGGTTTTGGCATGATTAAATTCTTCCAAACCGTTGTCTTTAATCATAAAATTCAAGCTGCTAACAGAATTCAAAAATCACGCTGTATTCGGTGTGCTAAAAAAATTCGTCCTCAAGATAGCCACTGTCCCCACTGCGGTTACTATCAATATGTCGAATGCCATAATTGTCATAATTTAACCTATAAAGAATTACCTTATTGTCATCATTGCGGTGCTGATAAAAATTCTCCTAATTTAGAGGTAAATTAACATTTTAAGAAAGTAGAGAAATTTCGATGTAAGTGAGGTATAATGGGGAATAATTAACCACAGATGGCATAAAATAGACGCAGATAAACGCAGATAATTTGGTTTTCCTGCTCTCCTCATTTATTTGATATTATTAAGTTATTGATTGAAATCTAGGCAAACAATTTATGTCATCTATTACCAATGTCACTGAAGCTACATTTAAGCAAGAAGTTCTAGAAAGTCAGACTCCTGTTTTAGTTGATTTTTGGGCCCCTTGGTGTGGTCCTTGTAAAATGCTGTCTCCTGTAGTGGAAGAAGTGGCTGCGGAATACGAGGGACAGGTAAAAGTGGTAAAGTTGAATGCTGATCAAAATCCTACTGTTGCTAGTCATTATGGGATTCGCAGTATTCCCACTTTGATGATATTTAAGGGGGGACGACAAATTAAAACAGTTGTTGGTGCTGTTCCTAAAACTACATTAGCTACTACATTAGATAAGTATGTTGATTCCATGCAATAGCTTTTTTACCTAACATTGCAAGATTTCCGTTCTCCGTCATGTTCAGGATGTTGCCAAGAATAAGCAAAATGGCTAACACCCTTAATTTGAGGAGATAATTGACGGAGGGCTTGCATTTGTACTTCTAAAGGGGGACGATTGCTAATTGATTCTCCCCACTTCCCAGCTAAGGCCGGAATGACTTTTGTGCCTGGTTGTGCCATTTTTAAAACTTGTTGAACTTGCGCGACAATGCAACTAGCATTCCCGCAATTTGCATAGGACATGGGATGCCATTCTAGGGTACTGGGGAATTTATCCCAAGGTTGCAAGCGGGAATCGTAACCTTGTCCTAAAGCTTGATTACCTTCGGGAAAAAACACTGCTCCCGCAGGAATACCTTGTTGTTTGGCTGGGTAACTTGCTAAAGTTATAAAATCTACGATACCTTGCATAGCGTGAGCAACGGAAAGTAACCACAAATCCAATTGCAAAACCCGCTGTTTTTCCTCTGGAGAAGGTAAAGATTTCTGCTTTCTTGCGGGAATACGCCCTTCCCATAAGGGTTCATCTTCTTGAGGATAGCGTTTATCAATTTCTGCTATATCGCCGGCGCTGACATATCCTCTGGTGAGAAAACGGCGAATTAATTCTAACCCTTTGGCATTTTTGGCGCGACTAAATAGGACTTCTTGGGTGGCTGGAGTAAATAGCCAGAGGTCATGAACTTTGGTAGCAATGGAGTCAATGCCAGTCTGACGAGGATAACGAACATAATCGAAGAGAATACCATCTGGACGACGGCGGATAACCTGTTGCACCATGCGGTAGTAATCGGTTTTTGCTTGGGTGTTGTAGGGATCAATGAAGACTTGGGAACTATCTTCTACTACGGATAAGCTGGTTTGATTTTTGCCATTACGAGCGATCGCACTTTGTCTATCTGTACGTTGAGCATAGGTGTAACCAAAGTTAGTCGTAAACATCCAAGCATAAACTTTTAACCCCCGTTGTTGCCCTTTTTTAATTGCTAATGCCAATAAATCGAATTTTTCTGCACCAGGAAGGCGAACTACAGCAGGCCAAACTGTAGAGTTAGTTGCGGCGGGTAATAGTACCCTTCCATCATAAAATACTTCTAAATAAACTTGGTTATAGCCTTGGTTGACAATTCGATCCATAATTTGATCAACTGCTCCCGGCTCAATATCACAGGGATACAGGCGCAACCAAATAGCTTGAGTTTGCGGCCAAGTCTGACTACGACAGGTTTTTAATTCTTGTGTATGCTGTTTGAGTAATTTCTGATAGCGATTTTCTGCTTCTTTATTGCCTTTAAGAGCTAATAAACGTAAGTTTTCTTTTTCTTGAGTTGCTTTTGATGATAGCCAACAATCCTGTCCGTTCTGAGCAATGGTGGGTTTTATAGCTAGGTTGAGAATCAATAAGCAATTAGTAATAATTACAGTAAATAAACCTTGCCAAGATAAAACTACTCTTAAAAATTTCCAGTTGAAATCAGACATAAATAGCCATCAGTTTTGATTAGTCAAAGCTTGCATGAAACAGCCTGTACTTAAAGTATCCCCACGTCTAGAAAAACGTACAGCCATCAAAAGCAGTATCTTAATAAAAGACTCAGACATATACTTAAAGCTAGAAGAATATGCCGCAATTAAAGTTTCCGTAAATCGGAACGTAGGGATTTGAACCCTAGACCTCCACTACCCCAAAGTGGCGCGCTACCAAGCTGCGCTACGTCCCGGAAATATGAACTTGAGATTTTAGACTTTTGATGTGGTGATGATGCCAAATGTGTGAATCTAAAATTAATTAAGTCACTCTTGCGAGTATATCACAAGGTCAAGAAAAATAGCAAGGGGTTTTTCAAAAAACTTTTAGCATTCTGATGGCTGGCAACAATTCAGCTACGGCGGAAGCTTCCCATTTACCTTCTGCTCCTCGTCCTGTGTTGAGGATGAAGCGCAGATTGTAGGCATGAGCATAACCTTCCACCTCCATCCATAATAAATCACTTTCGGCTTCACAGGCAATTTTTTCCTCGTCCATTAGCTCTGTAGCTAGATGCTTCATGGTATCTGCAAGCTGATTAAATAAACGACAAAATTCGGTTAATTCTGCTTCAGTTAGTTCTAACGCCCAATCTTGAGTCCCGACTAGTCCTTTAAATTCTGGTGCATCTGGATTCCAGCCTATGCGCCAACCAGCACCGCTTTTGATGACTCGTTCCATACTGATTTATGCTCAGACTGCTGCTATCAATTGTGAAAATTATACCAGTTGGCTTTACCGATGGCGATAGGTAGACAGCCGATACAGTCAGTCTTTCACAATCTTAAATCTAAAATGCTATAATTTCTCAGCGATCGCCTTAGGATCTTGGCAAACATAATTTTGTAAACATTCCTAATTGGCACACTTTCCGGTTAGGATAGTATATCCGTTCTATTAAAACTCCCGTCCCAGCAATTTTGGAAAATCCTATACTTAGAGGCAAGAATGGCAGCTAATACTGAGACTTCTGGCAAGCAAAAAGCGTTAAATATCGTACTTGGACAAATTGAGCGCAGCTTCGGCAAAGGAGCAATTATGCGCTTAGGTGATGCCACCCGGATGAAGGTAGAAACAATATCCACCGGGGCGCTCACCCTAGATTTAGCCTTGGGTGGTGGTTTACCCAAAGGACGGGTAATCGAAATCTACGGACCAGAAAGTTCTGGTAAAACTACTATTGCTCTCCATGCCCTCGCAGAAGTGCAAAGAAATGGTGGTATAGCGGCTTTTGTGGACGCTGAACACGCCTTAGACCCTACCTATGCTGCTGCATTGGGTGTAGATATTGACAACTTACTTGTTTCTCAACCAGACAATGGTGAATCAGCATTAGAAATAGTTGATCAACTTGTGCGTTCGGCGGCTGTTGATATTGTTGTCATTGACTCCGTTGCGGCTTTAGTCCCCCGTGCTGAAATTGAAGGGGATATGGGGGATATTCACGTAGGTTTACAAGCTCGGTTAATGAGCCAAGCTCTCCGGAAAATAACTGGTAATATTGGTAAATCTGGATGCACAGTTCTATTCATTAACCAGTTACGGCAAAAAATCGGTGTCACCTATGGTAGTCCTGAAACGACAACGGGTGGTAATGCGCTGAAATTTTACGCTTCTGTGCGTTTGGATATTCGCAGAATTCAAACTCTGAAAAAAGGAACTGATGAATTTGGCAACCGTGTCAAAGTCAAAGTAGCTAAAAATAAAGTTGCACCACCTTTTAGAATTGCCGAATTTGACATTATCTTTGGTAAGGGTGTTTCTACCATTGGTTGTTTAGTAGACATAGCTGAAGAAACTGGTGTTCTTCTCCGCAAAGGTGCTTGGTATAGCTACAGTGGTGAAAACATTTCCCAAGGTAGAGATAATGCGATTAAGTATTTAGAAGAAAAACCAGAATTTGCTGCCAAAGTGAAAGAACAGGTTCTGGAAAAACTCGATAAGGGGGCTGTAGTTTCTGCTAATTCTGTAGTGCAACCCCATGATATTGAGGAGGAAGAAGAGATTGAGTTAGAGGAATAGAGTCAGGAGTCAGGAGTCAAGAATAAAAGCATAAATAATGTTTAAGTGTTGATTTCAACTTTGTACCTCCTGCAACCTGCACTATGTTGTATTTAATGAAAGATTAGAGACATTAATATTCTCTAAAAATATCCTTTTAGAGGGTGTTTGAAAAACTAGCCCTGGCGATTAGAAAGATGCCTCCTAATCGCCCAAAACTTTTCAAATATCCTCTTAACAGCTTTTCATTACAGCCAATAATTCACTAGGATGATGAATTAAAAAATCTGGGTTTTGTTGGCTGAGGGCTTCGGCAGAATTAAAACCCCAACTAACGGCAATTACTTTGATATTAGCTTTTTTAGCAGATTCTATGTCTCTAGTTTCATCACCGACATAAATTACTGCTTCTGGTTTGAAGTTTTTTTGTCGTAACACATTATTAATAATTGTGGTTTTACCAAAAATAGTTACTCCTGAATAAATAAAGTCAAACAAATAATCTAAGTTATGACATTTGAGAAATTGATTGACGTTTTCTTGAGAGTTAGAGGTAATAATTCCCAGGTGATAACCTTGATTGTGGAATTCTATTAATGCGGTATTAATTCCCTCAATAGGTTTTAATTCTGGGATTTTATGTTTTAATTCTCCTTTTACTTTTTTAACCATAAAAGGAATTTTGAAGAGGGAAACACCAGAATATTTAATAATTTCTCTGGCTGTTAAATTTCTCAATAGGACTAGTTCTTGCGAATTAATCGGCACATATCCAAATTCCAAGGCTAAACGATTGGCAATAGTTACAAGAGCATCTACTGTATCAGCAATCGTCCCATCGAAATCAAAAATTATTACTTTCTGGGTCATTATTATGCCTGGATTTGTCAAGATTAGCGCGAGCATTACGCCGTAACATTTCTGGTTTAATACGTCGCAAGGCTGATGCTGTGAATCTTCTATCCCACTCCTCGTTTGATATTTGGGCTAATTCTACCAGCTTTGGGGCTAAATTCCCAGGATATGGTTGAAAATCATTGACATTAGTTGTTTGAGCAAATCGCTGATTCCAAGGACAAATATCTTGACAAATATCGCAACCTGCTATCCATCCTTGTAAATGGGGTGTGATGTTTGCAGGGAGTTCTTCGGCGCGGTTTTCAATGGTATGATAGGCAATGCAGCGATTAGCATCTACGATAAAGGGTGCGGTAATTGCACCTGTCGGACAGGCTTGCAGACAACGAGTACAAGTGCCACAATGTTGGGTGGATGGGCGATCGCTTTCTAGCTCCAGATTGGTTAGTATTTCTGCCAAGAACACCCAAGAACCATATTTTCTGGTAATCACATTCCCGTTTTTAGCAATCCAACCAATGCCGGCTTTTTGCGCCCAAACTTTATCTTGGACTGGGCCTGTATCTGCATAATAACGGGTTTTGACATTTTCGCCCAGGGATTCTAGCCAAGTAGCTAATTCTTTGAGCTTTTTGTGCATAACTTTATGATAATCTCGTCCCCAGGCATAACGGGAAATTTTGCCATATTCCTCTCCTGACGGACGTTGATGGGGGGTATAATAATTCAGTGCTACAGATATGAGCGATCGCACTTCTGGCATCACTAAACTAATATCCTCACGCTTGGGGTTTTTCATCCATTCCATGTCAGCGTGATAACCCATTTTTAACCAAGCGTGCAATTTTTCTGTTTCTGTCGTCTCTAAATCACCGGCAGCAGCAATCCCTACTTCCTGAAATCCCAATTCTTTGGCTTTTGCTTTCACTTCTGTGCTGTTTATTGAGATATATTCATTCATTTTCAAGTATTATTAATTGTATAATGATATAGCGATTCTCGCTTGAGTGAGATACAAAAACCCCAACCCCAACCCCCTCCCCGCAAGCTAGGAGGGGGCTTATGTTGTATCTCATTCAAGTGCATACTGCTATAGTAATATCTTGAGTGGGTTAGCAACAGATAACCCACTATTTTAACTGATTTCAATAACGTCCTGCTCAAAATTCCCTTTAAGAATCTTCTGGAAACACCCACTTTGGTGGTTCTGTCATTTTTTTCCGCAATCTTTCTTCAGCTATTTCTAGCATTTTGTCTAAAGAAGTTTCTTCGATGAATTTTGAAGTTGATTCTCGATACTCGATATGGGGACATTGATCACCTAAAACACACCCGTTAACACAGGCTTCAGCACAGTTAATTTTTTGTTCCACAGTGAATTCCTCTCTAATGTGGGTGTTTTTATTTTGTAAATAAATTTTACAACAACACTTGGTAGGCGTAAAGCTTTATCAGTTCCAGGAAAGTAGTGATACCAAATTAAGATGAGGCTGGGATAAGATAATATCTCCAGAATATTTTACCGCAGATGAACGCAGATAGCAGATGAATTAATGGATTCCATGATTCTGTGTCACCTCACATAAAGTTGGTATTACTTATTTTTAGTTTTTAATTCTTGACTTAACCTTTGTGCCAGCGTGTGCCTTCTTTACTATCTATTAAGCTAATGCCTTTTGTTAATAGTTGATCACGAATCCTATCAGATTCGCCGAAGTTTTTGGCTTTTCTTGCTGCTTGTCTTTGTTGAATTAGTTCCTCAATTTCCATATCACTTAAACTATCCTGTGCAGGTGTTTCTGTTTCTGGTTTAGCGGTTAAACCCAAAACATCTGCTAATGTAATTAAGGTTTGCCATTTTTCCAGTAATTCATTTGCTGAAGTTCCTGTTTTGCCTTGATGAACAATAATATTGCCTTCCCGAATTAATTCTTTGGCTAATTCAAAAATTACTGCTAATCCACCAGGGAAATTAAAATCATCATCAACAGCTTCTTTGAATTTCTCAATCTCCGAATTTTGGATTTTAGATTTTGGATTTTGGATGAGGTTAGATTCATCCCACTCTAATTTTTTACCATGTTGATAACCAAAGAGTAATCCTTCTTTGATAGTATGCCAGCCGTTAGTTGCTGCTAATATAGCATCATCGGTAAAATCTATAGGTTTGCGATATTGTGCCATCATCACAAATAATCTGACCGCCATTGGGTCTACACCCCGATCTAATAATTGACGAATGGTGATAAAATTACCCAAGGATTTAGACATTTTTTCCCCATCTACCTTCACCATGCCATTGTGTAACCAATAATTAGCTAAAGGTTTGCCAGTTACAGCTTCCGATTGAGCAATTTCGTTTTCATGGTGAGGGAAAATTAAGTCAGCACCACCAGCATGAATATCTATAGTATCACCCAGGCGATCGCGCACCATCGCAGAGCATTCAATGTGCCATCCTGGACGACCTTTTCCCCAGGGAGACTCCCACGCAGGTTCACCGGGTTTTGCAGCCTTCCACAGAGCAAAATCAAAGGGGTATCGCTTCTTTTGATATTCTGCATCTTCGACATTTACCCGTTCACTTGCACCAGCTTGCATATCCTCCAATTTGCGTCCCGAAAGTTTGCCATACTCAGCAAAACTTTGGACAGCATAATACACATCACCATTAGACGGATACGCAAAACCTTTGTGTTCTAAATCGTGAATTAATCTTTGAATCCCATTCATTGTATGTGTCGCGCGGGGATATTCATCAGCCTCTTTAATCCCCAACCGTGACATATCCTCAAAATAAGCTTGGATATAGCGTTCTGCAACAACTTCCATCGAAGAATCTTCTTTTCGTGCGCGTTTGAGAATTTTATCATCAATATCAGTAAAATTTTGGATATAACGCACATCATAACCAATAAACTCAAGGTAACGACGCACTACATCCCAAACAATACAAGCTCTAGCATGACCCAAATGGCAGTAATCATAAACCGTCACACCGCAGTAATACATTTTAACCTTTCCAGGTTCGACGGTGGTAAATTGTTCTTGACGACGGGTAAGAGTATTGTAAATAGATAGGGTCATAATAGAGTAATGCGGAAATCGGACGATAAACAATAATAACCCAAGTTGATGACAATGGCGTAAATGAAAATTTTATTAGCTAATGATTGGCTATAATTCTTATTAGTAAAACTTCGTAATTTTGTGAACACTTGGAGGTAAACTATGATTCAAGCATTACCAAAAACTAAACCAGTAACTTTTGAAGATTTTGTGCAATGGAAACCAGAAGAAAAGTATTATGAATTACATAATGGAGTGGTTATTAAAATGAATCAACCTTTAGGTGATCATGAGTGGATTATCCTGTTTTTGAATGACATAATCTTTTCAGAATATAAACGGTTAGGTTTGCCCTATAGTATATCAAAAACCGTCTTAGTGAAACCTCCTGAAAATGAATCTGCTTACGCACCTGATGTTTTACTACTCAATCCATCTAATTTAATTAATGAGCCATTATGGAAAAAATCAGCTACAGTCACTCAAGCTGCATCAATACCATTAGTAATTGAAGTTGTGAGTACAAATTGGCGTGTTGATTACTTGGCAAAAGTGAAAGACTATGAAGAAATTGGTATTCCTGAATATTGGATAGTTGATTATTTAGGTTTAGGTGGAACTCCCTATATAGGAAATCCCAAACAACCAACTATTTCTATCTATGATTTAATCAATGGGGAATATCGAGTTAGTCAATTTAGAGAAAATGAAACTATAGTATCACCAACCTTCCCAGAAATTACCCTCACTGCTAACCAGATTTTTCAAGCTGGAATGTAAATATGTTACACCAATTTTATATGAGGCTACACAGAATCATAAAATCCATTAATTCATCCGGCTTTATCTGCGTTTATCTGCGTTTATCTGCGGTCAATTATTTTGGAAATATTATTCTACGCAGCTTCATCTTAATTTAGTGCTACTCTAATGCCGAGTGGACAAAACCAAGATAAAATTTAGAATACACCAAAGTTCTCCTTCATGACTATGCCAACAACAGTTAATTCCGAATCTCACGCAATGGAAGTTGCCAAACAAGGGTTACCAGTTACCATTATTACAGGTTTTCTTGGTAGTGGTAAGACGACTTTACTCAACCATATTCTCACAAATCAGCAAGGTGTGAAAACTGGAGTTTTAGTGAATGAATTTGGCGAGATTGGCATTGATAATGAATTGGTTATTTCCACTGACGAAAACATGGTGGAATTAAGCAATGGTTGTATTTGTTGCACCATTAATAATGACTTGGTTGATGCTGTTTACAAAGTTTTAGAAAGAGAAGAAAAGCTAGATTATCTAGTTGTAGAAACAACAGGTTTAGCAGATCCTTTACCTGTTGCTATGACATTTCTAGGTTCAGAATTACGAGATTTAACTCGGTTAGATTCTATTATTACTGTAGTTGATGCGGCAAATTATAGCTTAGATTTATTCAATTCTGAAGCTGCTTTGAGTCAAATTACTTATGGTGATGTGATTATTCTCAATAAAACTGATTTGGTTGATGAAGCAACCTTAGAGGATTTAGAGAAAAAAATTAACAATATCAAAGAAGGTTCCAGAATTATTCGGACAATAAAATCCCAAGTTCCCCTTCCTTTGATTCTTAGTGTCGGGTTGTTTGAATCTGATAAATATTTTGATGACCACGCAGAAGAACATCATGATCATGGTGATCATGGTGATCATGGTGATCATGATCATGTTGATTGTGGACACGAACATCACGACGATCATGATCATTCTACCTGTGGACATGACCACCATGATCATGAACATCATTACCATTCTGACCATTTAGAAAATGATGGTTTTCTCTCGATTTCTTTCCAAAGTGATAAACCTTTTTCGATTAGAAAGTTTCAACATTTTCTAGATAACCAATTACCCACAAATGTCTTCCGTGCTAAGGGGATTATGTGGTTTGATGAAAGTCCGCAACGGCATATTTTCCATCTTTGCGGTAAACGCTTTACTATTGATGATGATCAATGGAAAGGTGAAAAGAAAAATCAATTAGTGTTAATTGGTCAAAATCTAGATACCAAAACCTTACTCCAGCAGTTAGAAAACTGTATTTGTCTTCCTTCGGCAACTAAAGGCAAGGGATTTGGGAAGTAGTGATTAGGGAATGAAATAATAGTAGGTTGGGTAAATAATTCAATTTTACCCTTTACTTCTCTATTATTTATATATTCAGGACTTACGCAACTGGCACAGCGATCGCTAATTATTAGTATATGTGTACTGCAATAATGAAGATGTTATTGAATCAGACTGATTGAGAATTGTTAATAGTAATAGATTAAATAAATGACGGGTATTAATTTTATGAGAGAATGATGATAGGGTGCATTAAGAAATTAATTAACGATGAAATTTACTAAACTTAATTACTGCCAGTATTTACTTAGCAGTCAAATCAACTACACAATGACTAATCTAGCAGAACATTTAGACAATATTAGTCACGATAAAATTAATTATTATTTAAAAAATGAGTTCTATGGATGTTACACAACAGGTGTGTAAAATCCGTTGGAAAATAGAAGAGTTTCACAGGGAGATAAAACAATTAACTGGCATTGAATCATGTCAGTGTCGCAAAGGTCGTCTTCAAAGAAATCATATAGCTTGTGCTATGTTGGTTTGGCTAAGACTAAAAAACTTAGCTTACAACACAGGTCAAACTATTTATCAAATTAAGCATAATTTGCTTTCTAATTATTTAATAGGACAACTAAAACGTCCAGATATTGCTATGTCAATGGTTTAGTCTTTAGGCGCTCGGTGCAGCGTAGCCGCACCATCGCTTGTGCCAGTTGCGTAAGTCCTAATAACAACAGAAACTCCACGAAAGCATCTGTTTTGTATTTTCTCATTTTTGGAGTGAATCAGCACATCTTTTGAGGTTTTTCATCGTAATTGAGTACAAACCTTTCAATGATTTTGAAATACGTTTTCTATCAAAATAACCTCAGAACCAATAATTTTATCCCACATTCCGCACCCCCCGGTGTCACAATCGGTTTTTTCTGATTTTTATCCCCATTTAATGTTGTATTTTGTACCAAAACCAAGAAATATTGGTAGGCGATAGCGAAGCGCTGCTGCAAGCAGTTCGCTAAAACCAAATCTCCAAACGACCAATTTCCGTTGTGTGACAGTTTAGGGTGCGGAAGGTAGGTTTTATACTTAGTCGTGAATATTTAACTGTACTTGTACCTTAATAAGAATAATTTCTATTTGGCTTCAAAAAATTCTCTCGGCAATTAGTTCTTATGTACTAAATACATCCCTTTCCTTGGGGTGTGACAGTTGTGGGTGCGGAATGTGGGTTACAAATTTTGCGAATTTCTGCGACGCGCTCTAACTAATCCATCTTTTTTTAATTCTATATTATCGTGAATTAAAAAGGGGCATTTCAGATAAACACCCCATCAATATTGTTTACAATTCCAACTTTCTACAACACCTTAAACTAATTTCGGTTTTGGTTTTAGTGTAGGTTCTGGTGTTGGTTTTGGTGTAGGTTCTGGCGTTACTTCTGGTATCGCTTCCGGTTCTGGTTCTGGTAAACCATAGATAGAACGATAAAGTTTATCGTACTCTTTAGCCGATTCATACCAACTGAAGTTTTCACTCATCCCCCGTTTTTGTAATTCTTGCCATTGGGGTTTGAAACGGAAACCTTCCCAAGCGCGAATCATACAGGTAAAGAGGTCTAGGGGTTCATAGCGGTCAAAGCAATAACCTGTACCTGCTTCATTGACTGGATCAAAGTGGCTGACGGTATCCACTAATCCCCCTGTGCGGCGGACAATGGGAACAGAACCGTAACGCAAAGCCATCATTTGGCTGATGCCGCAGGGTTCAAAGCGGCTAGGCATTAGGAAGGCATCTGTACCTGCGTAAATGCGACGAGAAAGGGCATCATTATACAGGAGGTAGGTGGCCATGCGTCCGGGATAACGGGATGCGAGTTGCCACATTTGGGTTTCATAATAGCGATCGCCTGTTCCCAAAAGGACAAATTGAGCATCTGTATAAGCCATGAAACGGTCAAGGATTTGTAATACTAAATCCATCCCCTTCTGCTCTACCAACCTTGTCACCATGCCGATAAGAAAGGCATTGGAATTAACTTCTAAACCCACCTCTTCTTGCAGAGCTATTTTATTAGCTTTGCGTTGATCAAGGGTCTCTATGGTAAAGGGTTGAGCAATGTATTTATCATTAGCCGGATCATAAATATCAGTATCTATGCCGTTAATTATTCCTGATAATTTGCCACTAACAAAAGATAATAACCCTTCTATTTGTTCACCATAGGCAGGTGTTTTGATTTGTTCTGCATAGGTGGGAGAAACTGTATTGACTTTATTGGCAAACTGGACTGCGGCAGCCATTGTATTGTGTCCTTGCATATACCAGGGACACCAGGTAATTTTCTCTAAATACCACCGCCAAGGTCCTTGATAAGCGAGGTTGTGAATGGTGAATACGCTGGTAATATCTGGAGATTGATTCAACCAGACAGGTAACATTCCTGTGTGCCAATCATGACAATGGACAATTTCCGGTTTCCAGTAATTCCAGCAAAATTCCGCCGCACCATTGGAAAATAATGTAAATCTCCAATCTTCATCTTCTCCACCATAAACCCGTCGAGGTAGAAAGGCTGGATGTCCAAATAAATACAAAGGAACATCAGTTCCAGGCAGGACACTTTCATAAACTGAAAATTCCTGAAACATGGCAGAACCTTTCCAAATGGGTTCTGTAGGAACTGGCATTTTGTCGGGAACAAAGCCATAGTAAGGCATGAAAATCCGTACATCATGACCCATTGCTCTTAAGACTTTTGGTAATGCACCTACAACATCCCCCATTCCGCCAACTTTGGCAATGGGAGCAGCTTCTGCCGCTACAAATAAAATTTTCATGGTAATTGGTAATTGGTAATTGGTAATTGGGGATTGGTAATTGGGTAATTAAACTCTCTTTTCTTTTCTTCTCTTGACTGTCACCTGTCACCTATAACCTATCACCCTATGATCCTCGTTGAATCTCGGTAAAGATTTTTTCTAAGATTTCTGTAGCGCCTTTTTCTCTGAGAATGCCAGCTAGTTCTGCGCCTAACTTTTCAGCATCAGCCGCTGCACCAGTAACGGTATCTTTAACTATTTGTTGACCATCTACGCTGGCAACAAGACCTTTTAATGTTAATTGATCACCATTGATTTCTGTATTTACACCAATGGGAACTTGACAACCGCCTTCTAAAACTCGTAAAAATGATCTTTCTGCTAAACAGCGATCGCGTGTTTGCGGGTGTTCAATCGCTTTCAGTAAGCCAATTACTTCCTCATCATCTGCTCGGCATTCTATCCCCAAAGCACCTTGTCCGACGGCATGGAGGGTGACTTCCGGGGTGAGAATTTGATGGATGCGATCGCTCATTTCCAATCTTTCTAAACCAGCAACCGCTAAAATTAAAGCATCATACTCACCAGCATCCAATTTTTCCATACGTGTGATTAAATTTCCCCGCACATCCTTAAACGTAAAATGAGGGAACTTATAGCGTAACTGTGCCAATCTTCGCAAAGAAGAAGTCCCAATTACCGCACCCGCTGGTAAAGTCTCTAGTTTTTCACCTTGATACTTTTTATGTAGCACCACCGCATCTGCGGGGTTTTCCCGTTCTGTAATCGCTGCTAGGGTCAACCCTGCTGGTAAATTAGTTGGTAGATCCTTGAGAGAATGCACGGCAAAATCAATCTCTTTATTGATCATGCCCAATTCCAGTTCCTTGGTAAATAGTCCTTTATCGCCAATTTTAGCCAAGGCTACATCCAGGATTTTGTCCCCTTGAGTAGACATGGTATGGACTTCAAAAGTAATTTCGGGAAAGCTTTTCTGGAGTTCCGCTTGTACCCAATATGTTTGAACTAAAGCTAGTTGGCTTTTACGTGAACCAATACGAATAGTGCGTGCAGGACTAGAAACTGAAGTCATAAAACTATTTGTCAAACCAGGCGATAAATTAACACTTATCTAGACTACCGCAGGGAGTGACTTACTGGATTAAATCGAGATAATTCTGTGAAGATTTTGTGTGTCACTAGCTTTACATTTATTTACAATTTATAGAAATAGATCCAATAATAATAAGTCCCCGACTTCTCGAAGAAGTCGGGGATCTGGAAATTTGAATATAATCAAGTTTACAAAAGATTAGGTGTAACAGAAGTTTGGTTTTTTCAAAACAATCAATTTACAGTTGATCATCTGCGCGGTGAAAGTTATGAATTGGTTGAAAAAAGTCAATTATTGCCAACCTTAGATTTGTCAATTTTGGCGCAATATGTAGTCGCAGATGACCCTTTAGATGCAGCTTTAGAATGTCGAGATAAAATCAAAACAATGATAAATCAGATTATTCCTGGTCCTTTACCTCGCTTATCAAAATCCTCTGTTAATAGACCTGTTTTATCTTCATTAACTTCTCGCAATTCCTGTATCCGTTCAGCTTTTTCTTGTTCGGCGGCTTCTCGTGCATCACCAGGAACTTCATAATACATTTCCGGTTCAACTGCATAATTATTCAACAACCCCTCTTTGTCCACAGTATAACCGTCCGTTGTCCGAATACTGTAAATATCAGTTTGGTCATCAGTGGAGGCACTTGCAAGATCCTCTTCAGTAGGCAGGTGTTTATAATTTGCTCCCTCTCTTTTCATTCGTGCTGCTGTTTCTGCGGGAATTATGCCCCGATCATAGGTATCTGCGCTAATCTTTTCATTCATATAATTAGCCCTTTTTCAGCATTACACAAACCAGATTATAATTTTTTAGCAAATAAACCTACTACCTTTGGGAATAATTGCCAAAAATATTTCTATAATAATTATCTATCTATAGATAGATTTAACTATGTAAAATCCACAATAAAAAATGTAAGCTAGTTTATAACTAACCTACATTTTAATATCTCCAAAAAAATCTTTATCCTAAAGATTGTTGTTTGAAGGCGTTAAATTTCTGAGATATTTCTTGCCGAGTCTCATATTTGAGGAGATAACGGAAAGTGAACCAAATAGAATAAAACAAGCCAATCAACTCTAAAATCGGTTGTAGTAACGGTAAATCATTAACAGCATCTAGTAATGCGATCGCTACTTTAACTGTGACAAAAGCTGATAAGATCAAGACTACAGTGATTAAACCCTGTTTATTGTTGTTAAAAATACTGCCTAAATAATCTGGCAGTTTGTTTAAAAATTCAACAATTTGTCTAATAAATTGCTGCCATTGAGACTCAGATTCCTTAGCAGCAGGTAATTCTGGTAAACGGCGATTGTCTCTACCTGAAAAAGATCCACTATCTTGTGGTGAAGAAGAATTTCCTTTTTCTGTTTGCTGTGCTTGCGTTTCCATCATAGTTATCATTTAGGAATTACAACATTTTTGACAAGTGAATAGACACGATTAAAATATCACAGTTTAGAGGCTAAATTTTCAATTATTAAAAAACTAACTTATTCAACCTCTTTTTAATTGATGAATATTATCTTCCTAATTTCCACTATCAAAAGGCACAATTTCCAAATTGTTAATAACTCTGATAGAGCAGGAGGCAGGAATCAGGAGTCAGGAGTTCAGGAGAAAGAAAGAAGAAGGAAGAAGGAAGAAGGAATAAAGAAATTTCTCCCCTGCTCCCTGCTCCCCTGCCCCCTACCTCTTACTGCGGTTGCCGCATAAGCACTTTGTACAGCCCTTTCCCAAGACTTGACTGCGCTTTGCCATTGATTTTGATTACCATAGACCTTGGCTTGACTGGCGGCTTTCATAGCCTGTTGATAGAATGTGGCTGCTAATTGTTGTTTTTTAGCGCGATCGCGGGCTACAATAATTTTTGGTTGGTATTCTGCCAACAGCTTGCGGGCATCCTCAGATCCTAAACTACCTATAGGAATAATTTTGAGGGTACTAATTGCTGTCTGGAAATCAGATTCTACCTTTTGCCATTCAGGGGCAGATTTAGCCGTGATTTGACGTTTAGTAGCGGCTTGGGCGAGAGTTGTGGCATTGGCAATTTTCTGTACCCAGGTTTCTTCTTTGAGCAACTGATCATTAACACTTTTTAAACTATTTTGATAACTTGGTAAATTAGCTTTTACCAATCCATAGAGTTCATTACTAGGCTTAATTATCTCTAATGAAGTGATTGCCTGTCTCCACAACTTTTGTCTATTACGTAACTCATCTAAACTCTTAGCAGGGGGTTGATTTGCTTTTTGGGGTGAAGATGGCATTTGTAAGGCTTTTAGCACCTGGTTAATTTTTGTTGACTGTTCAGAAAAACTATTCACCATGTCAAAATAAATTTTCAGTTAAGCAAAACCAAATTTTATAATTTTCGGTATTGGGTAAAATATCAGATAGCATCAGAGAAAGCGAGTTGGACTTGTTAATACAAGGTGTGTCTCAATGGATTTATTGGAGTACCAAGTTAAAGAGTGGTTTGGTAAAATTGGGATTCCTGTTTTACCATCTCAAAGAATAGACCATCCTACAGATTTAAAACGGTTAAAAATTCGTTACCCGATTGTGCTGAAATCTCAGGTGCAAGCTGGGGAAAGGGAAAAGGCGGGTGGAGTTAGGGTTGTAGAAACCACAATTGATGCGATCGCTACAGCACAGAATATATTTAATCTACCAATTTGGGGGCAACTGCCAGAAGTTTTATTGGCAGAATCAAAATATGATGCCCAGGAAGAATTTTATCTAGCTGTAGTTTTAGATACTGCGCTTTGTCGTCCCGTTTTATTGGGTTGCACAGAAGCAAATATTGACTGGGAGACAGCGGGGGAAAAAATTCAGCACGTTGTCGTAGAACAAGAATTTTCTCCATTTTATGCTAGACGACTAGCTTTAAAAATGGGCTTACAGGGGGCGTTAATGCAGACTGTGAGTGATATTGTGGAGAAACTGTACCAGTTATTTGTCCAAAAGGATTTGGACTTGGTGGAGATTCATCCACTGGGTGTGAACTCTGCGGGTCAAGTGATGGCTCTGAATGGTAAGGTCAGGGTTAACAAACAGGCTATTAACCGTCATCCGGAAATAGCCGATATGGCTGCCAAAATGGTTGGTCTTCTTCATGGTAATCAAAAAAATAACGGCTTGTTGAGTAGGTGGGATGGGATAGAAATGCAGGGTAAAATCTGCATAATAGGCAATGGGAAAGGTTCTGTTTTAACAACATTGGATGAGGTTGTTAATGCTCATGGTCATCCTGGCAAATGTGTCAATTTGCGCCATACTTTCATGAGTGATACAACACAGACTACTTTTAGCGATCGCCTGATTAGTAGTTTGACAAATTTAGTAAATGATCAGAATACTCAAGTTATTTTAGTCAACTTTTTGGGGACTATTCCGCAAGTTGACCAACTCCCAGAAATTATTAGCCAATTTCTCCATTCAGACAGAAGCCAAATCACATCTGGGGTGTCAGCCGCCAATGGGAATAAAAGTCAGCAGCCATTGAATTTACCCTGGTTAATCCTCCGTTTAGCTGGTTCTGAATTCAATCATGTCAGAGAAGAGTTAGCCGCACGGAAAACCCCTGATCAATTGCTGATAGTTGTAGAAAATTTAGATGAAGCCGTCAAGGAAGCAGTTCGTTTAGCAAAGACTCCGGTATTAAAAAAAAGGTAAGAGGCAATATTTTTACCAATTACCACTAACAACTGACAACTAACAGACTATGAACTTAACACCAGAAAGTAAAGTTTTAATCCAGGGATTTTGTGAATTTATTTCCGCAACCCATATTGCTCAAATGCAAGCTTATGGCACAAATTTAGTAGCTGGTGTCAAGCCTGGTTATGGTGGACAAAAAATATATAATCTACCAGTATTTGATTTAGTAGAGGAGGCTGTTGCCAAATTTGGACAGATTGACACCACAATTATTTGTGTTCCACCTTATCAAGTTTTGGATGCAGCATTAGAAGCGATCGCCTCTAATATCCCCCAAATTATCATTACTACCGCTGGTGTTCCCCCATTGGACATGGTACAACTTCTTCGCAAAACAGAAGCTTGTGAGACTTTAATTATTGGACCAAATAGTCCAGGAATCATCGTTCCGGGGAAAATTCTCCTGGGTACTCAACCTAGCGAATTTTATATCCCTGGTTCTGTGGGCATTGTTAGTCGTAGTAGTACCCTGACATACGAGGTTGCGTGGGAATTAACAAAAGCGGGTTTAGGGCAATCAATTAGTGTCAGTATTGGTAGTGATGCTATTGTTGGTTCTTCATTCCTCCAATGGTTACAAATCCTTGATGAAGACGACACCACAGAAGCGATTGTTTTAATCGGACAACCTGGTGGGGGAAGCGAAGAAGCAGCAGCACAATATATTACAGAAACAATTGATAAACCTGTAATTGCCTATATTGCTGGTAGATACGCACCACCAGCGCGAAATTGGCAACAAACAGGGACTTTAGCCACTGTAATTGGACGTTCTGCGACTTTTGGTACAGTAGAAAGTAAATTGGCTGCTTTTGAGTCCGCAAAAATTCCTGTTGCTGAGAGTCCCTCTCAAATTCCGGAATTACTCAAAAAAATGACAATATCTTAATTTTAACAGAAAACCCGTCAACGCTGTCCGCTGACGGTCTAACAGCTTACAAGTAGTCCTGCAAAATAAATTTCATATTGAGGAGAGGGAACAGGAAAGCAATACAGAGATTTCTGTTTATTAAAAAATATCAATTACCAATTAGCGATCGCTGTGTTAGATTGGGCATACTTGATATGTATTTTTTCCTTTGACACGGCTGCCATTATGGTAATTACAAAAAGTAAACTGGTTTTGAGTGCTACGGTGGTAACGCTTTCTACAATTGCTGTTACTGGTTTGGGTATTCACTCAATTGGTAAGGCTTCATTTAAAGATAGTCACAAGGATTTGATAGATGAAGTTTGGCAAATTATTTACTATCGATATGTAGATGGTACTTTTAATCAGGTGGATTGGCAAGCTGTACGCAAGGAATATTTAAGCAAGTCCTATACCGATGATAAATCAGCCTACAAGTCTGTCCGGGAAATGCTGAAAAAGCTAGAAGACCCCTACACCCGGTTCATGGACCCAGAAGAATTCAAGAATATGCAAGTTGATACCTCTGGAGAACTTACAGGTATTGGTATCACAATCAGTCAAGATGCAAAAACAAAACAACTAATTGTTATCGCCCCAATTGAGGATACACCCGCATTTAAAGCCGGTATTTTAGCTAAAGATATCATTCTGGAGATTGATGGCAAAAGCACCAAAGGTATGGACACCAATGACGCAGTAGCCCTCATTCGGGGAGAATCAGGTAGCAAGGTGAAACTGACAATTTTGCGGAATGGTCAGAAAAAACAATTCAATATTCAACGAGCGCGGATTGAAATTCATCCCGTCCGCTTTTCGGAAAAGAAAACCCCAGCGGGAAATCTTGGCTATATTCGCTTGAATCAATTCAGCGCCAATGCCACCAAAGAAATGAAAAGTGCTATTGAAAAGTTAGAAGCTAAAAAAGTTTCTGGTTATATTCTAGATTTACGTGGTAATCCTGGGGGACTACTATACGCCAGTATAGAAATTGCTCAAATGTGGATAAATAAAGGCACAATTGTTTTTACTATTGACCGTCAAGGTACACAGGATAAACAAGTTGCCAATGGCACGGCTTTAACTGATAAACCTTTGATTATATTAGTAGATAAAGGTTCAGCTAGTGCTAGTGAAATTCTTTCTGGGGCATTGCAAGATAATAAACGAGCGACTTTAGTTGGAAATCAAACTTTTGGTAAAGGTTTAGTCCAGTCTGTACAACCTTTAAAATCTGGTGCTGGTTTGGCTGTAACTATTGCTAAATATCATACTCCCAGCGGGAAAGATATTAATAAGCATGGTATTGATCCAGACGTGAAGGTAGAATTGACTGATGCCCAGCGTCAAGAGTTATGGTTAGCTGGAAAGGATAAATTAGCGACTCTTGAAGATCCTCAATTTGCTAAAGCCGTGGAATTATTAGGTAAACAAGCTGCTGGAAATACTAATACAAGTGGAAAAAACTAATGGCTCTACCGTTCCCTTTGTGTAAAACAACATTTATTGTAGATTGGGTTGAGGGACGAAACCCAACACCTCTTACTATCCTCCTGCTAATGTTGGGTTTCACTTCATACCGCAACGGGCAAGCAACCTACAACCCAACCTACGAAAATTAAATTAATATTCTCTTCCATGAGGGGAGCGGTAGAACCAAATTAATTGATTGAGCATTTTAAAAATTCCTAAACCAATCAATTTTGTAGGGGCAAACCCCCTGTGGTTATCCTAAATGAGTTATGAACAACAAGATCCCCGACTTCTTAAAGAAGTCGGGGATCTCGAAAAACACGAGATTATAAGATCATGTAGACTGTTTTGTAATTAACCTATCATCAAAGGAGTCTGAACAAATGGAACAAAATCGTAAATCAACCGCAATCATCACAGGTGCTTCTTCGGGAGTTGGGTTACAAGCAGCAAAAGCTCTCGTAGACAAAGGAAACTGGCACGTCATTATGGCTTGTCGTGATTTAATCAAAGCCGAAAAAGCTGCTCAAAGTGTGGGAATCCCGGCAAATAGCTACACACTCATGCAAATTGATTTAGGCTCTTTAGAAAGCGTTCGACAATTTGTAAATAATTTCCGAGCCACTGGCAAAACCGTCGAAGCTTTGGTTTGCAACGCGGCCATTTATATGCCCTTAATTAAAGAACCTTTATTCTCTCCCGAAGGATATGAATTAACCGTTACTACAAATCACTTGGGACATTTTCTCCTCTGTAATTTGATGTTGGCAGATTTGCAAAAGTCACCTGCTGCTGATAAACGATTGGTAATTTTGGGAACTGTTACCCACAACCCAGATGAATTGGGTGGCAAAATTCCTCCTCGTCCAGATTTGGGTAATTTTGAAGGTTTTGCAGCAGGTTTCCAAAATCCCATTTGCATGATTAACGGTAAGGAATTTGAACCAGTCAAAGCCTACAAAGATAGTAAGGTATGTAATGTTCTGACGATGCGCGAACTACATAACCGTTTTCATGAATCCACTGGCATTACTTTTAGTTCTCTCTATCCTGGTTGTGTGGCAACTACGGCTTTATTCCGCAATCACTATCCTCTGTTCCAGAAGATTTTCCCTCTTTTCCAAAAGTATATCACTGGAGGATTTGTGACTGAGGAATTATCAGGAGAGCGGGTGGCAATGGTGGTTGCTGATTCTGAATACAAACAATCTGGTATTTATTGGAGTTGGGGAAATCGTCAAAAAGAAGGTAGAACTTCTTTTGTGCAAAAAGTTTCTCCCCAAGCAAGAGATGACGAAAAAGGTAAGCGGATGTGGGATCTTAGCTATCACTTGGTAGGATTAGGAAAAGAATCTGAAAAAGCAAAATCTCTAATTTAATTGGTCATTAGTCAGTTGTCATTATACTCAAAACGGCTTGATTGTTTGATTCTAAACCTAGGGGTTTAGCACTGCTAAACCCCTACACATCTGGGTTCTTTGTCATTTGGCAAAAGTTTAAATCTCACCCGTGTTTAGTATAGTCAGTTGTCAATTGTCATTTCATTGGTAAGGGGGGAAAAATTTCCCCTGTTCCCTGTTCCCTAAATTGAATAATAAAGCGGAAAAGATTTCGCATCTTTTGGTTTAACATAAACCTTTGCTTGTGGTTCTAATTTTAATTCATCGAACCGTTCCCGTGTTAAATGGGCTGTCATCATTTGCCCATCATCTAAGGTTAATTCAACTTGAATTTCCCAGCCTAAATGAATGATTCTGCTGACTGTGGCTTGCGCTGTTGTGCCATTACCAACTGTTTCAATGATGATATCTTGGGGACGCAAAAATGTTTCTGGGTTTGTTGATTCAAAACCACTACTTTGGAAGATTTTTGCAGAACTGGGTAATACGTTCACCGGACCAATAAAACTCATCACAAATGCAGATGCGGGATGATCATAAATTTGTGCGGGTGTTCCTACCTGTTCTACTTTGCCTTTATTCATGACGACAATTTCATCGGCAACTTCCATTGCTTCTTCTTGGTCATGGGTGACGAAAACTGTGGTGACATGAACTTCGTCATGCAGACGACGTAACCAAGCTCGTAAGTCCTTACGAACTTTGGCATCAAGCGCTCCAAATGGTTCATCTAATAAGAGGACATTGGGTTCTACAGCCAAGGCTCTAGCTAGCGCTACCCGTTGTCTTTGTCCGCCGGAAAGTTGGGAAGGATAGCGATCGCCTAATCCACTTAATTGTACCAGTCCTAATAACTGTTCTACTTTTCCCGCAATTTTCTTTTTGGGGGCTTTGCGAATTTCTAAGCCAAAGGCGATATTTTTACGGACTGTTAAATGTTTAAATAGGGCATAGTGCTGAAACACAAAGCCAATATTTCTTTCTTGGACACTTTGAAAGGTGGCATCTTTGCCCGTTAAAATGATTTTACCTGTATCTGGCATTTCTAAACCAGAGATTAACCGCAACAAGGTAGACTTACCAGATCCCGATGGACCAAGTAAGGCGACCAGCGAACCACTCTGAATTTCTAGGTTTACCTGTTCAACTGCTTGGAAACTACCAAATTGTTTAGAGACGTTTTCAACTACTATGCCCACTGGTGCTACACCTCTGCAAATAATCTACGGTTTGTAAGTAGGAATACCGTACTTTATATTTATATCATAAATATTGGCAGTTGTAGCATTAAAATTCATGAATTAAGTTCACATTTAACCAAACAGTATTGCATCCCCAAAACCATTACCCCAAAGACCCAACAAGCGGTAGAATTAACAACCAACCCCAATCCCCCCTTGATATGTATTGCGACTACTTGGTACAAATTCTCACCGCCCGCGTCTATGATGTAGCCCAAGAAACACCATTGGAATATGCCCCAAATCTCTCTAACCGCATTTATAACAAACTCCTCCTCAAACGGGAAGATATGCAATCGGTTTTCTCGTTCAAACTGCGGGGTGCATATAACAAAATGGTCAATCTCACACCAGACCTACTTAAACAGGGTGTCATTGCGGCTTCTGCGGGGAATCATGCCCAAGGTGTGGCTTTAGCTGCCAGTCGTTTAGGAACAAAAGCCATCATTGTTATGCCCGTAATTACGCCCCAGGTGAAAATCAATGCTGTCAAAGCCCGGGGAGGAGAGGTTGTATTACATGGCAATAATTATGATGATGCTTACGCCCACGCCCGACAATTAGAAGCGGAAAAGGGGTTGACTTTTATACATCCATTTGATGATCCTGATGTTATCGCAGGTCAGGGAACAATTGGCATGGAAATTCTCCGCCAATATCAGCAACCTATTCACGCTATTTTTGTGGCTATTGGTGGTGGTGGCTTAATTTCCGGGATTGCAGCTTATGTTAAACGGTTGCGTCCTGATATTAAAATTATTGGTGTTGAACCTGTAGATGCTAACGCTATGTATCAATCATTGCAAGCTGGTGAACGGGTGCGGTTGTCTCAGGTAGGTTTATTTGCGGATGGTGTAGCGGTGCGGGAAGTGGGGGAAGAAACTTTTCGGCTATGTCAACAATATGTGGATGAAATTATTTTAGTGGATACAGATGCTACCTGTGCGGCAATTAAAGATGTGTTTGAAGATACTCGCTCTATTTTAGAACCTGCGGGGGCATTAGCGATCGCTGGCGCAAAACTTTATGCCGAACGAGAACAAATTCAAAATCAAACCCTCATCGCCGTTGCTTGTGGCGCTAATATGAATTTTGACCGTTTACGTTTTGTGGCGGAACGGGCAGAATTTGGCGAACGTCGAGAAGCTATCTTTGCAGTGAGAATTCCCGAAGAAAGAGGGAGTTTAAGAAAGTTTTGTGACTGTATTGGTAAACGCAACTTGACAGAATTTAACTATCGCATTGCTGACGAAAAAGAAGCACATATTTTCGTAGGTGTGCAAATAGAAAATCGTGCTGACGCTGCGAAAATGGTCGAAAATTTTGAATCTCACGGTTTAAAAACCATAGATTTAACAGATGATGAATTAACCAAACTGCATTTGCGTCACATGGTAGGAGGACATTCTCCATTAGCAGAAAATGAACTCCTTTATCGGTTTGAATTTGCCGAACGTCCCGGTGCATTAATGCAGTTTGTCACTTCTATGTCTCCTGATTGGAACATTAGCTTATTTCATTATCGCAATAATGGCGCAGACTATGGACGAATTGTGGTAGGAATGCAAGTTCCCCCCCATGAAACAGCAGAATGGCAATCATTTTTAGATAATCTTGGTTATCACTATTGGCATGAAAGCAATAATCCGGCATATAAGTTGTTTTTAGGATGATTTTGATATATCCCCGACTTCTTGAAGAAGTCGGGGATATTTAAGGATGTGAGAGTTCTAAAAAACTAATAGTTTGCGGCATAAAACTAGATGAACTTTCCCAATAATCTACTTTATTAACTTTTATTTTTAATAAAGCAATATTGGGTTCATCTATGCCTTTAGGAAACCAGATTTCTAATCCTGGCTGCCATTTTGATTGAATTTCCTGACGTTCTCTTGTTAACTGGGCTATTCCTAATATGGAAACAAATCGTTCTTGATTAGGTGTGGAAAAACTCACATTCACCTGTTGATGATGTTGAATTTCTACGACTTTATGGGAATTAGCTGGGGTAAAAAACCAGAGTGTGGCATCATTATCAATTTCATTCCACATTGACATGGGACGACTATGTAAACTGCCATCATCATCAATTGTGGTTAACATCCCACATTCAAGACCTTCAAGCAATTTACGCAATTCCTGCACTTGTGGTTTTGTGTCTACAGATTGTGTCATTTTTTCTAAAATTCTAGTTTTATAAACATTAGTGATATTTTTAGTGTTAAGGTTTTTCGATTTATATACGTGAGTCTAAAGAGGTAATTATCAGAATTGGTTATGACTAATTTATAAATAAATCTATCTTGTAGTAGATGCTATACCGAAAATATTAAAATAGAAATTTATGTCAAATATCAGTAATGTATATTGTAAAATTATCCAATCAGGATAAAACTCTGAAGTAAAAAATGGGTGAATGCTGGAGTGATTTGGGGTGTAACTTTAATTAATGCTATTATTGGTTTTGTCCAAGAATCAAAAGCCGAAAGTGCGATCGCTGGTTACCGTTACCTTAGCAATTGGTGTTTCCCGCACGGCCAGCCGTCACGCCATTGTTCGCAAGTTACCCGTAGTGGAAACCCTGTCAACAAGCTGGTATCCAGGTGAAAATGATTATAGGTGATCATGCTGTCACGGCTGCTGCGATCGCATCCAGGATGGGTTTTAATCATCATCGGGAAGTGAGGGCTTTTACAGGTGCGGAACTGACGACAATTGACAAACCAGAACTGGCCACAGCCATAGAAGATGGGGTAGTATTTGCCCGTGTAGCGCCAGAACAGAAATTGCGAATTGTGGAAGCACTGCAATCTAAAGGTGAAATAGTCGCTATGACAGGGGATGGTGTTAATGATGCACCAGCGTTGAAACAAGCGGATATTGACATTGCAATGGGTGGGGCGGGTACGGAAGTAGCCAAAGAAGCTGCTGATATGATTTTGACAGATGTAGGACTT
>NZ_AP018316.1:3674470-3678451 GCF_002368115.1 Dolichospermum compactum NIES-806 | reverse complement strand
ACTTTGCATCTATCGAAGCTGCGGTGGAGGAAGGAAGAACAGTTTACAGTAATTTATTGAAAGCGATCGCTTTTATTCTCCCTGTCAATGATGGTGAATCTATGACGATCTTAATTAGCGTTTTATTAGCCAGAGATTTACCAATTCTATCTTTACAAGTTCTTTGGTTAAATATGGTAAATTCCATTGCTATGACAGTTCCTTTGGCTTTTGAACCCAAGTCTGATCGGGTAATGCAACAACCTCCACGTAATCCCAATGAAAAATTACTTTCTCCTAATTTAGTTAAACGTATTGTCCTCATTTCTATCTTTAACTGGATTTTAATTTTCGGTGTCTTTGAGTGGATCAAACAAACAACTGGAGATGTTGCCGTTGCCCGCATAATGGCAATTCAAGCTTTAGTAGTAGGCAGAATTTTTTACCTGTTAAGTATTACCCAATTAGGTGTTGCTATTGTTGATAAAATTCGCGGAATTAATCGAGAAATTGGCGATCAAAAAGCAATGTATGTGGCAATTGCCAGCACTATTATTTTGCAGATCATTTTCAGCCAATGGGGTTTGATGAATAAATTATTTTATACAGCCCCATTGTCTGGTTGTTGGCTTGCCGATGATTGCAGTAGCAGCCTTTGCCAATCGTTTGGATTCTAACTTTTAAGCAAACTCTTTTGGTATAATACCAATTTTAGATGAGGCTAAATAGAGTAATTGTTATCTGTATTTATCTACATTCAATTATCATTTAACTTCATTTGGTATTAACTCAAACTAATTATCCAATCACGTAAATGTGAATTCACTTGTTCGGGAATTTCATCATGGGGACAATGACCGGCGGTGAGGAAATATTCTGTTAATTGGGGATAATATTCATGAAACTTTTGTGAACGTTCTCTTGCTTTCATCCAAGGATCTGCTTCTCCCCATAATAACAATAATGGGCAAGTTAATTGTTTAAGCAAAACGTCAACTTTCGCTCCTTGAGGACTGCTAAAAACAGAAACAAAGACATCTAACGCCCCTTTGTCAAAAGCTGGACGCTGAATTTCTGCTACTAATTGATCTGTAATTGCACTTTTGTCAAGATAAACTTTTTCTAAAGTCCGGCGAATTACCCACTTTTGGCGCGTATATTGAAATAATAAAGATTGAGCTAAACGCTGTTTAAATGCCCATTTAACAGGTTTACCCAAAAGTTTTTGCAGAGGATTTATAGAAGGTTGAATCTGATTTTCTGGTTGGGAAAAGGGACCTGCACTATTAAGTAATACTACACCAGCGGCACTTTCAGGACGTTGGGAAGCAACGCATAAACAAGCATAACCTCCTAAAGAATTACCTGCTAAAATTGTTTTTTGACCGATAACTTCACTGATAAAATCATGTAGTTGATCACGCCACAAGTCGGCGCTATACTGTAAATTAGGTTTTGCGGAACGCCCAAATCCTAACAGGTCAATAGCAAATACTTGGAAATCTGCACTCAATTCTGTGATATTCTTGCGCCAATGGTCTGTGGAAGCACCAAAACCATGCACTAATAGTAGGGGTGGACGCTGGGGTTGTGGTTCTCCTGCTTGGATATAGTATACGTTGTGTCCGCGCCATTGCCAATATTGACCAGGAATCGGATTTGTAGAAGGAGTGATACTTGTTTGCATATTACAAAGAAATATTAAGTTATTTTTATAATAATTGAGGACTTACCTATTGACAAACTAGAACAGGGGTGAATATGTTTATCGGGCTTTATTTGTCAACCGCATAATTAATAGACATCTCCAGTATAGACGAAATTAGATTATTAACTTTTTGGTGTGTTTTGATTAATTAAATGTTGGGTTTCCTTGCGTCAAACCAACCTACTTGCTTATGGTAAACCTGGTGTGAGTCATACAGAAGTAGAAACTGCGGCTAAAATTGCTCATGCTCATGAATTTATTATTAATTTACCCCAACAATATGATACTTTAATTGTTGAAAAGGGTGTAAAGTTATCGGGTGGACAAAGACAACGTTTAGCTATTGCTAGAGCTTTGATTAAAAATCCCCAACTTCTAATTTTAGATGAAGCTACTTCTGCGCTGGATACGGAATCAGAGTATTTAATTCAACAGGGATTACAAATATTATTAAAAAATCGGACTTGTTTAGTGATTGCTCATCGTCTTTCTACTATCCAAAATGCTGATTTAATTGTAGTTTTAGAAAAAGGTAAGGTAATAGAAAAGGGTAATCATAGTGAATTAATTACCCTGGGGGGAAGATATGCTTATTTACATAAAATGCAGTTTCCTCAAAATTTACCTTTGGATATACAATAACAATGAGGATAAAAAATTTGAATTAAGTTTAATAAACCAATTTTTCACAAATGCTTAATTGTCAATTAAATTATTAGATGACGAATAAATAAAAATTGATAAAAATGATTACTGGAAAAACGAAACTTTTGGGAGTTATTGGACATCCTGTAGAACATTCCCTTTCTCCATTAATGCACAATGCGGCTTTGGCTAAACTGGGATTAGATTATGTGTATTTGCCTTTTCCCATTGCACCAGAAAATTTAGAGAGAGCGATCGCCGGGTTTGCTAGTATTGGTGTAGTAGGATTTAGCATCACAATTCCCCATAAACAAGCAATATTACCGTTATTATCCGAAATTTCTCCTGTCGCCCAAGCTATCGGTGCAGTGAACACTGTCACTCGTCAGGGTGATAAATGGGTAGGGACAAATACAGACGTGGAAGGATTTATGTCCCTATTACAAACAACATATCATCAAGATTGGAGTCAGAAAAAAGCGGTAATTTTAGGGAATGGTGGGGCTGCGAGGGCTGTGGTTGCTGGTTGTATTCAACTTGGTTTTGCAGAAATTCACGTCGTGGGGCGGAATTTTCAGAAATTACAAGCATTTCATCAAAGTTGGCAAAATTCACCTTTTGCAGATAAATTTCAGGTGCATGAATGGCAAGAATTACCGAACCTACTCCACCAAGCTAACCTGTTGGTAAATACAACCCCCATTGGAATGTATCCTTATATGGAAGAATCGCCATTAAGTAGCCAAGAAATTGGTTATTTGCCTGGTGATACCATTGTCTATGATTTAATTTATATTCCCAAACCTACCAAATTTTTGCAGTTGGCAGAAAAACAAGGAGCAATTATTATTGATGGTTTAGAAATGCTTGTCCAACAAGGTGCAGCAGCCTTAAAAATCTGGTTACAACAAGAAACAGTCCCCGTCAACGAAATGCGTCAAGCATTGCAAAATCACCTGGGGATATGATATAAATTAAGCCTGGGTGTATCTGTCATAGTTCTATCGTCTTCTCTTATTTACATAATAGTTGGTGATCGTTGGGTGAGATGATGTTAACAGATACAGGGTTTTTGGGTTGTAATTTAGTGTTATTAATGATGGGTATTGTTGGATTTTTATATGTCAACCCAACCTACTAACTAAGGTGATGATGAACTTACTAAATCGGCTGTTTCTCGATCTGAAACGGTGAGGGCTTCTTGAATTAATTCGACTTCATGAGTTTCAAAAAGTGATTCACCGCATTGATCACAAACCCAGGCTGGAATTGCATTCCAGGAAATATGGTAAGTAGGTAGGCGGGAAAATTTATAACTATGTAACAAAACCTTAATCATAGGAGCTAAAGTTAAATTTTACACGATGTGTACTATAGTTTGCTTTTTTCCTCTAGCTGTAACACCATTAATGACAGCGTAAGCAAGGTCTAACTCATCATCAAATATTTGCCCGGATAGCTCATCTTTTTTAAGGTGCTGCCACTCTAATTCGATTGGGTTCATTTCGGAGCAGTATTTTGGTAAAAAGAAAATGTACAAACCCATGTCTTCCCACTTTTTCCATAACTGCTGAACTTCCTTGCATCTATGTATCGGACCGTTGTCTTGTACTATTGCTCTCATGCGTCCATTTAAAATCATAATTTTT
>NZ_AP018316.1:3619495-3673491 GCF_002368115.1 Dolichospermum compactum NIES-806 | reverse complement strand
AATAAATATGAGTTTTTAATTTATTTTAAAAATCACAACTTTTTGATGTATAAAAATTGGTGCGTTACGCTGCGTTACGCACCCTACATCTTGATTAACTAATTCATCCCAAATACAGAACCAACTGTAGATTTAATCGAGTTTCCGGCATCCTTTAAAGCTTGAGTAAAGGGTTGATTATTCTGCAAAAATACCCTTGCACAATTGCGTCCTGGCATACCGGAAATTGAACCGCCGGGGTGTGTTCCTGCACCTGTTAAAAAGAGATTATCAATGGGGGTTTTATAATTAGCTAATTCTGGCAAAGGTCGGAAAAAGATCATTTGATCCATAGTCATATCAATATGATAATAATTCCCTTTGTATGCGCCTAATCTTTCTCCTAATTCTGCTGGACTTTCCACTCTTCTAGCGATAGTTGCTTTTTTCACATTGGGGGCATAAGTTGCTAATTTGTCAATTACTCTATCTGCAACTTGATTTTTTAATTCATCAGTCCAACCTGTCCCTTTTAAACCTGTGCCGTTTGCATTAGCAATTTGATAAGGTGCAAAAAATTCAATCCATAAAGTATGTTTTCCCGGTGGTGCTAAACTGGGGTCAAGGGCGCTAGGCATGACCACATACATGGAGGGGTCAGAATCGGGAATTTCGCCTAATGTACATTTACTATGAGCCTGTTCTACATGATTCATAGAATCAGCAATTAAAATTGAACCAATGAGATATTCATCTTTATGATCATGATGAGAAAAATGCAAGGGTTCATCTAATGCTAAATCTATTTTGAGGATAGTTTCATTGTTGTTGATAATGCGGCGTTCTAATCTTTCCCATAAATCAGGATCAACGGCATCAATATCACTTTTTTCTGTCATTTGTAAGAATAATCTTTGGGCATCAATGTTAGAAATTACGCCATGTTTAGCCAAAAATTCTTTACCGCCAGCTACCCGGACACCGACAGCTTTAGCATCATTAATTAAAATCTTTTCTACGTGCTGGTCTGTGAGAATTACCCCACCTTTGCTATTAACTAATTTCACCAATGCTTGCACCAATGCACCTGTACCGCCGCGAGGTCTAGCCATGCCAGGATTATGACGCATGGCCATCATCATCACCCCAATAGCGAGATTTTTTTGAGAAGGTGGCGCACCTAATTCAGAAGAGAGTCTAGCTAGGGGTGCTTTGAGAAATTCTTCATCAAACCATTCATTGAGAATATCTTCGGCACTATTAAGCATTGTTCGCACAAAATCAAAGCTTTTTGCGGGAGAACCCACTACAGAAAATAAATCTTTAACCTGTTGAAGATTGTAGTTGCCAAAAATATCTATAATTGATTTGGGTGGAGCATTAAACATGGGTGTCATAGCGTTAATTGCCCGTTGCCAATAATCTGTAAATTCGGCATATTTTTTAGCATCTCTTTCATTGTAACGAGCTATTTCCGCACAGGTTTTTTCTAATGATTTATGAGCTAAGAAATATTTACCGTCGGGGTGAGGACAAAATACAACTGGGTCACATTCTAGATATTCTAAACCATATTTTGTTAGTTCTAATTCTTCTACAACTGGACCTAAATGAATAAATTCATGGTCAATGGCACACAAGTTAAATTTAAAACCTGGTGCTTTGTCTGGAATACATTCTTCTGTTGTGGCTGCACCACCCGGAACAGGACGTTTTTCTAATAGAAGGACGCTATAACCTGCTTTGAGTAAGTAAGCTGCACAAACTAAACCGTTGTGTCCAGCGCCGATGATGATAACGTCGTATTCTTGCATATCTCTTATGATATAAAAACCTGGCTTTTTTATATTATTATATTTAGAGGATGCAAGCAAGTATGGCTCTACCGTTTCCTTTATGTAAAACAATATTTATTGTAGGTTGGGTTAAGGAACGTTAACGAAGTGTGGCGAAGCGATAACCCAACACCCCTGACCATCTTTCTTCTAATGTTGGGTTATGCCTTCGGCACGCTACGCGAACACTTCGTTCAACCCAACCTACAAAAATTAAATTAATATTTTTTCCTATAAGGGTAGTAGTAGAAGCGCAAGTATTAAAAAAATAGATGATAAACCCAGATCCCCGACTTTTTATATGATAATCAGAATTTATTTACAAGATAAAATAAGAAGTCGGGGATCTTAATTGACTAGATTAAACTTTTACTGGTTCTAAATTTGCAGATTTTGGTTGACGAGTATTTTGAATTTCCAAATTTATAGGACTATTTGGACCTGTAACTAACCCCCGTCTTTGTGGTTTGATTTCGTGGGTATCAACTAGTTGCATAGACCATGTTTTCATGACTTTAGCTAATATCAATTTCATTTCCATTTGAGCAAATGCTAAACCTATACAACGTCTAGAACCACCACCAAAAGGTAGAAATTCATAGGGTGAAAATTGTCTTTCTAAAAAACGTTCTGGGTTAAATTTTTCCGGTTGAGGATAAATATCTTCGCGGTGATGAGTTAAATAAATTGAACCCATGATAACTGTACCTGGTTCAAGTTGATAACCACAAATAGAAATAGGCGTTTTAACCTTTCTGGGGAAAGTTAGCATGGCTACAGGATATATTCTTAGTGTTTCGTTGCAAACAGCAGTTAAATATGGCAATTTAAAGATGGTATTAGAATCAGGATTTTCTCCTAAACTATCCAATTCTGTTAATAGCTTTTCCCGAACTTCTGGGAGTTTATGAATCCAGTAAAAAGCCCAAGAAATAGCTGTAGCTGTAGTTTCATGACCTGCGACTAATAAAGTCATTAATTCATCTCTTAATTCTGCATCAGTCATAGGTTGATCATTTTCATCTTTAGCAGACATAAGTAAATTAAGAATATCCGTCCGCTGAGGATCAAAATTTTCTCTTCTTTCTTGAATTTCCTGATAAATGAGTTTATCAGCTTGTTCCTGTTTCTTCATTTGTCGTTTCCAAATTTCTGAAATCCCCAACATCTCTTTGAATTTAGGAAAATACAGAAAAATCACCCTCCAAGGAGTGCTACCCTGTTCTAAAATTTCACAAAGTAAATGTTTAAGTTTTCCTGCTCGTTCTCCTTCATAAATGCCAAAAACAGCTTCCATCATTACCTGAAGAGTGATATCTTGGGTAACATCTCTAGTATTAAAAGCTTGATTTTTTTGCTGCCGATTAAAAACTTTTATCGTAATATTCTCAATTAATTCAGCATAATTTCGCATTCTTTCCCCATGAAAAGGTGGCATAATTAATTGGCGTTGCCGTTGATGTTCTTTACCACTGAGACAAATGACAGAATTTTTGCCAAGTAAATATTCAAAAATACTATTCAATTCTCCTGGTGCTTCCAAGTCTTTATGATCATTACTTAGTATTTGCTGAATAGCTTCAGGAGAATGAACAAATAGAATTGGTGGTAAGTGACTTTGCAATTTTATAGTAAACAAATCACCATACTTTTTAGCACATTCCACCATATAAGGCATTGGTCTGAATATCCAGTTTAAAACTTGAATAGTAGATGGTACTTTTGGTCCTGGTAGTATTCGCATAGATTTCTCCCGGTTTGATTACACAATTAATCATATAATAACTCAACTTCAACTATAAACACTATTGAGGTAATTGAAACTTGTGATGAAACAAAAAACTGAAAATTAATGAATTTATTCTTGGTTTCCAGTTTCTGATGAATTTATTAATGATGACCTTTAAGTACCATCTTCACAGGCGGTTAATTTTTTGGTATCATCCGTGATAATTCTTGGTAATCCGCCTGAATTGCTAATGATAACTATCTTCTTCCTTCTTCCTTCGTGTTCTTCGTACCTTCGTGGTTCATTTAACCTACTTATGGTGATATTGCGAAAAAGCGATTAACTATTAGATCCGCAAAGATGTAAAATTTTGGTTACATTGAACAAACATTTCCGGGTTTTCCGATTTTATTAAGGTACTTATTAGCATGACAGTAATTACGACAAAGGCAGCTTCCGCAGTTCCAAATTTTTGTGAAGGGATACAATATTTTGGGGAAGCATTGCCAGATTTTGAAACTTATGGGGCAACTCCCGTGATAGAATCGGGCAAGAGTGCGATCGCCTCCCCCACAGATGCAAATGCAGTATATCAAACCCTACTCGCCGCTGATGCCCTGCGCTACCTAACGCTACAAGTCACTGGTAGTAAGGCTTCTGGACATCCCGGCGGTTTTGCCAGCCAAGCGGAAGCTTATGCAGCGTTGGTCATGCTGGGACATAAAAACATTATCACCGAAGTAGGACATCACGCCCCCGGTTTTTATAGTGCCATGTTCTTAGACCGTTCTTTAGAAGACATGGGCATTTCTACAGTACAACAATTGCGCGATCGCTTTCGAGAAAAGCATGGATTATTAGGACACCTATCCGGCTACATTCCCGGTATTCTCGCACCGGCTGGACCCCTGGGACAAGGACAACATTTCGCCATGTCTGCTGCCCTCTTGCACCGTGATAAACTCTTCCCCTTCACCGTGGGAGACGGGGGACTGGGTGAACCCTATATCATGAGTTCAATGGCACATTTCAACACCGCTTACCCCACCGTTACCAACTTCTTACCCGTGTTGGTGTGGAACGGTTACAGCCAAGAACACCACAGCATGGTATCATTGAAAACCAACGATGAAATGATCGCCTACTGGAAAGGTAACGGTTTTGCCGAAGTCGTGTTAGTAAATGCTAAAGATTTTGATGATCAAAACCAAGGGGGTGATTATGTTGATAGTACCGCTTTCTCCTTCCAAAAACGGTTAGAATTTACCAAAGCCGTATTAGTAGGCATTGATAAAGCTGCCCGTTCCGCTTTAAGTGGCACATTAACAGTATTTATTATCAAACAACTCAAAGGGGCAGGGGTTCATGCTTTAGGTGCAAAATCCCATAATTTATATCCTAAAGACACCTTAGATTCGCCACATATTGTAACTGCTTTACAAAAGCGGGCTTTATCTGCCCAAGCATGGCAAACAGTCCGCACAAATGCCGAACGGGCCGGAGGTGGACCAGCAGCGAAAACCGCAGTGACAGAATTTGAATTACCCTTAGCAGACATTGGCGAATTACCATTAGAAGAATATGCAATTGGGGGAGAACCAAAAGTTTCTACCACCGCAATGGGAAGGTTAGTAGGAATAGTCGGAAATAAAGATAAAAACTTCCTAGTGACTAACGCCGATGGTAACGAAGCATCAGGAATTGCTAACATTAACCAAGCATTAAAAATCAATCACCCCACCACCGATGATTTATATAATCAAGCCCCAGGAGGTCAAGTTTACGAACCTTTGAGCGAAGATGCTTGTGCAGGTTTAGCCGCTGGTTTATCCTTAATGGGTGCGAGAACTTTGTGGTGTTCCTATGAATCTTTTGCAATCAATGGATTACCAATTTGGCAAACCGTAACCCAAGCAATGGCAGAATTACGCCGTCAAACTCCCTCGACAATTACATTATTTACAGCCGGTGCTTTAGAACAAGGACGCAACGGTTGGACTCACCAAAGACCAGAAATTGAAGCTTATTTTGCTTCTTTGATGAGAACCGGAAATGTCTTCCCATTATTTCCCCCAGATGCTAACAGTATTCAAGTCTGTTATAACTGGGCTTTGCAAACAAAAAATAAGGGCATTGTCATTACTGCTAGTAAGTCTCCTTTGCCAATTCGTAGCACCTTTGCCCAAACTGAAAAAGGCTTAATTGATGGTGCGGTGTTATTACATGAAGTGGCTGGTGGGAAGACTGTTGTATTTGCTGTAATTGGCGATTTGACTTTAATTCCTGTGTTTGAAGCGGCGGCTTTTTTAGAAACTGAAGGTATTGGGGTGAAGATTGTTTCTATTATCAATCCTCGTCGTTTATATCGTCCTCATGATACTGCTTGGGATACTTGTTCTGAACCAGATAACGGTTTTTTAAGTGATGCCGATTTTGAGCAATTGTTTGGTGGAGATGCCTTAATTGGTGTGACAGGTGGCGCTGCGGCGATGTTAGAACCTATCATGTTACGCAGTAATTCAAAACGTGATTCTTTTGCCTGGAAGCGTGGGGAAACTACCGCCAGTGCGGGTGAGTTGATGGCTTTTAATGGTTTGACTGCGGAGGCGTTGACTAAGCGGGCTATTGAGTTGGTGCATTAAGGATTTTTGACCGCAGATGTACGCAGATAAACGCAGATGAACGCAGATGAACGCGGATGATTTTGTGTTTAGTTGCGTAGATTTGCGGTTGTATTATTGGTCAAACTACTAGACTAAAAATATCAAATTAAGCTATACTACTTATAGTATGACTGTGGGTAGGATATGGCTAAAATCTCAATTTCATTGCCAGAGGAACTACTAAATTACATTGACCAAAAAGTTGAAAACCGTAGTGCGTTGATTGAAAATCTCTTGAAACAATGGCAAGAAAAACAACAAGATGAAGCACTAGCCGCAGCTTGCGCTTTGGTTGATGAATTAGAATTAGGTTGGGAAAGTGAATGGCAAAACATAGCGATTACCGAATGGGAAGCATCTGGATAGTAACATTTGATCCATCTGTAGGTACAGAAATTCAAAAAACTCGTCCAGCACTGATAATTTCTGGGACTTTGTTTAACAACCAACGCAGCAAAGTCACAGTTTTACCTTTTACTTCCGTAAAACCGAATAACCCCCGCATTTCACCTGCGGTAGTTGAAGTACCTACATCAGCGCAAAATGGACTTTCTGTGGATAGTCTTTTAATCTGCGTTGAACCCATGACTTTTGACAAAATTCGTTTAACTCAACAATTAGGAGAATTAGAAGCAGAATTACTAGAACAAGCTCAAAATATTTTGCGGAGATATCTTAGTTTAAACAGCAATTAATCATTTTTGATTGATTCAGTTCATATTATCTCACTTAACCATTACTAGTACACTGCGGCGTAAATAAGCCAACCATTCTCAATCACTAAAAAGCCTATGAACTATTATTTTTGACTTTTGACTTTTGACTTTTGACTTCCGCCCTGCGGTGCTAGGGATTAATAGAGCGATTGTGTAAATAAGAGAAGACAATAGAAGCATCACAGATACACCACCGAAACATTCACATCACCAGAGAATTATCACCCGAACAAAATCAAACGCCCTATTGTGGCATAATTACCGGAATAACTTGATTTTTATTGCGCCGATAGATCAGAAAATCACTATCAAAAGTTAATAAAAAACTATCATTATAAAGCTCAGACATCCGCACCAAACAAGCATCTGCTAAAGACATCGGAACAGATTGATAAGTCTTGAGAAGTTCACCAATAATAACGGCTTCTTCATCTAAATTAAAAGGTATTTTAATAACTCCATTCTTCACCAAACCTATCACAGCATCTTGACCACCATAAACATTTCGCAACAAAAAACAAGCCTCAGAAATTACAGCCTCACAAGTTAATAAAGGAGGCTCAATATTATCCCATTGTGATGTTACCCAACCATGTAAATTATCACGACGGTTAATTACAGCCACCAATGGACCAGTATCTAGTAAAACACATCCCCTCATCATGCACCGTAACCATCCATATAATCTTTATTAGTAGATAAATCATCGGCTGCTTCCACACAACCAACGTATTCTTGAGCCATAGCTAAAGCTGAAATACATGATTTTTGGGTTTGATTAGATAGCTCTTGTTTTTGTATTTTAGCCAACAAAAATTCTACAAAATCTAACGCCTCTTGTTGTTTATCAGGAGGTAATATTTTTACCTTATCTATAATTATTTCTTCAACAGTCATTTGATTTCTACTTGAGGATAAATTAATATTTACTGCTCTGCTATTTGTATTTTATCATATCACTCACTTATTACAACCCAAAAACCCTGTATCTGTTCACATCATCTCACCTAAACATCACCAGCTATCATGTAAATAACAGAGGACAATAGAACCATCACGGATACACCTGGAAACATTCACCTCACCTGAGAATTATCACCTGACCATGAGTTATAATTAAGGTTAAAGTCATAACCATAAAATTACTATGACTATCCAAATCCTAGACAAAACCACCACAATTTCCGAACAGCGATTTCTTCTACCTGGTTATTACACCTGGAAAGAATTTGAAATAATAGAAACCTTAACCGCAGATGCAGGAAATTTGCGGATAAGTTATCTTGATGGGTACATCGAATTTATGACGCTTGGTGAACAACACGAAAATATCAAAAAAATTATCGCTATTTTGATAGAAGCATATCTCTTTGAAAAAGGTATAAATTTCATCCCAGTAGGTAGTGCTACTCGTCGCGCAAAAGAAAAAAGTGCTTCCTTTGAACCTGATGAATCTTATTACATCGGAGAAAAAAAGGAAAATCCAGATTTAGCAATTGAAGTTAATATTACCAGTGGCAGTATTGATAAACTAGAAAAATACAAAAGGTTTAATATTACAGAAGTCTGGTTTTGGAAAAATAATCAATTGTCTCTATATCATCTCAAAAATGATAATTATGAGCAAATTAATCAAAGTGAATTATTGCCAGATTTAGATATAGATTTATTAGCGAGTTGTATTTTAATGCCTTCCATTATTGATGCGAGAACAGAATTGATTAAAGGCATTAAAAAGTAGTAGTTTGTAGGTTGGGTTGACGCAAGGAAACCCAACATAACCCACCATTAATAACACTAAATTACAACCCAAAAACCCTGTATCTATTCACATCATCTCACCCAACCATCACCAACTATCATGTAAATAAGAGAAGACAATAGAACCATCTAATTTAGATCCCCGACTTCTTTTCAATATTTTTCTATCAGATAAATAATTAATCTTAGAAGTCGGGGATCTTTGCGGCGTAGTTTATAATAGAATCATACCGAAAAAATTTACTCAACTTAGGAGTTAATAATGGTAATAAAAATTGCCGAAATATCTAAAGATATTGACACTTTACCAGAAGAAGCGCAAATCTTACTACTAGATTTTATTCAATTACTCAAAAAACGTTATCCACAACCAGAAAATCATCATCAAGAAAAAAGTATCTATGAAAAATTTGATGAAATTGGATTAATTGGTTGTTGTGCTGTGGAAGAAAATTTATCAACCACATATAAAGAAGTTTTATCTAATACATTAACGCACAAATATGATCATAGTTGATACAGGATTTTGGTTAGCTCTTATTGATCAAAAAGACACCCACCACGAAACAGCAAAACAAGCTTTCAAAAAATACAATGAACCTTTAATTACAACATGGTGTATTATCACAGAAACCTGTTATCTTTTGCTAACTCGCAAAGGAGTTCAAGCTCAAGTTACTTTTTTAAATAGTCTGGAACAAAAATTATTTACAGTTTTTAATTTAGAACCTCACCATACTCCGCGAATTATTCAATTAATGGAAAAATATGCTAATTTGCCAATGGATTTAGCTGATGCTTCCCTAGTAATTTTAGCAGAACATTTAGGACATGGACGCATTTTTTCAGTAGATCAAAGAGACTTTAACACCTATCGTTGGAAGCAAACTTATCCTTTTGAAAATTTGCTATTTTGAAGTAATTACCTGTATCTGTTCACATTATCTCACTCAAGCATTACTAGGTGTTACTAGGTATTACTAGAGCGAATTATCACCTGAATTAAATCTTAGAAACGCCTTTCCCATTGTTGCGGATCACGTTTAACATGAAAACAACCAATAATAGAAATTGTTTCATCTATAATAATGTAAAGTAATCCATAAGGAAACTTGCGAATTAACTTTTTTCTAACTTGTTCGTGAACAATTGGACAAGCAAAAGGATTACGTTGAATAGTTGAAAAACTAGCATCAACAACACGAATAAATTCAGAACCTAATCCAACAGTATGCTGTTCATACCAATTATAAGCATCCTCTAAATCAAGTTCTGCTTCTGGTGTAATGAAAATTTTGTAAGTCATATATTAACTAACGATTAAATTTTTGTTTCACTTCCTCCCAGCTAGAAACTTGATGAGGATTTTGATAATAAAGTTCTAAACGTCTCTCCAATTCCTTTTTTTGAGCATCACTAATAGTTACATTATCAGCATCTACAGTGATACTATCCCAAATATCTTGGACTAGTTGGATTCTTTCCGCAATAGTTAATTGTAAAATGTTTTGAGGTAGTAAGTTCTCCATAAATCTTCCTATTTGAGTAGACAATATTTTTATTTTAACTCATCATTAACAACTAGTACCGCAAGGCGTTCGTCAAAAGTCAAAAGTCAAAACGAATATACAATGAGCTTTCCAGTAGTTTGGAATGGTCTATTTATTTCCGCCGACCTGTACTAGTCACATTTTTTGAAATTGCTCTGACCCGTTGTACCCAAGGGGCAAAGAATTTATTGGGTGAGAACTTCAGTGGCATTTTGAACTCTGACCGTCATGGGGCTTACAACTGGGTAGACCTGGAACGTCGGCAATTGTGTTGGGCGCATTTGCAACGGGAATTTATCAAAATATCGGAACGGACTGGAGTCTCGGCAGAATTGGGAACTGCACTGGTGAAACAGCAAGAGAAGTTGTTTGAACTTTGGTATCGAGTCCGAGATGGTACTTTGTCTCGTGGTGATTTTGTAGAGTTGGTTCGGGAGAATCGCTCATTCATTAACGCAACTTTACAAGAAGCTAACGAATATGAGATTACAGCACGGGAAAAACTCCCTTAGCAAAAACAGTTCGTACTTGTCGTCAATTACTCAAGGTTGAGTCGGCGATGTGGTTGTTTGTGACAACTGTTGGTGTAGAACCTACTAATAATGCTGCCGAAAGGGCTATTCGCCCTGCTGTGATTTGGCGACGGACTAGTACCGCAAGGCGTTCGTCAAAAGTCAAAAGCAATATTGGGCAAGCTTTTTGGCGATTAAGAATGGTTGATTTATTTACGCTGTGCTGTACTAGTTTTGGCTCTCAAACTCAGGCTAGTAGTGTTTTTGTAGCTCGGATGCTCACGGTGGTCACAACTCTCAAGTCCCAAAAGCGTAATGTTTTGGAGTTTATGACTTGTGCTGTTGTTGCTGCTCGTGGTGGTACAAATGCACCTTCTTTGCTTCCACAAGTTACTGCTGATTCTGATGATTCTGACTTGTTAAAAGCTGCTTAATTTTATTGCTTGATTTGGGGGTGGTTTTTCTTCTTCTTTACACCCCCTGAACGGTTACTAAAAAAGTAGTACATTAAAAGGTGCATCTAGTAACATTAAAATTTTGATTAAATCACCTGTGCGGAAAATCGTTATTGCTGGTAACTGGAAAATGTTCAAAACCCAGGCAGAATCCGCAGAATTTTTAAGCGGATTTTTGCCTCACCTGGAGGAAACCCCCTCAGAACGAGAAGTGGTAATATGTCCTCCCTTCACCGACTTAAGCCTGGTGTCGCAATCTTTACATGGTAGCCGTGTAAATTTGGGCGCACAAAACGTCCATTGGGAAGAAAGTGGAGCATATACAGGCGAAATCGCCGCCTCTATGCTAATAGAAATCGGTGTGCGTTTTGTCATAGTTGGACATAGTGAAAGACGGCAATTCTTCGGAGAAACAGACGTAAGTGTCAATCTCCGTCTCAAAGCCGCCCAAAAGCATGGACTCACACCCATTCTCTGTGTTGGGGAAACTAAACAACAGCGAGACGCGGGGGAAACGGAATCAATAATTAGCACCCAGTTAAAAAAAGACTTGGTAGATATTGATCAAACTCACCTAATTATTGCTTATGAACCAATTTGGGCAATTGGTACTGGTGATACCTGTGAATCTAAGGAAGCAAATCGGGTAATTGGCTTAATTCGCAGTCAATTAACTAATCCCCTCGTTCCTATTCAATATGGCGGTTCAGTCAACCCGAATAATATTGATGAAATTATGGCACAACCAGAAATTGACGGCGCTCTCGTTGGTGGAGCTAGTCTAAAAGCTGATAGTTTTGCCAGAATTGTCAATTATCAATAATGGGGATTGGGGATTGGGGATAAATCAATTAGAAATTAAAAGTTAAAAAATTTCATGTCTAACAACTTAACTATCCGAAATCATTGTTTTGATTGGGGAAAGCGGACTTATATCATGGGGATTTTGAATGTTACCCCTGATAGTTTTAGTGATGGTGGTAAATTTAACACCACCTCAGCCGCCTTAACCCAGGCAGAAGCCATGGTGGCTGCTGGCGCTGATATCATTGATATTGGTGGACAATCCACCCGTCCAGGGGCGGAGCAAGTCTCCCTAGAAGCAGAACTGGAGCGGGTGCTATCTGTTTTGGAGTTGCTGCGTCCAGTAGTTGATGTCCCTATTTCTGTAGATACAACTAGAGCAGAGGTAGCCAAAGCAGCGATTATTGCTGGAGCAGATATAGTCAATGATATTTCAGCGGGGACATTTGACCCCCAAATGTTGCCAACTGTGGCTAGTTTAAATGTGCCGATTGTGTTAATGCACATCAAGGGAACTCCCCAAACTATGCAAAAATGTACTGATTATGAGGATTTAATTTCTGATATTTATAAATTTTTATTTGAGCAAATTACAAATGCTAGGCTTTTAGGAATTGATCAAAGTAAAATAATTATTGATCCTGGTATTGGTTTTGCTAAAAACCATCAGCAGAATTTAGAAATTTTTCGCTGTTTAGAATCACTAAAAACTCTTAATTCTCCAATTTTGGTGGGAGCATCTCGTAAAAGTTTTATTGGTAATATTCTTAATCAACCAGATCCAACGTTACGGGTTTGGGGAACAGTCGCCGCTTGTTGTGCGGCTATTTTTAATGGTGCAGATATTCTCCGAGTTCACGATGTTCGAGAAATGCAAGAAGTTACTCTGGTAGCAGATGCTATTTTTCGTGAAGAGTAGGGGCGCGGGCACCGCGCCCAGTCAGGAGTCACCGCGTTAGGAGTCACCCAGTCAGGAGTCACCCAGTCAGGATGAAGAAGAAAGAAGAAGAAAAAAAGGAAGAATATATTAAAATTTAGGCGTTGCTGATTAAGGGTATGAATTTTAGTCTCACGCAAAGGCGCAAAGACGCACTGAGGTTTGAGTTTTAAAGATTCAATTTGGGAATTTCATACCTCAATTCAGCAACGCCGAAAATTTAATGGTATCAAACCTAATTAGATCCATTGCCATTGCCATTTCCTTTGCCATTACCGGTTCCATTGGCGGGATTTTTGCCATGATTTTCTTGTACTGAATCAGAAATCAATTCCTGAAACATTTCTGTTGAGTTAGCAGGATCTACAAATACAATTTTGGCATTATTGCTTTCACCTAGTTTTTGACTCGCATCTACATAATCTTGGGCAACAAGATACCTTAAAATATCCTTACTTTCAGGGTGAGAACGCAAGGCTTCAGAAATTATTTCTATTGATGTTCTAGTTCCTTCGGCTCTTTTAACTGCTGCTTGTCGCTCTCCTTCGGCTGCTTCTATTGCTGCCTTTTTTTTAATTTGTGCATTTTGTTGTTCTTCCATTGACTTGCGTACAGTCTCCGGTGGGGTGATCCGCTGAATGTCTAAACGGATAATTTCAATTCCCCATGCGGATGTAATTGGATTTAATTCAGCTAATATACTTCTGTCCATCTCGTCTCTGGACATATTAGTATCTTCTAAGGAATTTTGAGCGATATTTTCCCGCAGGGTTGTTGTAGCTAAGTTCGCTAAAGCTGTTTGTAAATCATCAATGGCATAAAAGCTTTTTTCAATGTCTTTGATGCGCCAGTAAATAATTGCATCAACTTCTAAGTAAACTCCGTCCTTAGTAATTACATTTTGCGGTTTAATATCTAATAACTGCTCTCTGGTTGTATCCTCCATCACAATTTGATCGAGAATGGGAACTATGAAACTCAGTCCAGGATTTAGTTTGCGATGATACCGCCCCAAGCGTTCAACTAAGGCGACATTCCCTTGATTTACCATCTTTGCAGATGCGAAGGCATAACCTACTAGAGCTAAAAATATGATAAAAATTATTGGATCCATTCAGTTATTCTCCTCTTTCAGCTTTGGGTAGAATTGATTGTTAGAGTTATGGCTGGCATTAACTGTAAATTAAAATGGGTTAAGTGCGTAATTTCCCGATTGTTAACTATAAAAATGATAAACCTGCGATCGCATTATAGGCGATCGCTATACCTCTAATCATGAGTTGCCGAAAAAAATAACCTAAGATGTATAATAATTATGTTTTGGGTCTAGATTTTTTGAGTGGAAACCTAGAAAACCAATCTTTCGACTTAAGCTAAAATCCAGTAGTAAATAGTCTGATAATCCCCAAGATAGTACCTAAAGGACCGGCTACAGTATTAACTCTATCACCAGTTTTAGCTAACACATTGCGATCAACTACGACAACATCATTGTTGCGAAGGATCGGATTGGTTTCCTCATTAATTCCCTTAGATAAATCCACTTTAATTGGACGTTTAGTAACTGTACCATTGCTATTGAGGCGAATTAATTCTACAGTTCCTTTACTGGCTCTACTATCATTAAAACCACCAGCGGCTAATAATGCCTGATTTAAAGAGCTATTTGGTTGTAATCTTACCGCCCCTGCTCTTTTGACTTCACCCACTACACCCACTTCAATAGTATTTGGGGACAGAGTTGTTGTTGCTAATTGGGTAGATTCGGCGGCACTAATATCCGTAGCTGTAGGAATGATGATAGTATCGCCATCTTGCACCACTATGTCTTGATTTATATCACCGCTTTGTAGTAATTCCCATAGGTTAATATCTATAGTTTGTTCCGTACCAGTTCGGGTAGGACGGCGTAATTTAATCTTCCGAACATCCGCAATGGACGTAATTCCCCCTGCTAGTTGTAAACTCCGCATTACAGTGGGTAAACCACCACCAGCACCACCACCCTCTGCCCCACCGCCATTTCCAGCAGTAACAAGATAAGAACCAGGACGGTAAACTTGACCAATTACCACCACTGTGCGCGGTGAACTTTGACTAGCTGCAAAGTTAGCTGCAAATAAATTCCGGGCTTCAGCCACATTTAAACTGGCGGCAGTAGGGACCACAATGGTATCTCCATCTCGTAAGGTAATCTCCTGGGATATTCTGCCTGTTTGCGTCAATTCCTTTAAGTTTAGGGCGACTGTCTGTTCTCCTGAACGTCCTACCTTGCGGCGTAATTGCACTTGAGTTACATCTGCTGCCAGTGTTACACCCTGGGCTATGGTGAGGGCGGCTAATACCGTTGGGTATTGGACACCGGGGTTATTTCCTGCTCCCCCTTCTAAGCTGAGGGTGTAAGCACCTGGTCTTGTTACTTCTCCAGCAACAAACACATTAATGGGACGGGGTGATAATAAGTTGACGGAAATGAGGGGACGTTTGAGAAAGCGAGCATATCTTCTGGCGATTGTATCAGCAGCTTGTTCTGTGGTTAAGCCCGAAACGGGGATACTGCCAATTAAAGGCATATTAATTGAACCACCGGGAGGGACTTGATATTCTCCTGTATATTCTGGTACTTCAAATACATTAACACGGATGCGATCGCCGCCGCCTAATAAATAATCTGTAGCGATACTACTGGATGTTGATGCTACTGGCTGTCTTTGTGCCAAACTCACAGATGGCAAAATGATATTCACTGTTGTTAACAATGCTAAACCCATCGTTGAGTGGGTGAGAAATTTACACAAATCTTTATTAAGCATATTTACCTGAGAATTGAAAATGACGATATTTAGAGTTATTCGGAAACATTTTAACAAGCTATCAGCTATCAGCTACTTCTGGGTTTAAGTAGGTGGGCGTTAAAAATTGTCGTTGGGGCAAGGGAACAGGGAACTCTTAACTGGGAACAGGAAGAGAGTTTTGAGTGATTTTACTTTTCTTCACATACCTTTAAATTTTTCTGTTCACCTACTTAGATCCCCTTTTCAACAACCTGCTGACGGCTGACGGCTGACCACTGACGGCTCTTTTAATATCGAGTATACTGAAGAATCGTAGTGACTCAACAATTTTATTTTCTAATAAATCTTTAGTTTTCCGGACATAAATAATTTGTTGCGTAAGGAATTTGATTTTAAATCTTCTTTGAGGTTAGGAAATATTTTCAGTGCTCTTTGCAAGTTAAGTTTCCTAACTTATAACAATTTTCGATTCTATATTAACAACAAATTTACCACCTGATGGTACATTCATAGCCCTAAATTGATTAGGAAGTATTAACACATAAGTAACTGATTTTTAGAATGATCAAATAATTCGCGAAAAATACTACTTATGGGTGATTTATTCCTCTTATTTGTCTAGTTGTTTGTGCTAATTAAGGGGATGATTTCGGATTTGAATTTGATGGATAAAAAACTCTTCTAGAGATTGACGTGACAGATTCATAGTGATAACTTTTCCCCCCATTAATCTCAAACTAGACAGAAAATCATAATAATCTTCTTGAAGTATACCCTGCCAAGAACCATCAGCCCCAAATTCTAAATTACCTATCCATTTTTTCAAGATTTCCCCGTCTCCGCCTTGACCTTTAACATGATAGGTGTTTTGATTACCTAAAAGTTCATTGAGAGAACCGCAGCAGATTAATTCTCCTTGAGCAAGAATAGCCACGCGATCGCAAATTTGTTCTACTTCACTCAACACATGACTATTAAAAAATATGGTTTTACCAGATGCTTTCAAAGCCAGAATAATTTCTCGCATTTGGTAACGTCCCAGAGGATCAAGTCCAGACATAGGTTCATCCAAAAAAACTAAATCTGGATCATTGATTAATGCCTGAGCTATACCCACACGCTGAAGCATCTCCTTGGAATAGCGCCGCATTTGCTTTTTGCGAGCATCGGCTTGGGATAATCCGACTAACTCCAATAATTGGGGAATACGTTGAAGTTGTAACTTTTGGGGAATTTGAAATAAACCCGCTGTTAATTGCAAAAATTCCCAACCGCTCAGATATTCGTATAAATAGGAATTTTCTGGTAGGTAGCCAATATACTGCTTGACAGAGCGATCGCCTATAGGTTTACCTAACAATAATCCCCTGCCAGACGTAGGGCGGATAATTCCCAACAATAATTTTAACAACGTGGTTTTACCCGCACCATTAGGACCCAACAAACCAAAGGTTTCTCCTGGGTACACCTGTAAAGAACAGTTTTTGAGCGATACAACCTTTTGATTGAGCCAAAACCCCGTGCGATAGACTTTTCGCAATTCAGAAGTCAGGACTACAGGTTGTTTGTCTAGGGGATTTTGTTGAGAATCGGGGTTGTCTACAACAGAATTCATGGTGATGAAACTACTAACTACTGACTATTTAGAGCTAACTACAGATTAACCGATGCTGAGAATTTTTATAACACCCCTTTAGAACTGGGAATTGTTTCTGCTCGCCGGGAATCAATTTCTACCGCTATTCGCATGGCTCTAGCAAAAGCTTTGAATGTGGCTTCAATAACATGATGGGAATTAATTCCATCCAATTGGCGAATATGTAGGGTCATTTGGCTATGATTCACCAATGCCACAAAAAACTCTCGCACTAACTGGGTATCATAAGTTCCCACCCGTTGAGTAGGAATTTCTAAACCATAACTGAGATGAGGTCTACCAGAAAAGTCTAAAGCAACTTGTACCAAAGCTTCATCTAAAGGCGCAAGAAAATTCCCAAACCGGACGATTCCCTTTTTACTACCCAAAGCTTGGAATAAAGCCTGTCCTAAAGTAATCCCCACATCTTCGTTAGTGTGGTGATCATCAATTTCCCAATCACCTTTAGCTTGAATATCCAAATCAAAAAGCCCATGAGAGGCAATTTGATGGAGCATATGATCTAAAAAGGAAATACCTGTCGAGACTTTACATATTCCTGTCCCATCAAGATTGATAGTAACGTGAACATTTGTTTCACCAGTAGTGCGGTGAACTGAAGCTATCCGAGGCGTTTGATAATTAGTCATTTGTCATTTGTCATTTGTTAGTTGTCAGTTGTCAGTTGTCAGTTGTCAGTGTTACTTCTGATTCCTGATTCCTGACTCCTGACTTCTTAATTCTGCCGTATTACATTCCCATAATTTCATATCCCGCATCTACATACAGGATTTGTCCAGTAATACCGCTTGCTAAATCACTGCATAAGAAAGCTGCTGTATTACCTACTTCTAATTGAGTAACGGTGCGACGGAGAGGGGCTAATTGTTCAACATGATGAATCATATCTAAGATACCACCAACTGCTGAAGATGCTAAGGTGCGAATTGGTCCAGCAGAAATACCATTAACGCGAATATTGTCGGGACCCAGTTCTGCTGCCAAATACCGGACACTGGCTTCTAAACCAGCTTTAGCAACACCCATGACATTATAGTTAGGAATTGCGCGAACTGCTCCCAAATATGTAAGAGTAATAATACTTCCACCTTCAGTCATCAAAGGTTTGGCTGCACCGCTTAACTGTACAAGTGAATAAGTGCTAACTTCTAACGCTGTATTGAAACCAGAACGAGAAGTTTGACTAAAACCTCCGGTCAAATCTTCTTTTTTTGCAAAGGCCAAACAATGCACTAGAATATCTATTTTCCCCCATTCTTGCCGGATGGTTTCAAAAGTAGATTGAATTTGCTCGTCATTTTCAACATTGCAGGGCAAAAATAGGCTAGGAGTGAGCGGTTCTACCAATTCAGAAACTTTTTTTTCCATTTTACCCTTGTCATCTGGCAAGTAGGTAATGCCCAAATTAGCCCCAGCTTTGTGTAGTTGTTGGGCAATTCCCCAAGCGATAGAACGGTTATTGGCAATACCTGTAACTAGGGCATTTTTTCCTGATAGATTGAGCATAGAAATTGCTAATTTAATTCATCATTAGGAGCATACTAGAATCTGAGCCTAGTTTGACTGCATTAGGCTAGGGATTTTTCAAAATGCTCCAGGAGTAGGCAGTAAGTCCCAAAAAACTATGCCCATGTTTACAAAAATTCTCAAGAAATTGACAATTTTTAGAGGCAAAACTTTTGGAGTATAATTAGTGAAACTACTTATCAATAATTACTAGCTAAACGGAACAACAATTATGTATCATAATAACCGAAAGGGGAGGAATTCTGCGTTTGAGTATAGGAAAAAACAGAAAGGTTAATGGTGATTTATTGATTTTTCGGGTGTATTCTTAGGTAATTAGTTTTTGTTTTTCTGGCATTGGGTAGGGGAAGGGAGAAATGATAGTGACACAAGATAAAGCCCTAGCAAATGTTTTTCGTCAAATGGCGACCGGGGCTTTTCCTCCGGTTGTGGAAACATTTGAGCGGAATAAGACGATCTTTTTTCCGGGAGATCCTGCTGAACGAGTTTATTTTCTTCTCAAGGGTGCTGTAAAACTGTCAAGGGTGTATGAGGCAGGAGAAGAAATAACGGTGGCTCTGCTACGAGAAAATAGCGTCTTTGGTGTGCTGTCGTTGCTGACAGGCAATAAGTCTGATCGATTTTATCATGCAGTGGCATTTACTACTGTAGAATTACTTTCAGCCCCGATTGAACAAGTTGAACAGGCACTGAAGGAAAACCCAGAGTTATCAATGTTAATGCTGCGAGGTCTTTCTTCGCGGATTCTACAGACGGAGATGATGATTGAAACTCTTGCTCACCGCGATATGGGTTCAAGGTTAATTAGTTTCTTGTTGATTCTTTGTCGAGATTTTGGCGTTCCTTGCGCTGATGGTATTACCATTGATCTGAAGTTATCTCATCAGGCGATCGCTGAGGCAATTGGCTCTACTCGCGTTACAGTCACTAGACTGCTGGGAGATTTACGCGAGAAGAAAATGATTTCCATTCATAAAAAGAAGATTACTGTGCATAAACCTGTTGCTTTAAGTAAGCAATTTACGTAAGCATTCAGCCGTCAGTGGGTTGTTGAGAAGGGTATTTAAACCACACCTCAACAACATTCAGCCTCTACGAGGTGGAAAAATTAAACTCAGAATTAGCTGAATGCTAAATGCTGATAGCTTGTTGAAAGCTATGGGTAAATGGAGTTGGCACGGCTTCTATTTTTGAGGTAATGGGGTCTTAGGGTCTCCCTAAGTAGCGTCACTACCAGAGAGATTAAACCGTTAATGTGGAGGAAAGTCTCAAAATTGTATAATTCCTACTTTGGCCTAACTCCATTTACTCACAGACAATGGTTGAACCTAGTAGGCTGTATCGGTCAGCATTGCGGTAGTTAAAAATGGCCACCGGGTACATCCTTATTGCAGCAATTCTTATTTTGGGAGGCGTAATTGCCACCGTGGGCGATCGCATCGGCACACGAGTTGGCAAAGCCCGTCTCTCACTCTTCAATTTACGTCCGAAAAAAACTGCTGTAATTGTGACTATTTTTACAGGCGGTCTGATTTCTGCATCAACTTTAGCAATTCTTTTTGCGGCTGATGAGGGATTGCGAAAGGGCGTATTTGAATTAGAAGATATTCAAAGAGATTTGGGGAACAAACGAGAACAACTAAAAATCGCAGAAGCGCAAAAAAGCCAGGTAGAAGGTGAGTTAAACAAAGCTAGAGAAGAAAAAAGTCAAGCACAAGAAGAATTACAGAAAATTAATAAGTCATTACAGGCAGCAAATACTAAACAAAAGACCACACAAGCTCAACTCAATCGCACTCTTAATCAGCAAGCTAAAACCCAAGCCCGACTTAATGAAACTCAAATCCGTCTTGGGGGAATTGCCATCATGTATCAACAGGCAAGAAGTGAATTACAAACTCTTTATAATCAGCGACAAACATTACAAACGGCAGTAGAAGAGTTAAAGGCGGAACGGAAAAGATTATACGCTGAAGCCAAACAGGCTATTGATGAAGCGAAGACGGTGATTGAAAAACGCGATCGCAAAATTGCTAAATTAGATAAACTTATTCAAAATCGTAACCTCGAAATTAAACAACGAGAAGAAGTTATTATAACTAGAGAATCTCGCTTGAAAGAATTAGAGAAACAACAACAATTTTTAGAGCAGGAAGTAGCCAGACTAGAAAAATATTATCAGTCCTACCGTGACCTCCGCTTGGGTAAACTAGCCTTAGTGAAGGGTCAAGTAATAGCGGCAGGGTTAATTACTGTGGACAAGCCTGATGCAGCACAGCAGGCAATTATCCAAATTCTTCAGGAAGCTAACCGCAATGCTAATATTCAATTAACCGAACCTGGTGGTACACCAGAGAATAAGGAAATACTCCGTATTACCAAAGATAAAGTTGAACAGTTAATCGCACAAATTAAAGATGGTCGAGAATATGTAGTGCGAATTTTCTCCGCAGGTAATTATGTCAGAGGCGAAAAGCAAATAGAATTTTTTGCAGATGCAGCGAGAAATCAACTCGTATTTTCATCAGGGGAAGTGCTGGCTACTACTACAGCGGATTTAAAAAATATGACATCTGAACAAATGCGTCAACGCTTAGATTTACTAATTTCCGCTTCCCAATTTCGCGCCCGCAATGCGGGAATTGTCGAAAGTGTCCAAATAGAAGGGACTTTTCTGCGTTTTATTAGCCAATTACAGCAGACGGAACAAGAAGTAGAAATCAAAGCTGTAGCCGCAGAAAACACCTATACTGTAGGTCCGCTGAGAGTCAAGTTAGTAGCCATCTTAAATGGACAAATTCTTTTTAGTACCTGAGTAATTGACAATTGACAACGAACAAATGACCAATGACCAATAATGACCAATGACTAATACACAACCTGCAATTTTAGGATTTGATCCCGGTCGTGATAAATGTGGGATTGCGGTGATGGGATTGGATAGACAACTATTTTATCATCAAGTTGTTTTGGCAGATGAGGCGATCGCTAATATTGAAACACAACTGCAAAAATTCCCTGTATCCTTAATGGTGATGGGAGATCAAACAACGGCTAAAAAGTGGAAACAGCAACTTAATCAAGAATTAAGTAAACCCACCAATATCATTTTAGTTGATGAACGTTATTCCACTTTACAAGCACGCGATCGCTATTGGCAGATGTATCCACCCCAAGGCATCACTAAACTATTACCCAAGGGTTTGCGTCAACCTCCCCGTCCAATAGATGACATTGTGGCCATTCTCCTGATTGAACGATATCTTAACCGACTAACTAACAACTAATTTACAATTCAGCCCGAATTGTAAAATCATAATCCCCCCCAGGTTCTAACTGATAGTCCTGTTGTTCCAAAAAGCGTCCTAGAGGTTCTTTGATTAAAGCACGACCCTGGGAAGGCTTTACAGAAAGTTCTCCCCGACGGAAATGCCATTGGAAATGCCATTGAAAATTACCGGCGCTAACTTCACCTTCAAGAAAGCCTTGTTGCCAAGATTGGCGGGTAACTCTCACATGAGCAGTAGTTTCTGGCAGACGTTTAGCACTCACGCTTATTTGATGTCAAGTATGGGATAAAAGCCAATTATTTATGTAGGCTACTTATTCTATGTACCAAAAATAGCTTAATTCTACAAACTAATTAAAACAAGATAAGTTAGTAAAGTCCAGTTTCGTAACTGCTCTTTTGTTGTCAATTTACGATAAATGCAAGATAACAATGCGATTATTACATAAAGCTATTTGTGAAGAGTGTGCTTTTTATATCAAATTAGAATGCACTCACCCTGATGAGTTCGGAGTTAATTGTGCTACTGTCACTTTCTGTAATTCGTTTACTCCAGCGGTAGAAATTGATAGTCCTTGCGTGTCTTTTGGTAATGATGATGAATATTAATTTATACAGTGCGTAAGTCCTATAAACTTACGAATCTCTAAGGGACTTCCAATTAAAAAAATACCCAAAAATTTCTCGTGGTGGGGGACGAAAAGCCCGCTAATCATCAAGGACGGGCAGGATGCCCATCCCACAAAATTGGGTAATTTATTTTTTGGTGTTCCCTAAGTCCAAATCAATAAACTCGCAATTTTCTAATAAATAATGTACAGTATAATGTATACACTAAGTATACTTCTAAATTGTGTCAACTAAAATTCGCAAACAGATTTATATCCAACCACGTCAAGAACATCTACTCAAAGAGATTGCACAACAAACAGGTATAAGTGAAGCCGAGATTATTCGTCAAGCCATTGACCTTCATCTTAGTGAAATAACTGTCCCCCAAACTGATATCTTACTGTGGGAAGCCGAAAGGGAATTTATTGCACAAATCAAAACTCGACCTGTTCAAGCTGGAGGTAGGGACTGGAAGCGGGAAGACCTTTATGAACGGTAGAGTTTTTATTGATACGAACATTCTTGTGTACATCTACGATCCATTAGATACCGCAAAACAGGAACAAGCGATCACAGTTGTTGATAGGTTAATTCGTTCTGGAAAGGCAGTAATTAGTACCCAGGTGATAGGGGAGTTTTTTATGGCTACAACCCGGACAAGAAGATCACTTTTAACTCCCGCTGAGGCACTGATGCGAATGCGTAACTACTTAGCCATTTGCCATATTGTTAATATGACAAAATTAATCTCCCTAGAAACTATTCGTGGTGTAGAAACCCATAACTTTAGTTTTTGGGACGCGCAAATTTGGGCAACAGCAAGACTTAATCAAATTGAAGAAATTTACAGTGAAGATTTTCCATCAGGTGCAACTGTTGAGGGTGTAAAGTTTACAAATCCTTTTAAGCGGAATGTGGGATAACATTCTCCTAGTGGCATCGGGATCGGCTTTGGGCGGAGTCGAAAAAACGCCTAAAATTTGGGATATTGCAGGGGTTTGTCCCATCCTACAGGCCGTAGGGGGAGATTTTATTTCCCTGGGGAAAGATCCAATTTTTCCCTTACAAGTGGGAGATAATTACGGCAATCGCCCTTTTCCCTGTTTAACGGTCAGTCGGTCTGAATTGGTTCCCCTTTTCTATCCCCTAGTGTCCAGTGTGGGAAAAAGAATTTGAACGATAACTTTCAGGCAAGAATTTTCATGATCAGGACTTACGCAAAAAGAACCGAATTTGGGGTAATTCATGAATTACCCCTACGCAAGAATAAGGTGTTCAGCCACATCTTACGTAAGTCCTAATGATAAGAAGTGCTAGTTTTCTATTGATTTCCAGAATCGCTAAATGTTATCATCACGAAGATACAACACTTACAAAAATCAAAAAACATTTGTATGAAAATTCATCGCACATCGGCATTAACTTGATTAGGTTTAGCCTTACTAACTCCCTTCACAATCGTATCTGTCCCTGAAGCTGCATCCGCAATTAATATATTATCGACTAATTTTAACGGACGTACTGTTTCTGGAGCGACTGCCTCAAATTTGAATTGGACAACCAATGAATGGCGTTAGTGATCCTGGCAATTTGACAGCCGATTTTAATTTGTTTGATACTACAGCAACCCAAAACCTATTTGCTGTTCAGCGCAACTTGCACAACCAAGGACCTTGGAAGGTTAATATTCCTGTGATTGTTGGTTCACAAGCGATAAACTTAACTCAAATTACTCTTAATGGCTATATTTTTAACGGTTCAGGAGCGAGACAACTAAATTCACGGGATTTTGATTTAACCATTGCCTTCAATTGATGCACTCTTGATTTCTGGAGATATCTATAAAGTTATGAGAATGAAGTAATGCAAACTAAAGAGAAGAAAAATATCTTTAAACCAACAAATAAAATTTTAGAAGCATATACAGATTTACCTTGGATGATACCTCAAGATAAGCAAAGTTTTAAACACTTTGTAGATTATCTCAACTTTATTTTTTACGAAGGAGCAGAAAAAGATAAATTACGCTTTTTAACTGAACATGGTGGTGTACTGGAAGGTTCAGATTGTGATTTTATTTGGTGCATTAAGCATTTAAGAAATAAGTGGCTACATCATGATGTAGAACATGGAAAAGAATCAGATATCAGAAAGTCGTGGAAAGAGGTATCAGATAAATTGACATGGCTTGGTTTAAACCATACACCGATTCAAGAAAAAGACTTTCGTCTACTACATCGCTTTTTATTAAAGGAAGCAGAGTCTTTCCTAGAAAAACTCTTGGAAAAATTGATTGAATAGAAATTTAAATCAAGACTATTTACCAGAACAACATTGATTTTTCCTTATCTTCCTTTGCGTCTTTACTCCTGCTACTTTGTGCCTTTACGCAAAATAAATCTATGAAATTACCATTATTAATTAAATATCCTATTTTTGGGATAATCAATTTTTTATTATTAAGTGTTAATATTCAACCCGTATTTTCCAGTTCTTACCCTACTCTAATACTGGCACAAAACACCAATAGCAAAGCAGCTACAGAGGCTTTAAATCAAGGATTACAAGCGATTCAGTCGGGAAAAATAGAAGATGCAATTACAGCTTTTCGTGAAGCTATTAAACTAGATCCTAAATTAGCAGCAGCGCACTATAACTTAGGTTTAGCACTACGACAATCAGGAAAGTTACAACCTGCGGCAGATGCTTTTTATCAAGCTACTCAAGCTGAACCTCAATTTGCATTAGCTTTTGCAAATTTAGGTGGGGCGCTATTAGAAGGAAATAATTTAGAATTGGCGAAAGACTATTTAAATCAGGCTTTGAAGTTAAATCCAAATCTGGGTTTTGCCCATTATAACATGGGGTTAGTTAAGAAACAGGAGAAAAATTGGTCAAGTGCGATCGCTTCTTTTGAAAAAGCCAGAACAATGAGTCAAAATGCGCCCGAACCTGCCTATCATTTAGGTGTATGTTATTTACAAAAAGGAAAATTTGAACAAGCCAAGGCAGCTTTTAAACAAGCAATTATAATCAATCCTAAATATGCAGAAGCACACTATGATCTGGGTTCAATTTTGTTTAATCAAGGAAAATTAAATGAAGGTTTAGCAGCTTTCAGAAAATCGGCCGCAGCTAATCCTAATTACGCTAATGCCTATTATGGTGCAGGATTAGTTTTCATGCAGTTAAAACAGTACAAGGAAGCTGTGCAAGTCTTCCAATATGCTAAAGATTTATATAATATTCAAGGTAATTTACAGTGGGTGAAAAATTCCCAGCAGTTATTACAACAAGCACAAAAATCCAAAAATTAGAGACGTTTCAGCGAAGCGTCTCTACTCAGAACATGGTATTTTCTCAGCTTTTGGACAGATGAATAACTCTAGAGAAATAAGTAGAAATTAGTTAAACAACTAACAGAGGCGAAAAATGACTAAAACTAAAACTCAAGAACCCATTACTAACTTAGAGTTTGATTTTATTAGTGTGCTGCATACTAAAGCCGTAGCAGTTCAAGCTTATGAAAATTATATCAAAGATGCCAAGGAAGCTAATTCTCAACCCTGTGTAGAACTTTTTCAAAAATTACGGCAATCGGAAATTGAACAGGCGCACGAGATTCGTCATCATCTCCAAGAAGTGATGCAGAAAGGCAAGATGTAATTAATGATAGGGGCAGGTTTAAGAGATTAATGACTTAAACCCACCCCTAACAATTAACGAATATACTCTTTCAATACACTATTCCGATTGGGATGGCGTAATTTACGGAGTGCTTTAGCTTCGATTTGGCGAATGCGTTCGCGGGTAACGTTGAAAATCTGACCGATTTCTTCTAGGGTTTTCATGCGGCCATCATCCAAACCATAGCGGAGTCGGAGAACGTCTCTTTCACGGGGACTGAGACTATCTAGGACTTTTTCTAGGTCTTCCCGCAGCAAGTTCTTAGAAACTTGATCTTCTGGAGTTTCACCATCAGATTCAATAAAATCGCCTAAACGAGAATCTTCTTCTTTACCGATAGGTGTTTCTAAGGAAATTGGCAACTGGGCTGATTTGGCAATAAACCGCAGTTTCTCGATGGTCATTTCCATCCGAGTCGCAATTTCTTCTTCTGTGGGTTTGCGTCCCATTTCTTGAGACAGGAGTTTGGTGGTTTTCTTAATCCGCGAAATGGTTTCGTAGAGATGAACCGGTAAACGGATAGTGCGGGACTGATCAGCGATCGCTCTTGTAATTGCTTGACGTATCCACCATGTAGCGTAGGTAGAAAACTTATAGCCTTTTTCGTGATCAAACTTTTCAGCCGCACGAATCAAACCCAAACTACCCTCTTGAATCAAGTCTTGGAAGGACAAGCCCCGATTCATGTATTTTTTGGCAATGGAAACTACAAGTCTCAAGTTCGACTGTACCATCTTGTCTTTCGCTCTACGTCCAACGTGCAGACGGTAACGAAAGGTTGGTAATGGTAATGATACTTCTGCCGCCCATTCGCTGTCTCTAGGATCGCGTTCTAGGCGTTCACAAAGCCTTTCGCGCGCCCGTTCTAATTCCAGTAACTCAGCGATTTTCCGCGCTAGTTCAATTTCTTCGTCTGCGCGTAACAAACGAATCCGTCCAATTTCTTGCAGGTACAGACGAATTGAATCTTCTGTATAGTGCTTTTTCTTGGCAATTGGTGTCCGACGACGCGATTTAGCGGCTTTTCCAGACTTTGCGTCGTCCTCATCAGACTGAGGCTCTAAAAAATCATCAATTTCGCCGTCATCAGTCAGCAATAAGTCCTCTTCTATTAAGAGTGCTTGTAATTCGATCTCAGGCGGATTTATCATTTCTAGGTCAGGCTGATAAATATTATCGAGTACGTTGTTAGCCTGGTTCATGCCGCTTTCCTCATGCTCCTTGCAGAATCAGTTACTGAAGACATTGCGATTACTTTTGGTTTTAAGTAATCTGTGAACCGAAAATTGGGTTTTGGCTGGTTACCCTCAGATATTTTCGGTGATTTTTTTTCCTGTTTGATGCAGGATTGTTTAGTAAAAGTGGCAAATATCACTTTGAAAGCGAATTGCCCGCTTTTTTAATTGTCATACCCGATCATCCTACATATCACTTTTGATTAACCGAATCTATAAACCTAGATCCATCTTTTTCAAAAAGTTTCCTGGTGCGGATACAATGTATGACATTTGGAAGATTTAACTGTAAATACTGTTCCAATTGTAGCCTATTTCACAAAAATTACACTCTTTTCGTGCATTATTTATGAACTTATTGACTAAGATTAAGCCACCTTTATCAAAAAGACATTAAAAATGGTGGTAATACCATTAAATCTTGTCGAAACCTTTTTGGTTGGTCAGTGGCATTCTCATTAAATTAAAAGGTAGGCACACTTGCTGCTTTATAAAACTTATACAAATTGTTCCTAACTGAACAAATAGTATTTATGTTCTGCTTGAACTTAATCCGAAGGCGGATGTTTGTTTACAGATATTAGTTCTGGTGGAACTAATTGTACATATTCACTATTAGCTAGTGATTGGTGTTTGTTTCCAGGCACTAACTCCTGTATATGCTATACCAAGAACTTGAACTAGGGAGTTAAAGTTATGGCATATTTTTAGCGAGGTAAGAGATGAATTAAGATTTCTCTCGATTTAGCCTTATTCACACATTAGCGCAGAGTTGAGATTTCTACCCTGTGCAACTTGACAAACTGTTCTTATGGTATACAACGATATTTTAATCAGGTGATAAATAATATTGCTGCTAAAGTTGCCCAAAGATATATTTGGGTAAATTAACGTATGTCAATTGTAATTATGAATACTTCGGATTTCAAGAAGGTGGCTGTCATCTGGTTATGAAAAGTTTTGTGTATACTTACTAAGCTTTGCTTTGTAGATAATATCTAGTTGCGCTTTATAAGCATAGCAAATGCTTTCCCCCTTTGTGGAGAAAATTTATGATTTTTCGGGAAAAATTTATGGGAACAGGGAACAGGCGAGGTAACCGAGTAATTACTAATTACCCATTACCAATCACCTATTAGCAATCACCTTAAATATCTAAATCTGTCATATTCAGTTTAGAACCATAGGTTTCAATGAATTCCCGGCGGGGTGCGACGCGATCGCCCATCAGAATGGTAAAAATTCGGTCAGCTTCGGCTGCATCTTCAATTTCCACTCGTTTGAGGGTACGGGTTTCTGGATTCATGGTGGTTGTCCAAAGTTGTTCCGGCATCATTTCTCCCAGACCTTTAAAACGTTGAATGGTATAGTTAGCATTGCTGGGAAGAGTACCTAGATGTTGTTGCAATTCCCGTTCGCTATAACAATACTGATAATTTTTTCCCCGTTCTACTTTGTACAAGGGAGGACAAGCGATATAGATGAAACCTTGTTCAATTAATGCCCGTTGATAACGATAGAAGAAAGTTAACAACAACGTGCGGATGTGGGCTCCATCTACGTCAGCATCGGTCATTAACACTACGTGATGATATCGTAATTGCGAGGGGTTGAATTCTTCGCCTTTAACACCTAAACCGAGTGCTGTAATTAAGGCTTGAATTTCGTTATTTTTATAGATTTTGGCATCGTCGGTTTTTTCGATGTTGAGAATTTTACCACGCAGCGGCAGAATTGCTTGGGTGCGGCGATCGCGTCCTTGCTTTGCGCTTCCACCCGCGGAATCCCCTTCCACGATGTATATTTCAGACTCAGCAGGATCACGAGAACTACAATCTGCTAATTTACCAGGTAAAGGCGAAGATTCTAATACTGATTTGCGACGGACTAATTCCCGTGCGTGTCGAGCAGCTTCAGCAGCTTTAAATGCTTGAATAGCTTTATCTAAAATAGCATCAGCGATCGCGGGATGAAAGTCCAGATACTCAGTTAGAACCTCACCGACAAAAGAATCAACAATCCCGCGAACTTCTGTATTTCCCAGTTTAGTTTTAGTTTGTCCCTCAAATTCAGGATCTGGGACTTTCACGGAAATTACAGCAGTTAAACCTTCGCGGACGTGTTCACCACTGAGGTTAGATTCATTCTCTTTAATTTTATTGCGTTTGCGGGCAGTTGCATTTAATGTTCGAGTTAAAACTGCTTTTAAACCTTCTAAGTGCGTACCACCATCAATAGTCCGAATATTATTAGCAAAACCGAGAACATTATCTGTATAAGCATCAGTACACCACTGCAAAGAAACTTCTACCTGGACATTATTACGTTCCCCTTGGACATAGATAATTTCTTCGTGGAGAGGTTGCTTCTCACGGTTCATGTAGGCGATATATTCCTTAATACCACCCTTGTACTCGTAAGTTTCGATTCTTGGTGTGTCGCTTTTAAGGATTTCTAAACGATGATCAGTAAAAGTAATCCTGACACCTGCATTTAAATACGCTAACTCGCGCAATCTTCCTGATAAAGTAATGTAATCGAATTCTATGCTGGTGGTAAAAATTTGTGTATCTGGCTTGAAGGTAATAGAAGTACCAGTTCTATCTTCTTTATAGGGCTTTGCTACCAATTCCGTAACGGGGAAACTCCGTTCATATCGCTGGGTATGTACCTTGTGATCGCGCCAAACCGTAACTTCTACAAACTCAGAGAGGGCGTTAACAACAGAAATACCAACACCGTGTAAACCACCGGAGACTTTGTAGCCACCACCACCAAACTTACCACCAGCATGAAGAACAGTTAACACTGTTTCTAACGCTGATTTCCCGGTTTTTGGGTGAATATCCGTAGGAATACCCCGACCATCATCTGTTACGGTAACAGAACCATCTGCATTAATATCCACCTCAACATGGGTACAGTGACCCGCCAAAGCTTCATCAACAGAGTTGTCCACTACCTCGTAAACTAAATGGTGGAGTCCTCGCGGACCTGTAGTACCAATGTACATCCCTGGTCGTTTGCGGACGGCTTCCAGACCTTCCAGAACTTGAATCTGATCGGCGCTGTAACTGCTCGTCATGAAAATTCTCCTGATGCTTGGGGTTAATATCGCCAAAAGGCGAAAAAAGTCAAATCACCCCAGCATTATAACACAAAAGCCTTCCTGCCGTCTGTAGCGCAATTTGATGGAAAATTTATAGAGGGGTTGTAACCCTACACCGCAGGGTGGAAGTCAAAAGTAATATGCAATAAGCTTTTTAGAAATTGATAGGGGAAATTCCCTATTTTTTGTTCTTCTTCCCACTGATAACTGACAACGAACAACTGACTAATGACTAAATTAATTGTAATTTGTGGAGCGACAGCGACGGGTAAATCTGGTTTGGCTTTGAGTTTAGCACAAAGGTTAAATTCTGTAATTCTGAGTGCGGATTCTCGTCAAGTATATCGTGAGTTTGATATTGGGACGGCTAAACCAAATGTGGTTGAACAAAAATCAGTTCCCCATTATTTAATAGACATCTGCAAACCAACTGAAATAATGACATTAGCAGATTATCAGGAACAAGCACAAGCTTTAATTGCTAGATTGGGGGTTGAAGCACTGTTGTTAGTTGGTGGAACTGGTTTATATATTCGTTCCATTGTGCAAGGAATGAAGATTCCTAGAGTTGCACCACAACCAGAATTGCGATCGCAATTAGAATCTTTAGGACAAGTTCAACTTTACCAGATACTACAACAAGTTGATCCCATTGCTGCCCGAAAAATTCATGCTAACGATTTGGTGCGAACTTTAAGAGCTTTGGAAGTTTATTATACAACTGGTATACCGATTTCTGAACAGCAAGGAGAAAACCCACCAGATTATCCAATTTTGCAAATTTGCTTAGATTCCGATGCAGAACATTTAGATGTGAGAATTCGCAAACGAACTGAGCAAATGATAGCAGATGGCTTAGTTGGTGAAGTTGAATATCTTTGTCAAAAATATGGTAGTGATTTATCTTTATTAAATACTTTGGGATATCAAGAAATTAAGCAATATTTAGCTGGTGAACTTTCTTTAGAAGAAGCAAAAGAATTAATTGTTTTACATACCAGACAATTCGCTAAACGTCAACGCACTTGGTTTAGACAATCTCCTAATCTTGAATATGTTAATATGGGTAATTCTGATTTATTAGAAAGTGTTTGGCAACGAATTAATCAATTTGTCGGATAGCTAACGGGATGTCAGCCCCTGACCCCTGACCCTCTGCCTTTATTTCATCTGATGCGCTCCACTGTACCATTTTAATAAAACTTTGGCTAATCTCTGCGGGTCATGGCGAACAGCACCATTTTCATCTTCAAAGAGAATATTAGCAGGAACTATTCGCCGTCCTAATTGGGTGACAGATTCTCGGTCTAAAAAAACTGGATGGGCGTTTTGTTGGGCATAACGGATAAGTGCTTGGGCTGATGGCATTTTTTTATGAACTAATACGGCATCGAATAACCTTCTATTGCCACAAGCGTCATCTATTGCTTGAATATGTTCAGCAACACTATATCCATCAGTTTCTCCTGGCTGGGTCATAATGTTGCAGATATAGATACGAGGTGCATTGGTAGCGGCGATCGCATCAGCAATTTCTTGAACTAACAAATTAGGAATTAAGCTAGTGTAAAGACTACCCGGACCAATAATAATGTAATCAGCTTCTTTAATGGCTTTAATTGCCGCAGGAACTGCCGGTGGATTTTCAGGAATACAGCCAATTTTGACAATTTTCCCCGCAGCTTTAGGAATATTGGACTCACCCTCAATGCGACGACCATCTGTCAATTCTGCCCAGAGACGGACATCGCTAAGGGTAGCAGGTAAAACTTGTCCTCTCACCGCCAATACTTTAGAACTGGCAGCGATCGCTTCCACCAAATCCCCAGTAATATCAGTCATGGCAGTTAAAAACAAATTACCAAAACTGTGACCTGTTAAACCATCTCCCGCCCGAAAGCGATATTGAAATAATTCCGTCAGTAATTTTTCTTCATCTGCTAACGCCGCCAAACAATTGCGGATATCACCCGGTGGTAAAACGCCAAATTCTTCGCGCAGTCTCCCAGAAGAACCGCCATCATCTGCTACCGTGACAATAGCAGTAATATTAGCACTATAAGTTTTTAAGCCTCTGAGTAAAGTTGAAAGTCCAGTCCCACCACCAATAACCACAATTTTCGGACCCCGGTATAAACGACGATGTGCCAATAGGACATCTATCAACTCCTCTTCATCACCAATAGGTCTGAGAACTTCCGTAATTGAACCAACAGTGCGGGATTGTCCCCACAGCACCAACAGCAGACCAGATAACAGGAGTACAGGACCGCTGATATAGTTGGGTAAAATGTCAGCCAGGAAACCAAAAAGACCTTTCAGCAATTCCAGTATCCAAAAAATCGGGGTTAATTTTACCCAAATAGCTAACCCCAAACTGGCTAAGAAAACACCCGCAATACTGATAAGTAACCAGCGTTTCACAGCTAATCCAGGAGACAACCATTTGCACCATTGGTTAATCCGATAGGAAGTGCGACCTTGGGACTGTAGCTGTAGCGAATTAATGGCTTGTTTCAGAAAACCGATAAACATACCTAATAAGGAAAGTTGGTACAAACAATATTTAACAAAAATCAGGAGTCAGGAGTTAGGAAGCAGGGGGCAGGGGCAGATTGCAGGGGGCAGAGTCCAAGAATTTTCCCATTACCAATTACCAATTACCCCAGTTATCAAGAATTTTATGAAAAAACGAATTTTAGGAATAGATCCAGGACTAGCAACTGTGGGATTTGGGGCAATTGATTGGCAGCAAAGTCAAACAAAAGAACAACAGACAACGGTACAGATGGTTGATTTTGGCGTAATTCGCACCAGTGCCGATATGGAAATGAGTCAACGACTATGTACATTATTTGACGATTTACACACCGTCATGGAGGATTTACAGCCGGATTTAGTAGCCATTGAAAAATTATTCTTTCATCGTATGGCAAATACCATTATTGTAGCACAAGCCAGGGGTGTACTTATGTTAGTTTTAGGACAGCGTAAACTCCCTTATGTGGAATTTGCACCTCCCCAAATTAAGCAAGCTTTAACGAATTATGGTAAGGCAGATAAGGCAGAAGTGCAAGAAGCTGTGATGCGGGAATTGGATTTAGATGAAATTCCTCGACCTGATGATGCGGCAGATGCTTTAGCGTTAGCATTAACGGCTTCGTTTCAGTTGTGACTCGTGTACAAAGAGAATAATTAACTAAACTGGAGAATAATTAACTAAAGCTGGTAAATTCCATTTTCCTATCTGACATTCTGGGGAAGCAAGTTCTTGATTGGGGAGTGGTTGTATGCCCACAATCAAACTAGTACCGCTTCGCGTCACGGCGGTACTAGCCATAAATATTGGTAAGCTAATAGTAATGTTGGCAAAATGCTGGCTATTCATTCATGGCTATTCATTCATGTTATGGTAGGTAGCAACGGCAGAAGGTGAAATCCGATTTAAGTAACGGAAAATCCAATATTTGAAGATCGTATCTAAAATTACGGGAAATGTGGCAATAAATAAGAAAATAAAATCACGATTGGCTGGTAATCCCCAATGTCGTGATATTCCTTCTAAGAGAACTTCCCAACCGTGAGGAGAGTGGAAACCGACAAAAACATCGGTAAATAAAATGATAATAAATGCTTTAGCACTATCACTTAAACCATAAACTACGTTATCAAAAAATTCTTTGAGGACTGCGATAGAACGCTTACTAACAAGTAATAAGATGGTGAAGGTAATTACTGCGAAAATATCAGCAAATACATTTTTAATAGCATTATCACTTTCTTTACGAAATTCCTCTTTGACTTCCTCTGCTTTCTTCTTTATTTTGAGTTCTAATTCTTCGGCAGTAAGGGGAGGTGCATTACTAATTAAGGCTTCAAATTTGATTCTTTCTTCAAATCTTTGTAATGCTAATAATCCTTCTTCTTCCATTTCTCCATTTAGGAAAACTTCTACTGTTTTATCATGGCGAAAATGTTCTACCAATGGACCAACAATTAAAGCCTTGGATAATTGATGAGTTAGAAGAGGAACGATAATTATTAAAAGTATAAACCGAATTGAGATAATACTTCTTTGTTGAGCTTTCCTAAAATTTTGAACTACATTTTGTTCAGATTCTGGATCTAATTCTACCTGTAGGCGAGTGATTGTGCTTAAAATTGAACGTGGTAAAATACCTGTTGTGTTAGTTTTTCCTTTTGGTGGGTTTTTGTTGGCTTGATTTGATGTTTTAGGAACAAATTGTTGGGAATTAACTAAATCTGTGGATGGTGCAACAGGTGAAGAGTTGGAGTTGTTATAATTTGTATCTATATCATTATTAGTATATTTGGAGGTAACTTGATCAATGAATTCTAGTTTCTCTAAAATTAATGCGGGGCTAGAATATTCTATACCCAATTTTAGGGCAGCTTTTTGTTTAGATTCATTCGCAAACCACCGACTAGCTTTAAATTCTGTCAGCCGCATTTGCACAGTTTTTAATAACTTTCGCAAATCTCCTTGAAAATAATCCATGACACTGGCACTGTGTATGGTAAACTCGGAGTCTATTTTGTTACCATTAAAGTGTTGATCTTCAATTTCCTTAATTTTTATAGCTGCTTGATAAGCTGTACCTAAAGAACGTTCTGGTGTCAGTAGATACCATTTGTAAGCAGACAATAAAAAGGGGTATATTTTTTGGCTAGACACGGTACTTTTCATCAAGACGATTATTTGGGATTATCTACTAAATTCTTAAACTTAAGTTAACGCAAAAACCATGGTTTCTGATTCTCTTTGGATTTTTGGTACTAGTCGTAGTGGTAAAACTACTCGCTTGGTCAGCTATTTTGATGCTTGGTTGCAAGTTAATAATCAAGTTTCTGGTTCATTTTATAATAAAAATATTAACAATTCTCAAACCCAATCTATAGATAAAAATTTAAATTTACACCAAAAAGAACTAGGTATTTTATTGTTAGTTGCTAATGATGATAATCGCAGGGAATTAGCTGATAGAGTTACTACTTTAACACTGGGAAAATATCCTATTCGTGTGAAAACGGCTTTGGGTTTTTTCCAAGATGAGGTAATTTTGTTTTGGCCTTTGCTAATTGATTTATTGTCAATCAAAGCACAATTTCCGCTTAGATTGCGTCCTGAAACGGAACAAGAGTTGGCGACGAAACTCTGGAGTTCTCAGTTAAATTCAGAAGTTTTGCGGCGTGTAGGTATGAATGATAATCGGTTGGTTAGAAGGATTCTAGATTTATGGCAATTGGCAGCTTATAGCGGTGTATCCTGTGAAGATATTCCTCAAATATTCCAAAGTGGTTTAGAAGATAATTCTATCAATTTAGAACCGGAATTTTTGGGTTTTTTACTACTAGATTGGCGAAATTGGTGTTTAGAAAAAGGTTTATTAACTTATGCGCTAATTACTGAATTGTATCACCAAAAATTATTACCTGATGGTAGCTATCAACAGCATTTAAAACACCGTTATCAAGGGATAATAGCAGATGATGTGGATGATTATCCGGCGATCGCCGCCAACTTATTTGCATTTTTGTTAGATGCTGGTGCTGTAGGGGCTTTTAGCTATAATCCTCATGGGGCTGTCCGTTGGGGTTTAGGAGCAGATCCTGAGTATTTATACCACTTATCTGGGCGTTGTCAAGTAGAAACTTTAACTTCACCTCCTGTAAATAGTTTGGGCTATACTCTGACTGAGAAAATGGTAAAATTGGTCACACAGCCAATGACGATATTGAGTTTACCCAGTTGTGTACAACCTATTCAAACTAATTCCCGCGCCCAATTATTACGCCAAACAGCCGAGATTATTATTGCTGGGGTGCAGTCCGGGGAAGTAGCAGCGGATGAAGTAGCGATTATTGCACCGGGTTTAGATGCGATCGCTCGTTATACTCTAGTAGAAATATTAACTAAACAAAATATTGAGGTAGAATCTCTCAACGAACAACGCCCTTTAATCAGTTCTTCAGTGGTGAGAGCATTACTTACCCTCATGGCTCTAGTTTACCCCGGTTTGGGGCGGTTAGTAGATAGGGATGCAGTGGCGGAAATGTTGGTGGTTTTGACTCAATATCAAACCCAAAATGGCGAGGAAAAAGAATTCCATCATTCTAAAATAGATCCGGTGCGGGCTGGGTTAATCGCTGATGCTTGTTTCGTTCCCCACCCCGACACACCCAATTTATTACCAGTGAAAACCTTTGAACGCTGGGATAGAATTGGCTATATTGCCACTCAGGCGTATGAAGATATATTACAATGGATTGGCAAACAGAGAGAGGAATATCACCAGCGACTTCTCCTCACCCCCATTTTTCTCCTCTACAAAGCCATTCAGGAGTTTCTATGTAAGGATAAAAACCCTTCATATCAAGAATTAGCAGCATTAAGAGAATTACTAGAAACCGCTCAACATTATTGGGAAGTAGATACTCGCTTAAAACAAAATAATAATCTATTGCTTTCACTAGATACACCTGAAACCCTTAGTATTACCATTAATGAATTTATTCAACTGTTGCGACGGGGAACAATTACTGCAAATCCCTACCCTATCCGTCCTCTCGGTAGCACTAGAAAAGCAGTCACTTTAGCAACCATCTTTCAGTATCGTGCCAGTCGTAAACATCACCGTTGGCATTTTTGGTTAGATATTGGTTCACCACTGTGGGCAAAAGGTGGTGCAGCCACTTTATTTGGTGCTACTTTATTTTTACGGGATAGGTTAGGACAACCTTGGACAGCAGCAGATGAACAACTAGCTGAAGCACAAAGATTACAAAAAATTGTCGCCGATTTACTGGCGCGTGTGTCTGATAAATTGTATTTATGTCATAGTGATTTAGCTATAAATGGACAGGAACAAATAGGACCATTATTACCTTTAGTTAATTCTTGTGAAGTAGTATAAAGAAGAATTCAGGAGTCGGAAGTCAGGAGGAAGAATTGAAGAGAGGCAAGAATAATATTAAATTGACCACATAATTAAATTCGGTAACCAAATGGATTACTATAGCTATAAATAAAACCTCCAGATTAATTTCTAGAGGCTGTCTATTCAAAATTTATTTACAGGCTTTTTTAGCAATCTGCACTTCCACTTCCATTAGCAGAACTAAGATCAGTAGGAATTATCTTAGTTCCTGATTGATTTAAACTAAATGAACCAGAAGGGTCTGCTTTGAATACGGCTGGGCTAATTCCGGGCGTTGATGCTGAAGAGTTATACAAAATAAACTCTCCGGGATAAGTACCACTCTCTCCCGGTTGTAAAGTTTGTTGTTTGAGGGGTGACTTCTCCCCAAAATTATAAAAAATCCTTGGTGCTTCTGTATTATTTTTAAGTGTAAATCCTCCAACAATATTAGAAGCTTGTTCCGAACTTAATTCCGATAAACAATTTTCATCAGAACCAATTAAAGAAGCATCTTTTTTTGTCTGAGAAGTCGTAAAATTTGCTTGCAACATCATCTTAATATCTCCAAAATAACATAGTTGGAATTAACCTGCTATAAACAGCTTATGCTTTAATTAAAGTAATTTAACTAATCCTAAGTTAGATATTTTAAATTAACCCTAAGTTAGATGACTGATATCAATATGATGAGCTTTTTGTCAGAAAATGCCGCAATAACAACGTAATTGGTAAGATATTTCTATTCATTAGGTATTGGGATTTGTAAAGAAAGTTGTTGAGGGATTGCAGTTTGTAACTATTTTGCACAACTCTCCAGCATATTCCTTTAGACTAAATTTCCATAGGAATATAAAAATATTGAAAATGGAGACAAAAACCAATGCCTACGGTAAATTTATGTTGCCATGAATTTGTGGTGGCTATTTCCTCAATCGCTTGTATTGTCGGTCTATGGTTATTAAAAGATGAAAATAAAGCCATAGATGATTTCCAAGAAACAGAACAAAGTCTCTTAAGAATGAGTTTTGCTTACTGGTTAGTTTATTGCTTCGCTTTTGGGATGGAAAAAGTATTTTTATTTGACTGGGAAGCTGTAATAATAACTTTGAGAATCACTACAGCTTTGTCATATTTCTTAACATTTTCTTGTATTTTGAGTTTACCATTACATAAGTTTGCAGTTCATAAAATTGAAGAATAATCAAAAGTCAAGGTTAGAACTGAACTTAGCTCCAACCTTGCTATTTGTAAATTCATAATTTAGGCAATTCTCATAGCAATAGCGATCGCACCTTCGAGTTCATCCTGTAGTAAAGTTGTGAGGATAAACACCTCCTGCACCGTCTTACCTTGACGAGCAATGATTTTATAGCCACCACGAATAGGTACAGACACCCGCAACTGCATTTTTGGTGCATGACCCTTAGCTCTACCAATCACCGCAGGTGTAACAGTCCCAATCCCATGCTGTTGACACAAACGTTCTAAAATAGGAATTAGACCAGGAATATGGGTAGAATGATTCCAAACAAGTCTACCATCAGTAGGTTTTGACATAATAATTAGGCTGCTTCCAGGGGAGCCATCGTCAACCCAGCCCGACGTAGTTGTTGGTGGTATAATTCCGCTGGTTCTTGCGGACCTGTCCAGACAATCGCTTGTCCTTCATAGTGTACCTGATTAGTGAGATCCCAAGCGCGATCGCCCGACATCCCCGGAATATACTTCATCAAGCACTCAGCCACGTGCTGGAAAGTATTGAAATCATCATTCAACACAATCACCTTATAATTAGGATAGGTTTTCCGAGTCACTTGATTAACCCGGTCAGGTGTCACAGTTGGTGCTGAAGCCATACTGTACACATCTACAATTCTTGTCACCATAGAAAAATCAGCCAAAAACGACATTGTAAAAACTGACATTACAAATAACTAGTTTAATCCATTGCTGGCTGAGTTAGTAGTCAGACACAAGCCAATAATGTGTAAAAATATTAATTTATATCTATGAAGTAATTGAAATTTTACCTTTTAATTACTTCGTATATGAGATATAGAATACAATTAAACTAAAAATAGATAAACCTATAATAGGTGCGAAAATGAACACCTTTCTCCTCTACACAAGCGACTTTCATGCTTGGACTCAAGAACAGGTTAATTTACTCAAAACCCAACAATGGGATACGTTAGATGCTGTCAACCTAATTGAAGAATTAGAAACATTGGGAAGAAAAGAAAGACAAGAATTTAGAAATAGATTAGCTGTATTGCTAGGACATTTATTGAAATGGCAATTTCAAGCAGAAAAACGCAGCAGTATTTGGTTGAGTACAATTCGAGAACAACGGATTCAAATAAAACTACTTTTACAAGATAGTCCCAGTTTAAAACCTTATTTAGAAGAAGTTTTTCTCACAGCTTATGAATTAGGTTTAGCATTAGCAATGAGAGAAACTCAATTAGGTCAACAGATATTTCCCCAAATATGTCCTTATACCTGTGAACAAACTCTCAATTCTGAATTTCTTCCAGATTAAATTTTAGATCCCCGACTTCTTGAAGAAGTCGGGGATCTTGTGCAATCATATTTTACCTACCGCCAATCATCCCAATTTTCATTAAAAATAGAAGTATCAGGAAAAGCCGTAGGATTCCCATTCGCTTCCAACAACTTTCTTAACATTTGTAATTTTGGTTCTTGTTGAGGTAAATCATCAACCAATTGATATGGTGCAATTCCTTCTTTTAGTGCAAAACTAGCCACAGTTCCCGCAGCCGCACCAGAAGACCATTCAAAAGAATGAACCCGATAAGCAGCCGCCGCAATATGACTAGTAGCAATACTTTTTCCCCCTACCAATAAATTATCAATTTTTTGGGGAATCATTGCCCGTAAGGCAATTTGAAAAGGATAAGCAAGTCCTGCACCCCGCCTTTCCCCCGCACGTTCCTGATTACCCTGTGCTTCGACTGGACTTTTTGCCATACAAGGATGAAAATCTATGGCATAATGACCAATACCCACAGCATCAGGGTAAATTGTCGAACGACTCCGGCGAATAACTTTTTCTGGAGTAATTTCTCCCCTAATTACAGATGTCGCTTCCAAACCAGACACCGTTGCTTTTAGATTGCGATACATATTTGCCGGCAAAGTTTTTCGATAATATTCATCATTATAATTACGCCGAGAAATATCAACTTCCCAAATACCAAAACCTTCCGGTTGTCCCCAACTTGGACGACCAATAATCCGTCTTCCTTCCCGCATATAAGGGTATTTAGATAAACCATGAACCGTCCCCATTGGCGAATCTAAACCTGTTAAAAATCTGATATTTTTTTGCGGTTTTTTCACACCATTACCCAACTGAGAATCTGTAGTTCCCCCATACAACCAATAAAAATAGGAAAATGCTTTTTCTTCAGCTTTACGCAAAGTTTCTGTGCGTAGTCCACCTTGCCAACCTCCAGGTTTTAACTGTCCATAATTTTCTAGTTGTTGACGAGAATAAATAAGATTATCTGCGGCTGTTCCTGGTCGGTAATCATTTCCCCAAGTCCAGTTTTGCATAGAAATATCCCCCGGTGTAGGCGCAGTAAATTTCACACCATTAAATGTAGTTGCTTGTCCTTTTTGCGGACTCCAAATTCGGCGATAGGTAAAGACTAAATCAAAGTTGGCTAATCGCTTTAATTCATAACTAAAATATGGTGAATATTGTAAATAAAATGGTGGCATTGTTTGGCTTTGGTATTCTTTTGTTGCCTCCATTGCAAAAGTATAAGTGAAACCTTGAGGACAATAAGGATCATTTGTCGTGCTAGAAGATGAAGGTTCAAGATAGGAACGGGCATCAATTCCTAGCCGATAAGGAACATCTGCTAAAGCAATAATTTCACCAGTTTCACTTGTGTCTATAACGTACCATTTTCCAGAATTATTTTGAGATTGTTTAGGCAGAAAACGAATAATAGTTTTACTCAATTGTGATGAATTTTTATAACTATAAGCATCTTCAATAGTTTGAGATAAAGGATGAGTATTTAAAGGTGGTTGATTCTTTGCTGGTTGATGTTGAATAGCTATGGCATTATTAATAATTTTGCCATCTTTGCTAATTCCTAAATCTTTAATTACTGTATTGGGAAACCATTGTAATTTTCCTCTACCTTTTTTTTCAGCATCTTTGAGCATTTGTGTCATGATCTTGTGAGCATCACGAGGCAGAAAACAGGAGTCACTTACCCAACAATCACCAGGATTAAGTTTGCCATATTTGCGTTCAATGCGGTTTCTTAATTCGGAATAACCGCGAGAATAGAATTGTTTAGCTCGTTGAGTTGGTCTTTCGTCTAACGCAGATGTCCCTTGGGAGGAGATTTGTCCCCCCAACCAGTCAGTTATTTCTGTTAAACAAACTGTGCGTCCTACAAGTAACCCTTCATAAGCTGTGGCTACTCCAGAGAGTCCACCACCCACAACGAGAAGCTCACAGTTGACGGTCTTATCTGGGGTACGTAGAGGGGTAGCGGTCACGGGATATAGCGTGATTAAGGTGGTAAATAGGCTAAAGCTGATGAATGATTGCAAGTCTTTTTTGTATCTACGTCTCATGGTTTCTGCACTCTATACACTACTACGTCAAATTGTAGACGGTAGCGCCGGGGAAAGGTTCATACCTGATTTTATATGATTATGGTACTTAAAGTCTGTGGACTTAAAAACATCAATGGCTTTTAATTGTCTTTATGACAACATCTAATAGTAAAAATATCCAAAAAAAATTTGGTAGTCGTCTACGTCAAATTAGGCAAAATATGGGACTATCTCAAGAAGAATTAGCGCATTTATGTAACTTAGACCGCAGTTATATGGGAGGTGTAGAACGCGGAGAAAGAAATATTAGTCTTGTGAATATCCATAAAATTGCAGATGCATTAAATATTTCACCTAGAGAGTTTTTTAATGACTAATATTCCTGATAATATAAGACTGAAGGAGCTTGCAATTATTGCCAACTCAAATAAGCTTTTTTTTGATGATTTTATCAATTTTATACAATCAGAAAGTTATAGAAATCTACATGAATTTGTTACTGAAAAGGATTCATCTAAAGCACAACAAGTTTTACTAAAATATTTACAGCGTAAAGTTGCTAACGACTTAAATTTATATGACGGAATTGCTCGTCCATATCCTCAAAGTAAAGCAAAATGGCTTTTTTTAGGTTGGATTTTTAGAGATGCTCCTATACAAAGATTACAAAACATACTCAAAAATATTGATGGGACAGCTAATGAGCGTAAAGCAACACTCTTAAATCATGTACGTGAATATGTATCTGCTATTTTACCTGAACCAGAAAGATGGGAATGGTTTCCTATCTGTGAAGTTATAATGGAACGCTTAGAAGGAAGCCGTCGAGCCATAAAAGGAAATTTATTTGAAGCAATTATTCGCACAAATTTGCAAGAAATATTTAAAACTAATAAGATCAAACTGGTAATTGGCGAAACTCAAATTAAACTTGGTGGTGAGACTTATGATGTAACAATTATGGGAGAAAAAGGAACTATATTAATTCCAGTTAAAACAAGAGAAACAACTGGTGGTGGTCATGCTCTACTTTTTACTAGAGATATTAATCAAGCCATTGAAAAAGCGAGAAATGATGGATATAAATGTATTCCAATTATCATAGCCGAAGCGTGGAAAATAGATTTTGATTCACTGAAATCTCCAGAATTTATTCACATTGATAAAAATCCCAATCAAATAATTGAAGTAGAACAATTACTCAATTATAAACTTAAAGAGATTTTACATATTTTTCAATCAATTGAATAATCATGTTGAAAAAATTCTCTTGGTAGCAATTTTACAGTAATCTTCATTGAGTTCAATACCAATAAATTTACGCGCTTTCTTCATAGATACTAACCCTACTGTACCAGCACCAAAAAAGGGATCAAGAACTATTCCCCCTTCAGACGAGCCTGCTAAAATACATGGTTCTATTAGTTGTTCTGGAAAAACAGCAAAATGTGCATCTCTAAATTTAGATAAAGGAACTTCCCAAACAGTTCTTTTATTTCTACCTTTGGGATGAAATGCTTGATCCCATCTTCCGTTATGTAAATTAGAATTACCTGAATTTTTGCCTTGTTCTGGAGTTCCTCCTTTTTTACCTAGATGATTGCGTCCTCCTCGCATTTTACTATTTTCTGAAAAAGTTACATGAGGTTCACGAATAGCATCTGCATCATAGTAATACTTGGAACTTTTTGCAAATAAAAACATATATTCATGATCAGTTGTCGGACGATTTTTCACAGAAGATGGCATAGCATTTGGTTTATACCAGATAATATCCGATCTTAAAATCCATCCTCTTTCTTTAAGAGCTAATGCCAGTTTCCAAGGGAGTCCTGCTAAACTTCCATCTATATATTTATCACCTAAATTTATCCAAAGTGTGCCATCTTCTTTTAAGACTCTTTTAACTTCATCAAATATTTCTAAGAGTCTGTTTATATATTCATCTGGATTTTCTTCAATGCCAATTTGCTCTTCTGTACAATAGTCACGTTGTCCATAATAAGGAGGACTGGTAATCACCGTTTGTACTAATGAATTTGGTAGCTTTTTCAGAGATTTTAAAGCTTCCCCATTGATGAGAAAATTTGCTTGCTCGAAATTAACTTCACCAATATCTTCTATTTTCACTATTAACTTTCGATCTAAATCCGCAAACAGTGGTAGATTTGCTGTTATGTAATCCAGCACAGAATTTACTTTAACTCTTAGATGGTATTTATAGTCATTCTAAACTATTCCAGCCTTAACAACAACCAGACGGTAAAATTTTTACTTTGTCTTGCTGCTGCGACTGAGAGCTAATTTAATTTCTACTAGTGCTGCTTCCTCTGGAGTTAGTTCCAGAAATTCTGTGACTGTTCCAACTTTCCAACCTTTAGTTTCTAGAAGTTCTCTCTTTGATTGTTCCATAATTCCATCCTCGAATAGCGAATAGCTCTCCCCAAATCTGTTAATATCAAAAAACCCCATAGAAATCCAGTCACCCTACAACAATCATCTATCATAGATGGCATATAAGCACACCGCTGTAAAAACTAACCACCGGATAGGGAAAATAGTGATGAAGAACAAAAACCCCTTATACTCAAATCTAGCTTTAAAAAGCGCCATTTTCTTGTCACCCTTGCTGCTATCAACGGCTTTTATCAGTGGGTATCTTGTACCATCTGCTACGGCTCAGGTACTATCAAATCAGGAACGGGAAGAATTAGCACGACTGCGACAAGAAACCCGCACTCAAAAACAAGTGCAATCTGATTTTGAACGAGCTTTTACTCGCACGAATACCTTACTCAATATCTGGTTGACTATTTTAAGTTTATTTCCTGTGGCTTTAATTGCCATATTATGGTTTTTTCGTCGAGCCGTAATTCGGGAAATTGGAGAAAGAGCAATGCAGCAGATTCAAGGAATTGAAAATTTGCAAACTCAATTAACTACAGTTCAAGCAGAAGCAAAACAACTGATTCAAAAATCTAAAAACACTACTCAAGAATTAGCACAGGAAGTTAATGCTCTTAAACAAAAAATTCAAGGTGAAGAAGAAAATTTATCTATTCTTTTATCTGATTTACCCAAGTCAAAACAAGAGTTTTTAACAGCTTTGGAAATTGAAGTTAAATCTGCTCAAGAGAATATCAGTAATTTAGAGTTTAGATTAAATACTCAACTAGAACAATTAACTTTATCTGCTCAACAGCAAAAAATTACAATTGACAATATCAAAAAGTTAGAACTTGAGTTATTTTCTCAATTTACCCAACTCAAATCAGAAGTTGAAAATCAAAAAGATATTGCTATTAGTGATATTGAAAAATCTCGCGCTGGGTTAATATCTCAATTTCAAGGGTTAGAGTCAGAAACTCAACAAGAGAAATTTCATATTGTTGAGAACTTAGCAAAACTACAATCAGAATTTAATAATGAATTATCTCAATTTGAATTAGATGTTAAAACTCAAAAAGATATAGTTCTAGATAATATCGAAACCCTTAATAATATATTTAAATCAGACATTACTGAATTAAAAACTGATATCCAAGTTCAAAAATATCAATTGCTTGAAGATTTAGCTGTATTACAAAGCGAATTTTCTCACCAACTAAGAGAATTACAAAATACAGCTATTCAACGACAACAGCAAATTATTGAGAATCTAGAAAAATCTGGAGGAGAATTTACATCTCAGTTTTCAGATTTACAAAATGATGTGCAAAAACAGCAAGTTACTGTTCTAGAAAATCTGCAAAACTTAGAAATTGAATTTTCTCACCAACTAAGAGAATTACAAAATACAGCTATTCAACGACAACAGCAAATAATTGAAAATCTAGAAAAATCTGGAGGAGAATTTACATCTCAGTTTTCAGATTTACAAAATGATGTGCAAAAACAGCAAGTTACTGTTCTAGAAAATCTGCAAAACTTAGAAATTGAATTTTCTCACCAACTAAGAGAATTACAAAATACAGCTATTCAACGACAACAGCAACTAATTGAGAATCTAGAAAAATCTGGGGGAGAATTTACATCTCAGTTTTCAGACTTACAAAATGATGTGCAACAACAGCAAATTACTATTTTGGAAAATTTGCAAAAGTTAGAAATTGATGCTCAACAACGTAAAGAGATAATTCTCAAAGAGTTAGCGGAAATTACACCTACAATAGAAAAAGCACCAGAAGCATTACAACCACAAGTTTCTATTGATGATTATCTCCAACAAGCAGAAATACTATTTTCAGAAAAACGTCATGAAGATGCTTTAGCTATTTATGAACAACTGATTAAAATTCAACCTGAAAGTCCAGAAAATTGGCTAAAGCGTGGAATAATCCTCAATAGATTGAAACGTTATAAAGATGCTATAGCCTCCTATAATCAAGCTATCAAAATTAATCCTGAATATCATCAAGCTTGGTGTGATATTGGTGTAGCTTGTGGAAATTTAGGAAAACATCAAGAAGCATTTAACTGTTTTGATAAAGCTACTAAAATTAAACCTGACGATGGAGTTGCTTGGATAAATCGTGGGTTATCTTTGCTAGAATTAGAACGTTATGAAGATGCAGTTGGTTCTTTTGATAAAGCTTTAGAATTTCAACCCAACTCTCCTAAAGTCTGGGATAAACGGGGTTACACTTTGGTAATGTTGGGAGAAGATGATGAAGCAATTACCAGTTTTGATAAAGCATTAGCAATTAAACCTGATTATCCTATTGCCTATTACAACAAAGCTGCCTGTTATGCACTACAAAGAAAAATTGAATTAGCTTTAGAGAATCTGCAAAAAGCTATTGAATTTAATCCCAGTTATCGAGAAGATGCTGCAAGTGATATTGATTTTGATGAGATTAAAAATGATCCAGGTTTCCAAACATTAATTCAGAGTTGATGCTAGGAAAACTACATTGTTAAAGTTTTTATCGGGTTTCCTTGTGTCAACCGCACGTACTGTTTTTTGAACTTAATAATCTTCATCATATACAGCAGTTTCCAATGATATGAGTTACATCTTAGCCGCTTCATTGTTTTACTCTCTATAGGTAGATGACAGTGAGAACCAAATTTTTATAGTACAAAATTACTATATTAGTGTTTAGCTGTCAACTACCACAGGGAACAGGTTAAAATCCGCGCAGTAGAACCAGCTTTGTTAGCACAAACAATCAACAATTGTTCTACCTTGACTAATTAATTTAGAAAATTTAGGATATACTGTTTTTTCAAGCATAATGCAGTCAGTTAAGACGCATATTTTTGTGACTTTTAATTGAGTTTTCACTCCTTTTTACCTATGACAATTAAACTCACTATCCCTGGAATGGCTTGTTCTGCTTGTGCTAGTAATATAACCAAGGCAGTTATAGCCATTGACGCTAATGCTATTGTGGAAGCTGATACCAAAACCAAGTTTGTCAATGTAGAAACTCAAGCTTCGGAATCTGTTATTAGAGAAGCTTTAATTGCTGCTGGTTATCCACCTTCTTAGCAAGATATCTCAAAGTAACAAACATTTCCTAACCAACGTTCAAATGATTTGATAAATTAATACATCACTACTGCTATCATAAAGCAAAGTTTTTATCTCCAAGCCTGTATGCACTAAAAAACCTGCTCTTGATTGCCTTTTATATCCCCAGCTTATTCACAAAGTTGGGGATTTTTGTATTTACAGCACTTCCTGATGTTATGAGGCACAGTTTTTTATCGCCAAACCAGTAGGGGTGCAAGGACTGCGCCCTCTATTGTATTTCATTAGAGCGGGAATTGTTGTATGACCGATAATAAATCATTATTTGTAATATCAAATAACCATGATTTTGTCATGAAATTATATTTTTGCTATATACAATTAATCGTTATGTCATCAAATATTAATTTATTTTTTCCTGGAATTATTTATTAAATATTAGTTTATTCGTGATTAAAATATCTTTTTATATTACCCGATTTATAGTAATAATTAAAAAGAAGAAATAACCAACAATTTCAAATTATTGTATTTGCAGATTTTGACAAAATCACTTTGTCAAAAAAATATTGCTATTCTTAAGGCTTAAATACTTATGTCATTGGATTTTTATCAAAACATCTCCTCTCAACAAGAAATCAGTTACACCGCTATTTCCCAAACAAATCCCCTTCAAAATCCCACCGACAATAGTATAAGTTGGGGTAATCATAGTAATTCTTCTCAACATAATCTAGAAACAAACTCCCCTATAGCTAGTAATAGCAGCTATAACTCTAATAATGGCTATGGCCTAGTTAACGCCGAATTAGCAGTCAGTAAAGCCGCAGGTGTTAGTCCCTATACGGATTCTCCTAACTTGGGTAGCAATAACTGGGGTGCGGATCTAATCAAAGCCCCCACAGCTTGGAATAACGGATATACAGGACAAGGAATTATTGTTGCCGTACTAGATACAGGCGTAGACTACAACCATCAAGACTTAAAAAATAATATTTGGAGTAACGCCAAAGAAATAGCTGGTAATGGAATAGACGATGATGGTAACGGCTATATTGACGATGTTCAAGGTTGGAACTTTGATAGCAGCAATAATAATATTTTAGACAACAATGGTCATGGAACCCATGTTTCAGGAACTATAGCCGCAGAAAACAACAGTATTGGAGTTACTGGCATAGCCTATAACTCTAAAATTATGCCAGTTAAAGTCCTAGATGCCAATGGCTCAGGTTCTTACTCAAATATCACCAAAGGAATTTATTACGCAGTTGATAATGGCGCAAATGTAATTAACCTCAGTCTAGGAGGTAATTCCTCTAAGGATACGCTCAAATCAGCCATTGAATATGCCAGCAGCAAACACGTAATCGTTGTCATGGCAGCAGGTAATAATGGTGATCCAGTGCCATCCTATCCTGCCCGCTACGCCTATAATTCAGGAATTGCCGTAGGTGCAGTCGATAAAAATAATAAGCTTGCAGACTTTTCCAACCGTTCTGGTTCTCAAGAAATCACCTATGTTACCGCCCCAGGCGTTGATGTCTACTCCACAATACCTAATAATCAATACGCCAATTACAATGGCACATCTATGGCAGCCCCTCATATTGCTGGCGTAGTCGCTCTCATGCTTAGTGCTAACCCTAACTTAACTGATATCCAAGTTCGCCAAATTATTATCAGTACATCTGCAAATAGCACTAATCCTCCAGATTCAACAACCCCTACACAACCGGGTTTAAAAATGCCATCTCTCTTCCCCCCTCTAGACTCTTTTTTTCCTCTAGAACTAATCAGTATAGTATCAAAATTACCTTTGGGTCTCCAATCCCAATCCCCAAACTCTATTCCCCTTGCTTCCGTCATCGTCTCCATTAGCAGCGAAAATAAGTTAAAGTTGCGTTTCGATAATCTGGAAACATCACCCACACAGCAGTCCAGCTACTCTAACGAAAAACCAACAAATCCCTTCCTTATTCAACTAACACTGCATTACTACGACAGCACTGCAAGCAACAACCTTGAAAATAGTCTTGAGAATCAAGATGATGAAAATTTTTGGACATAATTCAACCTACCTCACCGGAAAAAATACAGCACTATCCCCAAAAATGGACTAATCCAAATAAACTGTAGCCAGAGAAAATCCTTTCCAGTTAACCATTTCCAGCTTTCCGTCCCAACAAATTACCCATCCTCTAAAAAATATTTGCCAAACCCCTTGACAGAAAGAGAAAGGATTGATATATTAGATAAGTGCCGAAAAGAGAAACAACTTCCGGCAACTGAACCGAGAAAAAATAATACTTTGAAAGAATAGATTAAACCAATCCTCGTCGTAAAGATAATTGAAAGAGGGTTCGAGATTTTAACTAATTTCGGAGCCAACAAACTCGAAAGAAACAAAATGGAGAGTTTGATCCTGGCTCAGGATGAACGCTGGCGGTATGCTTAACACATGCAAGTCGAACGGTCTTTTCGGAGATAGTGGCGGACGGGTGAGTAACGCGTAAGAATCTACCTTCAGGTCGGGGACAACCACTGGAAACGGTGGCTAATACCGGATGTGCCGAGAGGTGAAAGGCTTGCTGCCTGAAGAAGAGCTTGCGTCTGATTAGCTAGTTGGTGGGGTAAGAGCCTACCAAGGCGACGATCAGTAGCTGGTCTGAGAGGATGATCAGCCACACTGGGACTGAGACACGGCCCAGACTCCTACGGGAGGCAGCAGTGGGGAATTTTCCGCAATGGGCGAAAGCCTGACGGAGCAATACCGCGTGAGGGAAGAAGGCTCTTGGGTTGTAAACCTCTTTTCTCAGGGAAGAACAGAATGACGGTACCTGAGGAATAAGCATCGGCTAACTCCGTGCCAGCAGCCGCGGTAATACGGAGGATGCAAGCGTTATCCGGAATGATTGGGCGTAAAGGGTCCGCAGGTGGCATAGTAAGTCTGCTGTTAAAGAGTCACGCTCAACGTGATAAGAGCAGTGGAAACTACAAAGCTAGAGTATGGTCGGGGCAGAGGGAATTCCTGGTGTAGCGGTGAAATGCGTAGATATCAGGAAGAACACCGGTGGCGAAGGCGCTCTGCTAGGCCAAAACTGACACTGAGGGACGAAAGCTAGGGGAGCGAATGGGATTAGATACCCCAGTAGTCCTAGCCGTAAACGATGGATACTAGGCGTAGCTCGTATCGACCCGAGCTGTGCCGTAGCTAACGCGTTAAGTATCCCGCCTGGGGAGTACGCAGGCAACTGTGAAACTCAAAGGAATTGACGGGGGCCCGCACAAGCGGTGGAGTATGTGGTTTAATTCGATGCAACGCGAAGAACCTTACCAAGGCTTGACATGTCACGAATCCTGTAGAAATATAGGAGTGCCTTAGGGAGCGTGAACACAGGTGGTGCATGGCTGTCGTCAGCTCGTGTCGTGAGATGTTGGGTTAAGTCCCGCAACGAGCGCAACCCTCGTTTTTAGTTGCCAGCATTAAGTTGGGCACTCTAGAGAGACTGCCGGTGACAAACCGGAGGAAGGTGGGGATGACGTCAAGTCAGCATGCCCCTTACGTCTTGGGCTACACACGTACTACAATGCTACGGACAAAGGGCAGCTACACAGCGATGTGATGCGAATCTCAGAAACCGTAGCTCAGTTCAGATCGAAGGCTGCAACTCGCCTTCGTGAAGGAGGAATCGCTAGTAATTGCAGGTCAGCATACTGCAGTGAATTCGTTCCCGGGCCTTGTACACACCGCCCGTCACACCATGGAAGTTGGTCACGCCCGAAGTCGTTACCCCAACCTTTTGGAGGGGGATGCCTAAGGTAGGACTGATGACTGGGGTGAAGTCGTAACAAGGTAGCCGTACCGGAAGGTGTGGCTGGATCACCTCCTTTTAGGGAGACCTAATCCATTTAGATTGTCGAGAGCAATGTCAATTGCTAATAGAAACTAAATTGGTCTAACCTAGGTCGGTCGAGATTGGTAGATATCTTTCAAAGTATTATTCGGCTTAGTTCAAAAATTGAATTTTGGATCATCACTGAATCAAAGTCAGCACCTAACCATAACAGTTAGACTGCTGGGTGAAATTCCAGCCAGAACCTTGAAAACTGCATAAGAGAAAGAGAAATAGCAGGCAGACACAGACATTGAATGGATGTGAAAGCAAACAAGAAAAAATTGTGGTCAAGCTAATAAGGGCTAATGGTGGATACCTAGGCACACAGAGGCGAAGAAGGACGTGGTTACCGACGAAATGTTCCGGGGAGTTGGAAGCAAACTATGAGCCGGAAATATCCGAATGGGGCAACCCTATGTACTACCTGTTGAATATATAGACAGGAAAGAGCCAACCCAGCGAACTGAAACATCTTAGTAGCTGGAGGAAGAGAAATCAAACTAGAGATTCCCTAAGTAGTGGTGAGCGAAAGGGGAAGAGCCTAAACCAAGGGATTTATCCTTTGGGGTCGTGGGACAGCAATATCGAATCACTGAGGTTAGACGAAACAGCTAAATACTGTACCAGAGGAAGTGAAAGTCTTGTAGTCAAAAACCAAAGGATAGTAGCTGAATCCCGAGTAGCATGGAGCACGAGGAATTCCATGTGAATCAGCGAGGACCACCTCGTAAGGCTAAATACTACTGTGTGACCGATAGTGAACAAGTACCGCGAGGGAAAGGTGAAAAGAACCCCGGAAGGGGAGTGAAATAGAACATGAAACCATAAGCTTACAAGCAGTGGGAGTCCGATTTAACGGATGACCGCGTGCCTGTTGAAGAATGAGCCGGCGACTTATAGGCACTGGTAGGTTAAAGCGAAAATGCTGGAGCCAAAGGGAAACCGAGTCTGAAGAGGGCGAAAATCAGTGTTTATAGACCCGAACCCTGGTGATCTAACCATGTCCAGGATGAAGCTTGGGTAACACCAAGTGGAGGTCCGAACCGACCGATGTTGAAAAATCGGCGGATGAGGTGTGGTTAGGGGTGAAATACCAATCGAACCAGGAGCTAGCTGGTTCTCCCCGAAATGTGTTGAGGCGCAGCGGTTGTGATTAAATCTGGGGGGTAAAGCACTGTTTCGGTGCGGGCTGGGAGACCGGTACCAAATCGAGACAAACTCAGAATACCCAGAGAACACACAGCCAGTGAGACAGTGGGGGATAAGCTTCATTGTCAAGAGGGAAACAGCCCAGACCACCAGCTAAGGTCCCCAAATCATCACTAAGTGATAAAGGAGGTGAGATTGCCTAGACAACTAGGAGGTTTGCCTAGAAGCAGCCACCCTTGAAAGAGTGCGTAATAGCTCACTAGTCAAGCGATCTTGCGCCGAAAATGAACGGGGCTAAGTGATGTACCGAAGCTGTGGGATTACTAAAAATAATCGGTAGGGGAGCGTTCCGTCGTAGGTAGAAGCAGTAGCGGCGAGCAGCTGTGGACGAAACGGAAGTGAGAATGTCGGCTTGAGTAGCGCAAATGTATGTGAGAATCATACACCCCGAAACCCTAAGGGTTCCAGAGCCAGGTTCGTCCACTCTGGGTTAGTCGGGACCTAAGGCGAGGCCGAAAGGCGTAGTCGATGGACAAAGTGTCAATAGTCACTTACTGTTCTGTGGGAGCATAAATAGGGACGCATGAAAGATAGCCATACCCTGATTGGTTTGGGAGGAGTTTACGAACTCCGAGTGGTGAAGGATAGTGCCAAGAAAAGCTATATATGTGATGAAGATAGAACACCCGTACCCGAAACCGACACAGGTAGGGAGGTTGAGAATACCAAGGGGCGCGAGATAACTCTCTCTAAGGAACTCGGCAAAATGGCCCCGTAACTTCGGAAGAAGGGGTGCCCACTGTATAAGTGGGTCGCAGTGAAGAGATCCAAGCGACTGTTTACCAAAAACACAGGTCTCCGCCAACTCGAAAGAGGACGTATGGGGGCTGACGCCTGCCCAGTGCCGGAAGGTTAAGGAAGCTGGTCAGCGAAAGTGAAGCTGGCGACCGAAGCCCCGGTGAACGGCGGCCGTAACTATAACGGTCCTAAGGTAGCGAAATTCCTTGTCGGGTAAGTTCCGACCCGCACGAAAGGCGTAACGATTTGGATGGTGTCTCAGAGAGAGACTCGGCG